>CALAQT010000434.1 GCA_937888775.1 uncultured Actinomycetes bacterium | reverse complement strand
CGGCACCAACGTTGTGGGAGAGGCCAGGCTGGCGTCCCAATGCCCGCCAGCCGCCTCCTGGCGGGATCCGTCCCAGCTTCTTGACGTCAACGTGGATCAGCTCACCCGGCCGCTCCCGCTCGTAGCGACGGATCACCTCGCCGGTGGGCCGATCCATCCAGTCCAGCCGCTCCAGCCCGTGCCGGCGCAGCACCGCGTAGCACGTCGAGCGCGGCACCCCCAGGATTGCCCCCAGCCGGTGCGGCCCCAACTTGCGACGTCGGCGCAACCTCAGGATCCGCTGCTCCGCGTCCGCCGAGAGCCGGCGCGGACTCGTCGCGGGGCAGCTGCTCCGGTCACAAAGTCCCGCCTCGCCCTCGCTGCGGAACCGCGCCAGCCACTTGTACACAGTGGCCCGCGATACCCCCGCCGCCTCGGCTGCTGCCGCCGCTGTCCAGCCCTCATCGAGCACCCGCGCGATCAGCAGACCCCGGCCAAACTGGTTGAGCCGCGCACTAGCATGGGACACTGAGAGCCCTCCTCCGTGGTCAGACCGTCAAGCAGTCCAAACCGTGGAGAGCGGGCTCTCACTCTGTCAACAACGTCTGTGGGAACTACAGCTAGCCGTTAGCTGAACGCTCTTGATCGGGGGTCATCAGCCAGTCCACCTGGTCTAGTTGGACAAAGCGGTACTGCGGGAACGCAGTCTTGGCGTGAGCGACCGCGTCGTCTGTCCAATACTCCACGATGAGGACTGGAGGATCGCGACTCAAAAGGTCTCGGGCACCCGCGAGCACCATCTTCTCGGCACCCTCCACGTCGATCTTGATGAGGTCTGGCCTTCCCAAACGCTCGGCCATCCGATCAGCGGTTTCGCACTGCACCGAGTCGCCCTCTGAGTGCTGAATGCCCGGCACTAGGGTTCGCGTCGCGCTTGCATCCGAGTTGTATAGGACGGCAGAGCCCGCTTTGTCAGAGAGCGCCATCTCGTGGATGGTGATGTTCTTCGCGTGGTTCAAGGCAACGGCTCGCCGCAGCCGCGCGATGGTGGCGGGTGCGGGCTCGAAGGCGTGGATATGGCCGTCAGGACCGACGCACCGGCTCGCGAACATCGCGTGCAGACCGATGTGGGCACCCACATCCCAATAGACCGAACCGGGATGCAGGAGTCGACCCAACGCGTTCAGAACTTCAGGCTCATGCGCGCCAGTCCAGAAGAACTTCTCGTTGCGAGTGTCGATGACCAACTTGAGCCCCTTGGCCGGACCCGACAGGACAGTCACCGGGATCGGGTGGGTAGGAAGCAGGCGATTGGCGAGTGGGCGGACCAGTCGACCCATCGGCTGGTCGCCTTTGAGCGCGGAAGCCACGAAGGCAGGGATTCTCACGACCCGACGTTAGCCCAAACGATGAAACCGGTTTTCCAGCCCGGTGCGTCAAGTATATCGTTGCCGGCTAAGGGGTGGACGGCGGCGGCAGCGTGTCGGTGGGCGTGGGGGCGGGTGTGGGGGTCGTCACCGCGACCGGGGCGCTCGATCCGCCGCCGATGGCGTTGGGAGCGACCGCCGCCGGCGCACTGCCGCCGCCGCCCAGGCCGGCGTGGGTGAGAGCGAACGCGGCGATGGGCACCGGCACGGTGTAGAGCAGCAGCCACATCGCAAACGGAACCGCCCGCGAGGAGGCGCGGCGCAATCCCGGGATGCCCCACCAGCCGGGTGACTGACGCAGCCGCGCACCCAGCCCGCCGGGATTGAGGAGGACGAACGCCGCGACAACAACGCCGACGACGGCGACGAAGGGTCCGATGAACCCGAGCACGGCGATCGCCAGTGCGATGACCAGAATGGCCACGACGACAACAATCAACATCTGCATCGGCGCAGGATGATACGGTGCGTGTCACTCCGCGCACGACGTGATCTGCGCCAATCACGGGGATTACCGCAGGGAATTGCGGAGATCGGTAAGGGAAACTGATCGCTGTGATGGCAGGCTATCTCCGCTTTCGCAGAACGCTGCGGGTGGCGCCGGGGATCCGGCTCAACCTGTCGAAGCGCGGGCTGAGCACCAGCTTCGGGCCTCGCGGCTTGCACTACACCGTCGGGCACGGACGCCGCCGCACCACCGTTGGCATTCCCGGAACGGGTCTGTGGTACACGACGTATTCGCAGCGGCAAGCGCGCAGCTGGCAGCGCGCAGCGGCGCCGGCGGGTGCGCATCAGACGCGTGCGACCGCGCCCCGCACGACCCCCGCGTCGACCACCGCGAGCCTCGCCGAGATGGCCGCGATGACGCCGCCGCAGAAGATCGCCTGGGGCATCCTCTTCACCCTGCTGGTGATCACCTCGCCGGTCGGGCTGTGGTTGCTGATCACTGGCCTTGTCCAATTGCACAGTCCGGTGTGGCGCATTCGCACCTACGTGCGCCAGGCGGGACTCGAGCCCGCCAACGCTGCCGAACTGCTGGCCCGCGCGGCGGCCATTGATCCCGACAGTCCCGAGGTGCTGGCGCCGCTCGCCGAGTGCAAGACCAAGCAGGGAGACAACGCCGCTGCTCTCGACCTCTATCGCCGGTACTGCGCCAGGGTCCCGTCGGACTGGGTCGCCCGCGGCCACCGGGCCGCCGCCGCGCTGCATTGCAACCAGATCGATGAGGCGATCGCCGAGCTCGTCACCATCCGGCGGGACGCACCGGCGACCGGCGACAGCATGGCGTCCGTCACCGCGCACCTCGCCTACGCGTACCTCTGCAAGGAGGATCCGCAGCAGGCGCTCAGCCTGGTCGAGGCGAGTCCGGCCCGCACCGGCAAACTCGGTCCCGGCAGCGAGCAGTGCCTGTTCTACCTCGGTGTGTGCGAGTACATGCTGGGCCGCACCGGCGACGCGGTGACCACCCTGGCGAATCTGTACGCGATCAACCCGGACTACGAGGGCCTGCAGGCCGTGCGTGACGCCATGTCCACGCAGACGTACGAGCTGCTCCTCCCCGACGGCACCGCCCTGGCTCCCGTCAATCCGGGCCACGTGACCCGCTCGGCCGCGATCGTGCAGCGCACCGCGCCGCGCTCACCGCACTGCCTCAACTGCCAGGCGCCGCTTGCCGTCGGTGCTCTGACTTGCCCGTACTGCCACGCCGGCGTGGCAGTCACCCAGGCCCCGCTCGCGCCGCCGCCGCCTCCCCCAGCACGGGGGTGAAGGCCCGATGGCTGCTGCGATTCACATGGCCTCGACGCACGTTATCAGGGGTCGGGCTGGTTCTTGGTGACCAGCATCGCGGCCTCGACGTCCTCGATGATCAGGTCATAGAACCTGCGTCGCACCACCTCGTTGCCCTCGGCGTCGAGGGTGACGCCATGGCGGCGCGCCTCGATCCACGGCGGGGTCAGCTCGGCGAGCACGCAGCCGTCGTAGACCACCCGGACCACGCTGTCGTCCGCCTCGGGCACGTTGACGTTGACCGACAGGTCCACGCCGTTCCCCGAGATCAGCTTCCAGGACCGTCCCCAGGTGCGCTCACACATGGACCCACCGTTGACCACGCTGGTGACATTCATCGTGTGTCCCGGGAAATGCGCCTCGAGCAGGGCGCGAATGGGCGCGTCGAGGTCGCGACCAACCCAGTTGGCCAGCGATGGCGCGCGGTTCTCGAGGTCGGGCATGGCCAGGCTGACGTGGTCGGGGCCGAGCGCCTGGATGATGCCCGCGTGACGCCGGCAGTAGATGCCGTTGAAGGCGATCTGCTGATGCCCGCAGCACCAGGCGGAGTTGCACTCACGCTGGCGGCGGTCAACGTACGCGCAGGCCACAGCCTCCACGGACGTGCACCCCGGCTCCGAGCAGGGCAGCGTGCCGCGGCGCTCCGCCAGGGTGAGCGGCTGGGCAGCAGAGCCGGACTTCGGCGCGTGGAAACGCATCGCTGCGCCCACCATCCCCGAATCCGTGCGCGCCCGCGATGAAACTCCGGTCACGTGTGTGCAACGGTCGCAGATGGAATCGTGAGGGTGCCCGCCTCCCGTTCAGCGATGGCGGATGTCCTGGCGCGCCAGCCGCGGCCCGTATCGCGGCGCCCCTCGCCCACCGGACATGAGCAGCCGGATCACCCGGCCGCGCTGGCCGGCGTAGGGCTCGAGCAGCTCGAGCATCCGTGCGTCGTCCCCGCGCGGCTCCCCCGCCAGCGCATGCGCGACGACGTTGGGGAGGTGATAGTCGCCCAGGGCCACCGCGTCCGGGTCGCCGTGGGTGACCGCGGTGACCTCGGCCGCGGTCCAGGCGCCGATCCCCGGCAGCGTCTGCAGCCGCCGCCGCGCCTCCTCCGGCGGCAGCGCCGCCAGGGCGTCGAGCGCACGGGCCCGCTGCGCCACGGCCACGATCACGGACGCGCGGCGGCGCTCGACGTTGCACTCGTGGAAGGTCCAGTACGGCGTCGCCGCCAGCCTGTCCGGATGCAGCGGCAACAGCAGTCCCGCGCATCCCGGCGCCGGTTCGCCGAGGCGGCGGACCAGGTCGCGGTAGGCGCGGCGGGCGTCGAGGCCCACCACCTTCTGGGCGAGGATCACCCAGACCAGGGCGTCGACCACGCTCGTGCCCGCGGTCAGCCGCAGGCCCGGGGAGCGGCGGCGGGCCTCATCCACCGACCGGTGCAGCGGGCGCAGCCGGCCCGGATCATCGTTGAGCCCGGCGAGCGACGGCGCCATCTCCAGGGCGGCTCCAGCACCGGGCCCCACCGCCGACGCGACCAGGTCACCGTTCTCCAGGTGCAGGTGGAGAGTGGCCGGCCCCTGGCGGGTTCGCAGCGCGCGCCAGACACCATCCGCGTCGACACGGATGGTGGGGTCGTCCATGCCCTGGCGCAGGGGGAGGAGCGTCGCCGCCAGGTCGAGCGGGCCGTGCGGCACCGCGATGCGCACGGTGACGGCGTCGGCGCCCGGGGAGATCGCCACGCTCTGACCATAGCGAGGCCAGACCTCCAGCCAGCGGTGGGCGCCGCCGCAGTTTCGCCGCGCGGCTCGATCGGGTACAACCGCACCGTGCCGACAGCGTCCCAGGATTACTACGCCGCGCTCGGGGTGCCCAGGACGGCCACTCCGAAGGAGATCAAGGCCGCCTTCCGGAAGCTGGCCCGCAAGCACCATCCCGACGTCAACCAGGGCGATGCCGCCGCCGAGCGCCGCTTCAAGGAGATCAACGAGGCCAACGAGGTGCTCAGCGACCCGGAGAAGCGGCGCATGTACGACGAGGCCGGCCCGCGCTGGCGCGAGTACGAGGCCTGGGACAAGGCGGGGCGGCCGGGCGGGGGCTCGTTCGCGGGAGGCGGCGGCGCACCGTTGCGCGGCGGCCCCCAGGTGGAATACCGCACCGCCTCCCGCGAGGAGATGGAGAGCCTGTTCGGCGACCAGGACCCCTTCTCCGACCTCTTCGGCTCCATGTTCAATCGCGGCGGCGCCAGGGCCGCGGGCCGGCGCCGGACCCCCGTGCCGCAGCGCGGTGGCGATGTCGAGGGCACCACGGAGATCACCCTGGAGGAGGCGTACACGGGCACGACCCGCACGGTCGAGGTGACCGGAGCGGACCGCACCAGGCGGGTCGAGCTGCGCATCCCGGCCGGCGTTGCCGACGGCGCGCGCGTCCGCGCCGCGGGGCAGGGCGGCGCGGGCAGCTCCGGGGCGACCGCCGGTGACCTCTTCGTGCGGGTGCGAATCCTCCCGCACGCCCGCTTCACCCGCGACGGCGACGACCTGCGCGTCCAGGTGACCGTGGCTCTCGACCTCGCCCTGCTCGGTGGCGAGGTGCCGGTTCCCACCCTGCGGGGCACGACCGCCCAGCTCCGCCTGCGATCCGTGACCCAGAGCGGCGCACGACTGCGCCTGCGCGGCCTCGGGATGCCGCGGTTGCGCGGCGAGGGCAACGGCGACCTCATCGCCGAGATCGCGGTGCGACTGCCCGAGGAACTCACCCCGGCGGCGCGGAAACTCGCCGACGAAGTGCGCGCCGAGCGCGGCGACCAGCCGGCACCGTAGGTCCGGCCGGCTACCTCACCCGCGGGTGGGGTTCTGCGACCGGTGACCCGGGTTCGCCCGGTGGCGCGCCGGCACCCTGCGGCGCCTCGATGAGCTGGACAAGCGTCTCGAGCAACTCCTGGCGAAGCCCCGGTTCGGCTGCCACCGCCGCCGGGTCGACCGCCGCGTCCGGCGCGATGGTCGGGCCGTGCGTGGCCATCAGGTCCGCCTCGGCGAGAGCGATGGTGGCCGTGTCGAGTTGCTCCTGCTCGAGCGCGAGGCGCGCCTCGAGCACCGCGATCCTCGCAGCGGCCGGGTCGGCCACCGCCACCACCGGCGTCGCCGCCTCGGCCGGCGCGCCCGGCTG
>CALAQT010000433.1 GCA_937888775.1 uncultured Actinomycetes bacterium | reverse complement strand
AGGAGTCCGAGGAGCTCGACGAGCGCTCCACCGACGCCGTGGTCAAGCTGGGGCTAGGCGGGGACTTCGCGATCACCGGCGAGCCCACCGACCTGCACATCGGCGTCGAGGCGAAGGGGGTCTTGGCGATGCGGATCGTGGTCCACGGACGCGCCGCGCACAGCTCGACGCCCTGGCTCGGCGACAATGCCGTGCTGAAGGCGATCGACGTGTTCCGGGCGATCGAGACGCTGCCCTTCAGCCGCGAATCCTCGGAGATGTTCGACCGGCCGTCGATCAATCTTGGGCGAATCCAGGGCGGGGACGCGCTCAACAAGGTTCCGGACGAGTGCGAGATGGCCGTGGACGTCCGTTACCTGCCGGGCCAGGATCCCGGCGACATCCTGGCCCAGGTCCGGGCGATCGCCGCCATCGATGTGACGAGGACCTTCATCCACCCGCCGGTGACCGTACCGCGCTCGGATCCGTTCGTGCGCGCGCTGCGCGAGGCGGTGTCGCGCTGCACGCCGGACATGGAGACGATGAGCGTCGGTCGCGATGGAGCCTCGGACGCCGCGTCGTTCATCGAGGCCGGGATCCCGGCGGTGGAGTTCGGTCCGGCGGGCGCCGGTCACCACGGCCCCGATGAATGGGTCTCGATCTCCTCGCTGGCGCGCTACCGGCGCGCGCTGGCCGACTTCGTCCGCTCGCTGCCGATCTGGCTGCAGGCCGAGGACCCTCGCAGCGGCATCCTGAAGTCGATCGAGGGGGGATTCGGCGGATGAGCTTCATGCCTCATTCGCGCCGTGGCGCGCTGTGGCGCGCCGTGCTCGCCGCGCTGATCGTGGTTGGCGCGACCGCCGCCACCACGGCCGTCGCCGGCCTGCTGCAGTTCAAGAACCTGGTCAATGACATCAGCGTTGGCGTGGCGATCCCGCACGCGGCGGTCACTCTCCCCAACCCCGGAGATCCTCAGACCCTGTTGATCATAGGCTCTGATCACCGGGCCGGTACTCCGTTTAACTCGGCCAACACCGACACGATGTTGCTCGTCCGCCTCAACGGGAGCTCCTCGACGATCAACCTGATGTCGGTGCCGCGGGACCTGCAGGTGGAGATCCCGGGTGTCGGCACCGCCAAGCTCAACGCCGCCTATTCATACGGCGGCCCCAACCTGTTGGTCAACGTCCTCAAGAACCAGGTGTTCCCCGGCCTGCGGGTCAACCACATCATCGACGTCAATTTCGGCGGCTTCGAGAAGCTGGTCGACGCGATCGGCTGCGTCTACACCGACGTGGACCATCGCTACTACAACAACACCGCGCTGACCGACTACTCGAGCATCGACATCCAGCCCGGCTACCAGAACCTGTGTGGGGTTCAGGCACTGCAGTTCGTGCGCTTCCGCCACACCGACTCGGACCTGGTGCGAAACGCGCGCCAGCAGGACTTCATCCGCTGGGCCAAGGACCAGTACGGCGCGGCCAACCTGATCAACAATCGGGACAAGCTGCTGAAGATCTTCGGCGCCTACACCGAGACCGACCACAACCTGCACACGCTGGACGGCCTGATCAACCTGTTCGACCTGGTGGCGTTCTCGGCCGGGCATACGATCAAGCAGATTGCGTTCCCGGCGATCTTACAGCCGTGCCCGGTGACGGCGACGGGACAGACGCCGTGCTACGTGACCTCCGAGCCGGCCGCCGAGGCGGCCGCGTTCCGCGCCTTCATGCGTCCTACCATGGCCGCCCCGGCCGCGCCGGCGTCCGCCGGTGGGTCCACCAAGGGCAAGGCGCCGAAGCACGCAGCCGGGATCCCGACCGCCGGACTGACGGGCGACGTGCCGGACGGCCACAGCCAGACCGCGGCGCTGAGCCGAGTCCCGATGCCGGTGTATTACCCACGGCTGATCCTGACGGGCTCCTCGTATTGCTTGACGATCACCGGCAACTGCCCGGTCGAGATCCCAAGCCCGGGTTCCTATCCCCGCGCCTACACGATCCACGACCAGCAGGGCCGGCGGCAGATCGCCTACCGGATGACGATCGAGATCAACGCGGCGCTCGGTGAGTACTACGGTGTCCAGGGCACCACCTGGCACAACCCGCCGATCCTGGCCAAACCGGCTGCGTTCAAGGTCGTCGACGGCAAACGGCTGGAGCTGTTCACCAACGGCGGCAAGCTGACCGACGTCGCCTGGCGGACGCCGCACGGCGTGTACTGGATCTCGAACACGCTGACGAGCGACATCGGCAACCAGCAGATGGTCGGGATCGCCGCGTCGCTCACCCGTTGACCTCGTGCCGACCGCCGGCCTCGCCTGGCCGCCGGCGCCCGGTTCAGGCCCCGAACCCGGCGGCCGAGCGGGCGGGTCCCGGGTCAGACCCGGGGCCAGGGTCCCGGGACCCGCTACGCTCGTGCGCTCGATGGCCTCAGACCGCGAAACAGTCGCCGTTATCGGCACCGGATACGTCGGTCTCGTGACCGCGGCGGGCTTTGCGCAACTCGGCAACGAGGTGTGGTGCGTCGACGTCGACGTGGAGAAGATCGAGGGGCTCAAGCGCGGTGAGATCCCGATCTATGAGCCCGGGCTTGACGTGTCAGTCGCGCGCAACCGCGAGCGGCTGCATTTCACCACCGACTTGGCGCCCGCGCTCGAGCACGCTCGGCTGCTGTTCGTAGCGGTCGGGACGCCCCCGACCTATTCGGGGGATGCCGACCTGTCGGCGGTCCACGCCGTGGTCGGCGCGATGCCGGCGTCCAAGCACCACGCGCTGGTGATGAAATCGACGGTCCCGGTCGGGACCGGCGCGGTGATCAAGCGGATCTTAGTCGCGCAGGGCAAATCGAGCTTTGGGTACGTGTCCTGCCCGGAGTTCCTGAAGGAGGGGTCCGCCCTGGAGGACTTCATGGCACCTGACCGGGTCGTGGTCGGCGACGACGGCGACTGGGCCGGCGACGCCGTGGTCGAGCTCTACGCCCCCTTGCAGGCGCCGCTGGTCCGCACCGACATCGCCAGCGCTGAGATGGTCAAGCTTGCCGCCAATGCGTTCCTGGCCACCAAGATCTCGTTCATCAACGAGATCGCCAACGTGTGCGAGGAGACGGGTGCCGACGTACTGGAGGTGGCGCGGGGGATGGGGCTGGATCGCCGGATCGGGACTCATTTCCTACGACCGGGAATCGGATTCGGTGGATCGTGCTTTCCCAAGGATGTCTCCGCGCTCAAGCAGCTGGCCGGCAACTCGGGCTATCACTTCCAGCTGCTGACGGCGGTGATCGAGGTCAACGAGCTGCAGAAGCGGCGGGTGATCTCCAAGCTGCAGAAGCATCTGGGCTCGCTGGTCGGCACCACTGTGGCGCTGCTGGGGCTTGCGTTCAAGGCCAATACCGACGACATGCGCGAGGCATCCTCGCTCGTGCTCTCGGCGCGGCTACAGGCCGACGGGGCCAAGGTGCGCGCGTATGACCCGGTCGCTGAGCGCGAGGCACGCAAGCTGATGACCGGCGTCGAGTTCGCCGATTCGGCGCTGAATGCGTTGACCGGCGCGGATGCGTGCATCCTCGTCACCGAATGGCCCGAGTTCGAGCAGCTCGACTGGCAGGAGGCGGCGCGGCGGATGACCGGCCGCCTGGTCGTCGACGGGCGTAACTTCCTGCACCGCGACTCGGTCACGGCCGCCGGCTTCGTCTACGAGGGCATCGGGCGTTAAGTGCGGGGAGTACGAGCGTGCAGGCGCTGATCCTGGCCGGCGGCGAGGGCACCCGCCTGCGGCCGCTGACGAGCACGATGCCCAAGCCGGTCGTGCCGTTGGTCGACCAGCCGTTCATCTCCTACATGCTGGAATGGCTGCGCCGCCACGGCGTCGATGACGTGATCCTGTCCTGCGGCTTCATGGCCGGGGCTGTGCGCAGCGTGCTCGGCGACGGCTCGGGGCTGGGGATCCGCCTGCAGTACCTGGAGGAGCCCAGGCCGCTGGGCACCGGCGGCGCCCTCAAGTTCGCCGAGGATCTGTTGGAGGACCGCTTCTTCATGCTCAACGGCGATGTGCTGACGGATATCGACCTGACCGCTCAGCTGCAACAGCACGAGCGCAGTGGCGCGCGAGTGACTCTGGCGCTGATCGCGGTGGAGGATCCGTCGGCCTACGGGCTGGTGAACCGCAACGAGGATCTCTCGGTCAGGGAGTTCGTCGAGAAGCCGGCCCCCGACCAGATCATCACGGATCTGATCAGCGCCGGCGCCTACATCATCGAACGGGAAGTGCTGGCCGAAATGGCCCCGGCGGGGACGAAGATCTCGATCGAGCGCGACCTGTTCCCCCGGCTGGTGGGCCGGGGGCTGTTCGGTTATGAGGCGAGCGGTTACTGGCTGGACATCGGCACACCGCAGCGCTACCTGCAGGGAACGTTTGACATCCTGGAGGGCAGCGTCAGGACCGAGGTCGGCGATCGCCTGGCGCGCGAGAACGTGCTGGTGGCGGGCGGCGTCGAAGTCCGGGGGCGCGTCGTCGCCCCGGCGATCGTGGCGGCCGGCAGCCTGGTGTGCGATGGCGCGACCGTCGGTGGCCGCGCGGTGCTCGGACGGGGAGTGACAGTCTGCGCCGGGGCCCATGTCGAAAGCTCGGTGCTACTCGACGATGTGAGCATCGGTGAACGCACGGTGGTCAGCTCGTCGATCCTCGGTGCGGGCGTCCAGATCGGGGAACGCTGCCACATCGAGGGTGGCGTGGTGCTCGGGGACGGTGTGAAGATCGGGCCGGGCAACGTCCTGTGCGCCGGGGTGCGTATCTTCCCCGGCGTGGAGCTTCCGGAAGGAGCGATCAGGTTTTGAGGACCCCGTCCGCGCCTTCGCCCTCGTCGTTGCCAGAGCTCACGCGCGAAGCGATCGCCGCGGTGGACGCCTCGGGGCAGCTGAGCGACATCCTCGGCCTGCCCGATCACCTTCGGGACGCGCTGTGGCGCGTGGAGTCGGCAAATCTGGAATTCCAGGACGCGCCCGGAGGACTCGTCGTGGCCGGCATGGGCGGCTCGGCGATCGGCGGCGAGCTCGCGCTCGCCGTGCTCGGGGACCGTGCGTCTCGGCCGATCGTGGTGGCCCGTGATTACGCGTTGCCGCCGTGGATCACCCCCGACGCGACGGTCTTGTGCTGCAGCTACTCCGGTGACACCGAGGAGACGCTCGCCGCCTTCGAGGCGGCCGGTGTGCTCGGGGCACGACGGATCGTGTCCACGACCGGCGGCGCCCTGGCGCAGATGGCGCGGGCCGAGCGGGTTCCTGTCGTGCCGTTGCCCGGTGGCTTTCAGCCGCGTGCGGCGGTCGGCTATGCGCTGGTCGTGGCGCTCGAGGTCGCTGCGCTGGCGGGCGTTGGCGAGCGCCTGCTCTATGAGATCGACGTCGCGGCCGCGCACGCCGAGGAACTCGTCGCGCAGTGGGGCCCGGACGCCCCGGAGGACAGTGCGGCCAAGGCGCTCGCCCGCGATCTGCACGGCACCACACCGCAGATCGCCGGCGCCGGGCTGACCGCGCCGATCGCCTATCGCTGGAAGACCCAGATCAACGAGAACGCGAAGATGCCGTGCTTTGCCACCGAGCTGCCCGAGCTTGATCACAACGAGATCGTCGGCTGGGAGAGCGCCGGCGAGCTAGGACGCTTCAGCGCCGTATTCCTCGACGACTGCGATCTGCACCCGCGCGTGCGACAGCGGATCGCCCTGACCCGGGAGCTGGTCGCCGAGCAGGCGGCGGCCACCGCCCTGGTGCAGAGCATCGGCTCCACCCGTACCGATCGGCTCGTGTCGCTGATCCTGCTGGGAGACCTGGTGTCGCTCTACCTCGCGGCCCTGCGGGACGTGGACCCGGCCACGATTGCGTCGATCGACCGGCTGAAGAGCTCGCTGGCCCGGCTCTGATCGATCGACCGAGCCGCTTGAGGCGCGCAAACCTTGACACTGTCGTGGTAATGTTTGGTGCCGATGGAGGCCCTGACGATCCGTGAAGCTTCGGCCACGACCGGCTGGTCGGCTCGGATGCTTCGATACATCGAGCAGGCGGGCCTAGTCGCGCCGGCTCGCTCGGCGTCGGGGTACCGGCTGTACGGTGCCGCACAGCTGCAGCGGTTGCGCACGCTCAAGGAGCTGCTCGATCGCTTTGATGTCGGTCTGTCTGACGTTGCGTTCGCCGCACGGATGGACGCCGACGCCGAACTGCGCGAAGCGGTGCAGAGCTGGCTCGCCGCAGAGCCGTCCAAGCCTGAGCACGTTGAGGCAGCCGACTGGCTGCGCTTCGAGCAGGACAAGCACGAGCGGCTGCTGGCCACGGCCTGAGCTTGAGTCCGAGCGGCGCCAGCCGCCACTGAAGATCGACACGTAATCACCGAGCGCTGGGAGAGAAGATGAGCACGACCGCCACCAAGACAGACTTCAAGGTCGCCGATCTGCAGTTGGCGGCCTTCGGCCGCAAGGAGATCCAGCTGGCCGAGCACGAGATGCCGGGCCTGATGTCCACGCGGCGCGAGTTCGCCGACAGCCAGCCGCTGCGCGGCGCCCGGATCACCGGCAGCTTGCACATGACGATCCAGACCGCGGTGCTGATCGAGACGCTCACGGCGCTCGGCGCCGAGGTTCGCTGGGCCAGCTGCAACATCTTCTCCACCCAGGACCATGCCGCCGCCGCGGTGGTCGTGGGACCGGACGGCACGGCCGACGATCCAAGGGGAGTGCCGGTCTACGCCTGGAAGGGCGAGACGCTGGAGGAGTACTGGTGGTGCACCGAGCAGGCGCTGACCTGGCCGGAGAGTGACGGACCGAACATGATCCTCGATGACGGCGGCGACGCGACACTGCTGGTCCACAAGGGCGTCGAGTTCGAGCGTGCGGGCGCCGTACCCGATCCCGCCGGCGAGTCGGAGGAGTTTCAGATCATCCTGCAGACGCTGACGCGCTCGCTGGAGTCCGATCCGCAGCACTTCACGCGCATGGCGGCGCAGATCAAGGGCGTCAGCGAGGAGACCACGACCGGCGTACATCGCCTGTATCAGTTCGCCGAGCAGGGACAGCTGCTGTTTCCGGCGATCAACGTCAACGACGCCGTCACGAAGTCCAAGTTCGACAACAAGTATGGCTGCCGCCACTCGCTGATCGACGGCATCAACCGGGCGACCGACGTCCTGATCGGCGGCAAGGTGGCCGTCGTCTGCGGTTATGGCGACGTCGGCAAGGGCTGCGCGGAGTCGTTGCGCGGCCAGGGTGCGCGGGTGATCGTGACCGAGATCGACCCGATCTGCGCGCTGCAGGCGGCGATGGACGGCTACCAGGTCGCCCGGCTGGAGGACGTGCTGGAGACGGCCGACATGTTCATCACCACGACCGGCAACAAGGACGTGATCACCGCCGCTCACATGTCGCAGATGAAGCATCAGGCGATCGTCGGCAACATCGGCCACTTCGACAACGAGATCGACATGGCCGGGCTGGCCAAGATCGACGGGATCGAGCGGATCAACATCAAGCCACAGGTGGACGAGTGGGTGTTCCCCAACGGTCGCACGATCATCGTGTTGTCCGAGGGCCGGCTGCTGAACCTCGGCAACGCCACCGGTCACCCGAGCTTTGTGATGTCCAACTCGTTCACCAACCAGGTGATGGCGCAGATCGAACTGTTCGGGCACGCCGCTAGTTACGACAAGCGCGTTTACACGCTGGCCAAGCACTTGGACGAGAAGGTCGCGCGGCTGCACCTCGATGCGCTGGGCGTCAAGCTGACCCAGCTGACCGCCGAACAGGCCGCCTACCTCGGCGTACCGGTAGACGGCCCCTACAAGTCAGACCACTACCGCTACTAGTCGCACACGCTCCAGCCGACCGCACGCGCCATGGCGCCGGCATCAGTTCCCTCCCACGATGTCGCCGACCTCTCCCTGGCCCCCCAGGGAGAGGCTCGGATCGCCTGGGCGGCGCAGCAGATGCCGGTGCTCGCTCAGATCCAGGAGCGCTTTGCAGCTCAGCGGCCCCTGAGCGCGATCCGGATCGCCGCCTGCCTGCACGTCACCGGCGAGACCGCCAATCTGGTGCAGGCGCTGCTCGCCGGCGGCGCGAGCGTGGCGCTCTGCTCGGCCAACCCGCTCTCCACCCAGGATGACGTGGCCGCCGCGCTGGTGCTGGGCCACGGCGTCGAGGTCAGGGCGGTCCGCGGCGAGGGCCTGGACACCTACGCCGAGCACGTGCAGGCGCTGCTGGCCGGATCGGCGGGCGGCCCATACATAACGATCGACGACGGAGCCGACCTGCTGATGGGCGCCCACGCCGCGGACGGGGATGTCCTGAGCGGGCTGATCGGGGGCACCGAGGAGACGACCACGGGCCTCGTGCGGCTGCGTCGCCTCGGCGACAAGGGCGGTCTCGCGTGTCCCGTGCTGGCCGTAAACGAGGCCCGGACCGAACGCGCGCTCAACGACCGCCACGGCACCGGGCAGTCGGCGCTGGACGGGATCATGCGGGCCAGCAACGTGCTGCTTGCCGGCAACACGGTCGTGGTGATCGGCTACGGCTGGGCTGGGCTGGGGGTGGCCGAGCGTGCGCGGGGGGCAGGGGCGGCGGTGATCGTCTGCGAGGTGGAGCCGCTCCGGGCGCTGGAGGCGCGGATGGCCGGCTATCAAGTGATGCCCGCACTGCAGGCCGCCGAGCGCGGCGATGTGTTCGTGACCGTGACCGGCTCGCGCCGGGTGCTCAACGGCGAGCATTTCGTGCGCATGAAGGACGGTGCGCTGCTGGCCAATGCGGGCCATTTCGATGTCGAGATCGACCTCGTCGAGCTGCGCGCGCTCGCCGCCGGGGGGGTGCGCGACGTCCGGCCGCTGGTGGAGCAGTACGAGCTGGCCGATGGACGCAAGCTGAATCTGCTCGCCCACGGCCGCGTCGTCAACCTGGCGGCGGCCGAAGGCCATCCGGCGGCAGTGATGGACGTCTCGTTCGCGCTGCAGGCGCTGTGCGTGGAGGAACTGGTCAAGCGCGGACGCGAGCTGGGTCCCGGCGTGCACGCGGTCTCGGGCGCGATCGATCAGGAGGTGGGACGGCTGAAGCTCGCCGCGCTGGGGGTGCAGATCGACGAGCCGACCCCGGAGCAGGAGCACTACCGCGAGTCCTGGGGCTGAGGCCTGGCGGTCCTTGGCGTCTGCTAGGGCTGACCCCCGGCGATCGTCAGCGGCCACGGGCCGGAGCACCACGGGCCGGAGCACCACGGGCCGGAGCGCCACGGGCTGGAGCGCCACGGGCTGGAGCGCCACGGGCTGGAGCACCACGGGCCGGAGCGCCACGGGCCGGAGCGCCACGGGCCGGAGCACCACGGGCTGGAGCGCCACGAGCCCGGGCGCCACGCGCAAGTCGCGCGGACCGGGGCGCCACGCGCAAGTCGCGCCACTCTGACACGATGGCGATCGCGATGCCAGCCACGAGCCCAACAGGCCCCCTGCGCGGGGGAATCGATCTCGGTGGTACCAAGATCGAGGCGATCGTCGCCGACTCAGAGCACAACGTCGTCGGCCAGGCGCGCCGCCCGACGCCAACCGAGGGCGGTCCGCAGGACGTCGCCGACCAGATCGCGCAGGCGCTCACCGAGGCGGCCGATGCCGCCCACATCAAGCCATCTGACCTGCTAGGACTCGGCGTCGGCTCGCCCGGCGTGATCGACGAGGCCAAGGGAACGGTCACCAGCGCACGCAACCTTCCGGACTGGGAGGGTGAGTTCGGCCTCGGCAAGGCGCTTTCTGACCAACTCGGCACCCCGGTGTTCCTCGGCAACGACGTCCAGGTCGCCACCCAGGCGGAGTTCGAACTGGGGGCCGGCAGGCCGTACAAATCGCTGCTGGGTGTGTTCTGGGGTACGGGGGTGGGCGGTGGCCTGATCCTCGACGGCAAGCCGTGGGTGGGGCGCGGCGGCGCCGGCGAGATCGGGCACATGGTCGTCAAGCTCGACGGTGCGCATTGCCCGTGCGGCCGCCGCGGATGCATGGAGGCCTACGCCGGCCGCGCGGCGATGGAGGCCCGCGCGCAGAAGCACGCCGACCGGGGCGTCGAGACCGATCTGTTCAAGCTGATGAAGCAGCGGGGCCGTACCCGCCTGACCAGCGCCGTCTGGGCGCACGCGATCGAGCAGGAGGACCCGCTGGCCACCGAGATCATCGATCGTGCGGTCACGGCGCTGGGCGCCGGAGTCGCATCGGCCGTCAACCTGCTCGACGTCGAAGCGGTGGTGATCGGGGGTGGACTGGGCATCCGTTTCGGCCAGCCGTTCGCCGAGCGGATCTCCTCTCAGATGCATCAGCACCTGTTCAACGACACCCAGCCGCCCGCGGTCAGGGTCGCCGCCCTGGGCGACTTGGGCGGCGCGCTCGGCGCAGCAATGCTCGCCCGCGTCGCCGGCTGACCAGTCTTCCGCGCTGCGCTTGACCAGCGCACCTCGCGCGGCCGCTGACCCGGAAACGCTCAGGCGATCTCGAAGCGCTCGCTGCGCTGCGCTTCGCGCTCTGACTCGGTCAGCATCTGCACGAACAGCCAGACGAGCGCGATCCCCATCACGATCGACTGCTCCAGGGCCATCTCCAGGCCGGCCATTGACTGGTCCTCGGCCGGGCTGAGACCCCAGTAGTGGGGCGAGTGGGTGTAGAACGGATAGATCGAGGTGGGAGCGAACGCCAGCGCGACGCCCAGCAGCCCCACCAGCAGCTTGGTGGAGACCATGTACATGATCGGGCCCATCCCGCCCAGGCGCATCCGGCTGCGGATCGGCGAGAGCAGATGCCACCAGTAAAGGGATCCGGCCGCAGCGAAGCAGATGTGCTCGATCGCGTGGATGTTGGGGTAGCGCAGCGCCGTGTCGTACATCACCGGGATGTGCCATAGCCACATGAAGCCGGCGTAGGCGAGCACCGCAAAGGCCGGATGGGCGAAATACCCGGCCTTGTGCTCAATCGAGTTCAGCCGCCGCGTCACGGGCCGGAGGATGCCCTTGGTCAATCCCAGGATCATCAGGATCGGGGCGATGTCCAGCAGCAGGATGTGCTGGAGCATGTGCATGACCAGCATCTGCTCGCCGAGCTTGTCGATCGGGGAGACCAACGAGGCGATGATCGCCACCAGACCCAGTCCGAACAGCGTCAGGCGCCCGTAGCCCGGCGGATGGGGCTCGCCGGGCGTCCGCGCCCGCGTCCAGCCCTTCATGTAGGCCAGTCCCAGCGCAAGCACGCCCAGCAGAACGGCAGGCTCGAAGGACCAGGCGATCTTTGGCGTCACGTCCGTAATTGTGACGGTCGACAAATGCTTCACGCGGGATTAACGTTCTGAATCGCCACATCAATCAAGGAGGTCAGCCGATGCGGATCGAGGTCAAGGGACGCAACCTGCCCGTCTCAGAGGAACTGCGCGAGCACGTTGCCAAGCGTTTCCGGAAGGTCTCAGAACAGGTTTCCGAGCTGGCTGAGCTGGAGGTGGAGGTGTTTGAGGAGCGAAATCCGGCGATCGCCGATTCGCAGGTGGCGGAGGCCACCCTGCACCTGAAGGGCGTGACCCTGCGTGCCCGCGACGCCTCCCCGGATCTCGTCCATTCGATAAACCTGTGTGCCGACGAGCTGTCGGTCCAGGTCAAGCGCCACCGCGACAAGCGCCGCAAACGGCGTGAGGCGCGCGCCGCTGCCGTGGCGCCGGTGCCGTTGGCGCCCGGGGAAACCTCGCCCGCCACCTAGCCTAGCCACCCCCCGGCTAAAGGCGTGCGGGGGGCCGTGCAGAGCGGCCGGCGCGCTCGCGCTGGCCGTCCTGCTGAGCATCGTGTCGGTGGCCAACGCGCCGAGGGACCCGCGCCAGGCGCTGCTGGCCGCCGATCACAACTACGGAGGTCTCAGCCCGTGCGCGTCGAGCTGTCGCGCCGCGATCCTGGCCACCCGGCGCCGCGTTCCGGCCCTGCTCGCCGAGCCTGCTACAAGTCGGGTCCCGCGCTGATCGCCCACCACAACGGCACGCCGACCGCTTAGGCATCGGCTTCCGGGATCACTTCCGAGCCCTGGGCCCTCCCGCGCTGGATCAGTTCCAAGCCTTGGGCCCTCCCGCGCTGGATCAGTTCCAAGCCTTGGGCCCTCCCGCGCTACCCTAATCCCATGTCATTCCTTGACCGCGCGCTCCGCATCGGCGAGGGCAAGAAGTTCAAGACCTACGAGCAGCGAGTCGCTCGGATCAATGGGTTCGAGGCCGAGCTCGAGCACCACACCGACGGCGAGTTGCGAGACGCAGCCGACGAGCTGCGCAACCGCGCACGTGGCGGCGAGTCGCTCGAGGATCTGCAGTTCGAGTGCTTCGCGGTCGTGCGCGAGGCGGGCAAGCGCTCGATGGGCATGCGCCACTTCGACGTCCAGCTGATCGGCGGCATGGTCCTGCACGACGGCTGCATCGCGGAGATGAAGACCGGCGAGGGCAAGACGCTGACCGCGACGCTGGCGGTGGTGCTCAACTCGCTCGGTGGTCGCGGCGTGCACGTGGTGACCGTCAACGACTACCTGGCCCGCCGCGACGCGATGTGGATGAAGCCGATCTACGACATGCTCGGGGTGTCGGTCGGCGTGCTGCAGAACATGCAGCCCTACGAGGAGAAGCGCGACGCCTACGCCGCCGACGTCACCTACGGGACCAACTCCGAGTTCGGCTTTGACTACCTGCGCGACAACATGGCGACCAGCCTCGAGGAGAAGGTGCAGCACGGCGGGCGCCCCAAGCCCGAGGAGGGCAAGTCCCCGTATCACACCTACGCGGTCGTCGACGAGGTGGACAACATCCTGATCGATGAGGCGCGCACGCCGCTGATCATCTCCGGCGCGCCTGAGCAGGCCGGCGACCTGTACGCAAAGTTCGCCAAGCTGGCGCCCAAGCTCACGCCCGGCAAGACGCCCGACGGCATGGATCCGCGCACCAAGAAGGAGTTCGTGGCCGAGTTCGACTACGAATTCGACGAGAAGCACAAGACCGTCGCCGTCACCGAGCGAGGCGTGGCCAAGGCCGAGCGCTTCATGGGCATCGACCATCTCTATCGCGCCGAGAACGGCCACCTGGTCAATCACCTGCTGCAGTCCCTGAAGGCAGAGTCGCTCTACAAGCGCGATGTCGACTATGCCGTGATCGACGGTGAGGTCAAAATCATCGACGAGTTCACCGGGCGCATCCTCGACGGCCGGCGCTGGTCAGAGGGCCTGCACCAGGCCGTCGAGGCCAAGGAGGAGGTCCGCGTCCAGGAGGAGAACCAGACGCTGGCGACGATCACGCTGCAGAACTACTTCCGCATGTACGACAAGCTGGCGGGGATGACCGGGACGGCGCTGACCGAGGCGACCGAGTTCATGAAGATCTACAAGCTCCCGGTCGTCCAGGTTCCCACCAACATGAAGATGGTCCGGGCGGACCGCAACGATCAGGTCTACAAGACCCGTGATGGCAAGTGGGCAGCGGTGGTCAGGGAGATCTCCGAGCGCAACGCCAACGGTCAGCCGGTGCTGGTCGGGACGATCTCGGTGGAGATCTCGGAGCTGTTGTCGGAGAAGCTCGCCAAGCAGGGGATCAAGCACAACGTGCTCAACGCCAAGCCCGAGTTGGCCGAGCGCGAGGGTGAGACGATCGCCGAGGCGGGCGCGCCGGGCGCGGTCACGATCGCCACCAACATGGCCGGCCGCGGGGTCGACATCAAGCTCGGCGGCAACGCCGAGCATCTGACCCACCTGGAGCTGGCCAAGCTTGGATTGCAACCCGGGGCCCCCGATTACGACGAGCACTACGCCAAGGTGCTGACCGAGGTGGAGCGCCGGGTGGAGGAGCAGCGCGAGCAGGTGCTCGAGGCCGGCGGTCTGTTCATCCTCGGCACCGAGCGCCACGAGTCGCGCCGGATCGACAACCAGCTGCGGGGACGCGCCGGGCGCCAGGGCGACCCGGGCGAGAGCCGCTTCTTCCTCTCCGCCCAGGACGATCTCGTCCGCCTGTTCGCCGGTGAGCGGATTTACAAGATCCTCGACCGCCTCGGCACGCTTGACGATGAGGGCAACGAGGAGCCGATCGAGGCCAGCATGCTGTCCAAGCAGATCGAGAAGGCCCAGCGCAAGGTGGAGGAGCAGCACTTCCTGATGCGCAAGCACACGCTCGAGTACGACGACGTGCTCAACCAGCAGCGCGAGGTGATCTACACCTACCGCGACGAGGTGCTGGAGGGGCGCGACATGTCAGACGCCGCCCGCGAGGAGACCGTCAACCTGATCGGGCGCCTGGTCGATGAGTACACCGCCGGCGACTTCGTCGAGGATTGGGACGTCGTCGGGCTGATGCGCCGGATCGAGGAGATCTTCACCCCAAGCGCCGCCTTCGCCGAGGTCGAGCCCGATCGGGTCGACCGTGAGGATCTGGCGCTCCGCCTCCAGGAGGAGGCGCTGGCCCAGTACGACCGTCGCGAGCAGGAGCTCGGCGAGGAGCTGATGCGCGCCCTCGAGCGCTTCTTGCTGCTGCAGATCATCGACCAGCGCTGGCGCGAGCACCTCTACGACATGGACTACCTGCGCGAGGGAATCCATCTGCGCGGATTCGCCCAGATCGAGCCACTGGTGGCCTACAAGAACGAGGCCTTCGAGCTGTTCCGGGACCTGATGAACGGTGTCTGGGGCGACTTTGCCCGGATGATCTTCCACGTCGAGGTGACGGTGGAAGCGGAGAACGGCGCCCCGTCGCCCCCGCCGCAGCGCCGTCCGAGCCCCAGCACCAGCTCGTCGACCCGCGGACGCAACGTCACCTACTCAGGCGGCGCCGCTTCGCAGCCGAGCGCGCTGGCGATGGCCGCAGCCGCCGGCGGGACCGCCGGCGCGGAGGAGCACGCCGAACAGGAGCCCATTCCGCACGTCGAGCAGCGACGCGTTGACGAAACCGAGCAGATCGGGCGCAACGATCCCTGCTGGTGTGGCTCAGGCAAGAAGTACAAGAAGTGCCACGGCGCCTAGTGCCACGGCGCCTGGTGCCACGACACTAGCGCCGCGTCGCCTCGTGTCAGCCCTGCTTCTGGTGCCGGACGCGCTCCGGCGTGATCACGTACTTCATCCGCACCTCGCCGGGCTGGCGGAACGAATACTCGTCCTGGTTGATGTACACCTTGGCCAAGTGATTAATATGATCGTCGGCATCCGCGGGCGTGCCCTTGGCGGTGCCTCGGATCTCAACGTATTCGTGGGGATTGTCCGGCGGGTAAACCACGACCGTCACCCGCGAATCACGGTCGAGATTGGTGGGCCAGGCGCGGCCGACGGGGCTGATGACGGCGAGCTCGCCGCCCTTGAGGCTGATCCAGACGACGGCGCTGAGAATCGTGCCGTCCGGGTTCAGTGTGGAGATGACCGCGTAGTTCGCGGGCTCCAGCAGGGCGCGGACGGGAGTGTCGTCAAGACGGGCTATGCGGGAAACTCACCGAAGTGCTCGCGCGTCCGATCGTCGTTTCGCACGTCAGCCGCTGGGACACGATGCTGATGAAGACCGCCAAGACTCGCCTGGGACGGAGACACCGCAAATGACCGCACACACCCGGCTCGAGTTGCACGGAGCGATGGAGCCCGGTTTTGAGGAGGTGCTGACGCCGGACGCGCTGGAGTTCGTGGCCGAGCTCCAGCATGAGTTCGGTTCGCGGCGCCAGCAGCTTCTGGAGGCTCGCTCACGACGTCGCCAACGCCTGGCGGACGGCGAGAGCCTTGAATTCCTGCCCCAGACGCGGGACGTGCGCGAGCAGAGCTGGACCGTCGATCCCGTCCCCGCCGACATGCAGCAGCGCTGGGTGGAGATCACCGGGCCCACCGAGCGCAAGATGACGATCAATGCGCTCAACTCTGGCGCCGACGGCTTTATGGCCGACTTCGAAGACGCCAACGCACCCACCTGGCGCAACATGATCGAGGGGCATATCAACCTGCGTGACGCGATCGATGGCTCGATCACCTACGAAGGCTCCGGCGGGCGCTACTACGAGCTGTGCGAGGATCCCGCGACTCTGCTGATCCGCCCGCGCGGATGGCACCTTGATGAACGGCACCTGCTGGTCGGTTCAGAGCCGGTCTCCGGATCACTGTTCGACTTCGGCCTGTACTTCTTTCACTGCGCGCCGCGGCTGCTGGCCGCCGGCGGCGGACCCTACTTCTACCTGCCCAAGCTCGAGTCCCATCTGGAGGCGCGGCTGTGGAATGACGTGTTCTGCTTCGCGCAGGATGTGGTCGGGATCGAGCGCGGGACGATCAAGGCCACGGTGCTGATCGAAACGCTGCCGGCGGCGTTTGAGATGGACGAGATCCTCTATGAGCTACGCCAGCACTCGGCCGGGCTAAACGCCGGGCGGTGGGACTACATCTTCTCGGCGATCAAGTGCTTCCCGGATCGGCCCGAGATGGTGCTGCCCAACCGCGCCGACGTGACGATGACCGTCCCGTTCATGCGCGCCTACACCGAGTTGCTAGCCGCCACCTGTCACCGGCGCGGGGCTCACGCGATGGGCGGCATGGCCGCGCTGATCCCCTCGCGCCGCGACGAGCAGGCCAACGAGAAGGCGCTGGCGGCGGTCCGCGCCGATAAGGAACGCGAGGTGGGGCAGGGATACGACGGGACCTGGGTCGCGCACCCCGATCTCGTACCCGTGGCCCGCGAGGTGTTCAAGGCCGGCCTGCGAGGCGAGCCCAATCAGCTCTCGCGCCAGCGCGCCGATGTCGACGTCAGCGCGGCCGACCTGCTCGATCTGGCGGCCACGCCGGGCGAGATCACCGAGGCCGGCCTGCGCACCGACGTCAGCGTCGGCTTCCAGTATGTGTCGTTCTGGCTCACCGGTCGCGGCGCCGCGGCGATCAACTCGATGATGGAGGACACGGCCACGGCCGAGATCTCGCGCTCGCAGATTTGGCAGTGGGTCCATCACGGCTCCAAGCTGACCGACGGGCGTACGGTGACGCCTGAATTGGTGCGCCAGGTGCTCGACGAGGAAACCGCCGCGATCCGGCGCGAGGTGGGGGAGGAGACCTGGAAGCGGGGCCGGCCGGCCGAGACGCGGGAGATCTTTGAGCGGATGGCGCTGGCCCCAGAGCTGATCGAGTTCCTGACGATCCCCGCCTACGAGTACCTGGACTGATCGGGCGTCGGGGCCTCAGGAGGAGCGGCCCGCTCGCGCCGACTCCTCTCGGATCAGGCGGCCCCGCTCGCGCCGATCCGTGGCTCCGGCGGTCCCGACCTGGAAGGCGAGCACACGCCGGCACTGGGCGGTCAACCGCGGAGGCGGCCCACCGGCGAGTTGCTAGGGTGACGGTAATGGCCACCGCCCCCTCAGAGCCGCTCTCCCAGCGACTCGCTGCAATCCGTGGGCAGCTCAAGCTGCTCGCGGACTATCTTTGACCCGGCTGAGCTGTCGGAGCGCGCCACCGCGCTCGAACAGGAGATGGGAGCGCCCGGCTTCTGGGACGACCAGGAGCACGCGGCGAAGGTCAGTGCCGAGCATGCGCGCGCAACCCGCAAGCTGAGCGTGTTCCGCGCCCTCGAGCGCGACGTGGAGGATCTGGAGCCGCTGGCCGAGCTCGCCGAGGAGGATCCCGAGCTCGCCGGTGAGCTGGAGGAACAGGTCCAGACCGTGCAGGACCGCCTGGCCGAACTGGAGGAGGAGCGACTCTTCTCCGGCCCCTATGACGGAGGCGATGCGCTGGTGGCCGTCAACGCCGGGGCCGGCGGCACCGACGCCCAGGACTGGGCCGAAATGGTGCTGCGGATGGAGATGCGCTGGGCCGAGAAGCGCGGCTTTGCGGTCGAGCTGCTGGAGGTCTCACCCGGCGAGGAGGCCGGCATCAAGTCGGCCACCTTCAGGGTCAAGGGCGAGAACGCCTACGGGCTGTATGGCAGTGAGAAGGGGGTCCACCGGCTGGTCCGCCTGTCACCGTTTGACTCGGCCAACCGCCGGCAGACCAGCTTTGCCGGGGTGGAGGTCTCGCCGGTGGTCCAGGAGGCATCGGTGGTGGAGATCGACGACGACGATCTGCAGATCGACACCTACCGCGCCAGCGGTGCCGGGGGACAGCACGTCAACAAGACCGACTCGGCCGTGCGGATCACGCACAAGCCGACGGGGATCGTCGTGCAGTGCCAGAACGAGCGCTCGCAGTCCTCCAATAAGGCTGAGGCGATGGCCATGCTGCGCTCCAAGCTCGTGGAGCTCGAGGAGCGCCGTCGTCGTGAGGAGATAGCTCGGGAGAAGGGCGAGGCCCAGGACGTCAACTTCGGCTCGCAGATCCGGTCCTACGTGCTGCACCCCTACACGATGGTCAAGGACCATCGCACCGATCACGAGATGGGAGACGCCAACCGTGTGCTCGACGGCGACCTCGACGGTTTCGTGCGAGCCTACCTGCTCAAGGCGGCAAAGTGAGCAAGGTGCCGGCCAATGAGTCGCGCGAACTTGCCGGCGGCAAAGTGAGCGAGCGCCAGACCATCAGAGCGCTCCCCACCGCTCCGTATCTGGATGCGATCGTCTCCTATGGCTTTCGCGGCTCGGTCCGCTTCCACGTTCCCGGCCACAAGGGCGGCCCGGGTGCCGACCAGGGATTGCGTAGCGCCATGGGCGAGCGCGCGCTGGCGCTCGACATCTGCCAGGACATCGAGGGGATCGACGTCGGCCCCTCGCCGACGCCGTACGAGCGCGCCGAGGAGCTGGCGGCGGTGGCCTATGGCGCCGGGCGCACCTGGTTTCTCACCAACGGCGCCACACAGGGCAACCATGCCCTGTGCCTGGCGCTCGCGCCGCCGGGCGCGCACGTGCTGGTGCAGCGCAACTCGCACGCCAGCGTGGTCGACGGCCTCGTCCTCAGCGGCGGTATGGCGAGCTTCGTCGCGCCCGAGTACGACGAGGAGCTGGGGATGGCCCACGGGGTCACCCCGGATGCCCTGGCGCAGGCGCTGGCCCGCTCGCCGGACATCACGTCCGCATTCCTCGTCTCGCCTACGTACTACGGCATGGCGGCCGACATCGGCGGTTGTGCCGAGGTCGCCCACGCGGCCGGCGTCGCGCTGGTGGTCGACTGCGCCTGGGGCTCCCATTTCGGCTTTCACCCGACCCTGCCCGAGTCACCGGTCAAGCTCGGGGCCGACGCCGTGCTGGCCTCTACGCACAAGATCGTCGGGAGCCTGACCCAATCGGCGATGCTGCACATCGCCCGCGACGGCGCGATCGATCCCGAGGCGGTGGCGCGGTGCGTGCGGCTGGTGCGCTCCACCAGCCCCAGTTCGCTGCTGCTGGCCTCGCTTGACAGCGCGCGCCGTCAGCTGGCCGCTCACGGGGAGGCGCTGCTGGACCGGACGCTGGCCGCGTCGTTTCGCGCTCGCGGCGAGATCGAGGCGATCCCCGGTTGCTCGGTCGTCGGCGCGGGGATGGTCGGGCGGCCCGGCGTGGCCGGATGGGATCCGCTGCGGCTGGTGATCGATGTTCGCCGCACCGGCTGCACCGGCTATGAGATCGCCGCCGAGCTGCGGGCCAGCTATGACATCTACGTCGAGCTCGCCACTCACGCGACGCTCGTGCTGGTGCTCGGCCTCGGCCAGCCGATCGAGCCGCTGGAGCGATTCGCGCACGACTTCGCCGAGACCGTGCGACGGATGTCGCGCCCGGGACAGGGACGCGAGATCGCCCGACCGCCGGCGGCGCTGGAGCATCAGACGGCGGTACCGATCCGCGACGCCTTCCTCGGCGTCGGCGAGACCGTCGCGGTCGAGCAGGCGATCGGTCGGATCTCGTGCGAGTCGATCGCCGGTTATCCCCCCGGGGTCCCGGCGCTGCTCCCGGGCGAGCGCGTGACCAGCGAGGTCATCGACTATCTGCACGCGCTGACCTCCGCCGGGGCCAGACTGCACGGCGCCGCGGATCCCAGTTTCGCCACGATCCGCGTGCTCGTCTGCGACCCCTCGGCCACCCCGCTCCCCGAGACCGACGCCGGTCCCGGGGATCTGTTAGCGGACCGATCCGGCTAGGGTGCCCGGCGCTCTGGCGCCGGGCACCGTTTCAGCCTCACTTCACGACAATCGTGCCGTGCATGAACGGGTGGATCAGGCAGATGAAGTGATACACGCCTGGCTTGGTGAAGTCGATCCGTTCAGTCGTCGGCGACGGTGTCGTCGGATCGCTATCGAGTGCACCCGTGTTGGCGAACCCGTTCCCGTGCGAGGTTGGATCGAGCTGGATCGGGCCAGCCTGCGGAGGACTGCTCGGATACAGCGCCTGCTGGTCGGGTGTCGGGCCGGCAACCGAGTCGGCCAGCGTCGTGAGGTACTTCGAGGGGCCGAACGCGGCGGTGTGCACCTCACGTGAATTTGCCGACATCGAGAACGTGACAACGGTTCCTGCCTTGACGCTGAGTGTCGCCGGGAACATCGCGAAGAGCTCGACGCCCTGCCTGGTCGACATGCCGAGGCTCACATGGTTCGCGGGCTGCTTGATCTTCGTGAGCTTGTTGGCGGCCAGGATGTCAGTCGTCAGCTGCCTGGTGAGCGCCGCTGCGTCTTGCTTGCGGGTCGGCACCGGCTTGCCCTTCGCGCGCACGACGACGTAGCCGAACATGCCCGCGTGGACATCGCAGAAGTACTTGTAGACGCCCGGCTTGGTGAAGGTGATCTTCAGCGTGTTGGGTGACTTGGGAGCAGCCGGCAGGCCGGAATCGACCCGGCTTGAGCCGTTGTAGGTGGAGCCGCCGGTCCGAGCCAAGAGCTGTGGGTTGAATCCAAGGCTGGGGACCAGGCCGTTGAACCAGAACGGGCTCCCGGCGAAGTCGTTGACTCCGGTCACCGTCTTACCCGCCACAAACAGCGGCAGATCCGCCCCGCCCTTGGCGGGCAGGTCAACGGTGTGAAAATTGGCCGCCAGTCCGACCCACTTGACCGAGTCACCTTGGTTGATAGTCACGGTCTGATTGGAGAAGGCGTTGATTCCCGGGTTGTCCTGGCCGAGGGCCTTCACGCCCTTGCCGAGCAGCTTTGCCGCGAGCGCCTTGGTATTAGGCGGCGTACCCGCGTAGACGACCTTGGTGGTGGCCGCCCCGGCGGCCGCAGACGATGACAGCGCCGCCGCAAACGTGGCGACAGCGATCAAGAGCCAGACTCTGCGATGCATATGGCCTCATCTTTCCGGTTGATCCGGTAGGAGCCTATTGCAATAGACCTCACCAAAGCAAGCGGATCGCCGCCGACGTATCCTCGCCGCCGATGCCAGATAGCGAGATCCCGGAGATCGTGGCGCGGGCGCTGGCCGAGGACCTCGGCAGCGGCGATGTGACAACCGCGGCCACCGTCGCGCCGGAAACCCGTGCGCGGGCGCTGATCACCCAGAAGCGGCCGGGCGTCGTGTTCGGTCTCGACGCCGCCGAGGCCAGCTTCACGGCGTTGGATCCCGAAGTCTCAGTGCGGCGCCTGGCCGCCGAGGGGGTATGGCGAGAAGGCGGCCCGGTGCTGGAGGTGGAGGGCCGCGCGCGGGCGCTGCTCAGCGCCGAGCGCACGGCGCTGAATTTCCTACAGCGCCTGTCCGGCGTGGCCACGCTGGCGGCCCGGTGCGTCGCCGCCGTGGAAGGGACCGGGGCGCAGATCCTTGACACGCGCAAGACGACCCCCGGGCTGCGCGCCCTGGAGAAGGCGGCGGTGGCGGCCGGCGGGGCCACCAACCACCGTGCCGGGCTCTACGACGCGATCCTGATCAAGGAGAACCACGCCGCGATGGCGGGCGGGGTGGGGGCGGCGGTGCGCTTGGCCCACGCCCATTCCCCGCAGCTCCCGCTCGAGGTCGAATGCCGCACCCTAGCCGAGGTCGACGAGGCGCTGGAGGCGGGCGCGCCCGCGCTCCTGCTGGACAACATGAGCTTGGAAGAGTTGGCGCAGGCGGTCGCGCACGTGCGCGGCCGCGCGCGACTGGAGGCGAGCGGTGGCGTCACGCTCGAGACGCTCAGGGCGATCGCAGCCACCGGCGTAGACTTTGTCTCGGTTGGAGCGCTGACGCACAGCGCTCCGGCACTCGACCTTTCACTGATCCTTCAGGCGGTCTCATGAACCTTCCGATGTTCGGCGCGACCGACGCGCCGCTGATTCTGGAGCACATCCCGGCGCTTCAAGACGAGGTGCGCGCGCTCGCCGACCAGCGCGGCGCGGTGATCCTCGCCCACAACTATCAACTGCCCGAGATCCAGGACGTGGCCGACTACGTCGGGGACTCGCTCGGCCTGTCCCAGCGGGCCGCCGAAACCGACGCCGACACGATCGTCTTCTGCGGCGTGCACTTCATGGCCGAGACCGCCTCGGTCCTGTGCCCGGACAAGCGAGTCCTGATCCCCGACCCGGATGCCGGATGCTCGCTGGCGGACTCGATCACGGCGGCCCAGCTGGACGACTGGAAGGCCGCGCACCCCGATGCGATCGTGGTCATGTATGTCAACACGACCGCCGAGGTCAAGGCGCTCACCGATTACTGCTGCACTTCGGCCAACGCGGTCGGTGTCGTGGAGCACATCTATCGCGAGCACGGCGATGACACTGAGATCCTGTTCGGTCCCGACATGTTTCTCGGGGCGTATGTCGAGCGGATGCTGGGACGGCGGATGCACGTCTGGGACGGGGAGTGCCACGTGCACGCCGGGATCAGGCCCGACGACATAACGGCTGTGCGGGCCGCCCACCCCCAGGCCGATTTCCTGATCCATCCCGAATGCGGCTGCTCAACCAGCGTAATGGAGTACGTGGCCGCCGGCGACGTGAGCGCCGAGGGCGTGTACATGCTCTCCACCGGTGGGATGCTCGGATACGCACGCGAGCTGGCGCAGCGCCCGGCCGGGGCGACGGCGATCGTTGCGACCGAGACCGGCATGCTGCACCCGCTGCGTCAGGCCGCGCCCAACGCTCAGTTCATCGCCGCCAACGAAGCCGCGCACTGCCGCTACATGAAGATGATCACGTTGCCCAAGCTGCGCAACGCCCTGCGCGACGACGTCCACGAGGTCAAGGTCGCAGCGGAGATCGCCGACCACGCGCGGATCCCGATTCAGCGCATGGTCGAGATCGCCTAGCGACTTAAGCCACAAGTGCCTGCGGACCAACGCCGCAGGTCACTGGACACCGACGGCCAGCAGGTCCAGCCCGTGCTCGGCAGCCTCGCGCACGGCGCGCAGCGTCACGCGCTTGCGCTTGTACTCGTCCGGCGTGTAGCAGTGCAGGTCGGCCCGCTCGCCCATCTCAAGCCCGTCCCAGAGCGAGGCGGCCTGGTAGACGCGCTCCAGCCAAGGCATACCCGCGAAAGCGTGCGAGACAAGCACGACCACGAACTCCGCCCCGCGCTCGCGCTGCGGCGGGGCGCCGCGCTCGTCAGCCAATCGAGCGCCGCCGAGCAGCGCGACGTCGATCGGCCAGCGATCCCCGATCCTGGTCAGATAGCTCTGCAGCGCGCGCCGGTTCAGAGCGGTGCTCAGCTCCACGGGCTCATTGTCGCGGTAGCGCAGGTGCCGGCGCAAGCCCTTCAGTATTTGGCGATCGCCGCGACCATCCGGCTGATCAAGACGAGCGCACGCTCATTGGTGGGCCCGTCAAGAAACAACGCGAACGCCACCGTGTGACCGCCGCGAGCGGCGCAGTAGCCGGCGAGGTTGGTCACGTAGTCAAGCGTCCCGGTCTTGGCGATGCAGTGTCCCTGGGCCGCGGTCCGAATGGCGACAAAGCGCACCGTCCCGGTCTCACCGACGACCGGCAGCGAGTCAGACAGCCGCAACCCTAGGGGGGTGTGCCACACGTACCGCAACAGGTCAGAGACCTCCAGCGGCGAGGACTGATCGTTGCGCGACAGTCCCGAGCCGTCGATGATCGTGGGATGCAGGTCATAGCTGTGGATCACGTCGGTGATCACATGGGCGCCGGCGCCGATGGTGCCCGCGTGGTCAAAGCGTCTGCCCAGCTGCTTGGTCAGCAACTCGGCGAACAGATCATCGGAGGGGACATCCATCAGCGACAGCAGCACCGACATCGGCGGCGAGCTGACCCGGGCCAGCACGTGCGCGCCAGCCGGCGTCCTGGAGGTGTGCTTGGCGGCCCGGACGCTGACATGTGAAGCGCGCAGCGTGAGCACCAGCTCCCGGGCCGCGAACGCCCCCGGCGACAGCCCCTTGGCAGCAGAGCCGTGATCGAAGCTCAGCGCGCTCAGCTGCCCGCCGAAATCGGGAATGTCCGGCGCGTAGGCGGTCGCGGGCCCGCCGCGGAGGTCATCGAATAGCCTGGCGTCGCCGATCACCGACCCGCTCACGCGGTGGATGCCCCGCTTGATCAGCTGCGTGGCGAGCTGACCGAGGGTCGGGCCGTAGCCCGACTCCCAGACGCGGTTGAAGGTCGCGTCGCCGAGCGTCGGGTCGCCGCCTCCGCGCAGATACAGATCACCCTGCCAGACGCCGCCTGGGCCAAGCGAGCCGGTGCCGAGCACGGTCGTGGCCAGCTTCGCGTCCGGGCCGAGCATGCGCAGCAGCGCGACGGTCGTATAGAGCTTCTCGACCGAGGCGGGGGGACGCTTGACCTGTGCGCGGACGTCGAACAGCTGGGCGCGGGCGCCGAGGTCATACACCTCGGCTCCGCTGTCGGGTCCTGCGGCGCTGAGCTCCCGCGCCAAGACGGCGCGGAGCTTGTCCTCAGCGGCGGACAGCGCCGGCTGGGAGTGGGCAACCGGCAGTGTACGGGCGCGCGATTGGGGCTTGGACCGATGCGAGGTCTGGCCCACGCCCGCCGCGCCGGTGCTGGCGACCGGCTCACTGGGCTGGTGGCGGTCTGGAGATCGCAGGGCGATCACCGCCACCACGACCACCACGATCGCCACGACGCCCCCAACGGCGAACCGGCGTTTCAGACCGGCTCCAGCTCCTCCACGGTGTGCGGACCGACGCAGGCCACCGCGAGCTCGTCCGCCACCCCGGCGGCAACCTCCCTGACCTCGTCGAAGGTGACCGCGTCGAGCAGCTCGATGACCCGATCCGGATCGGGGTCCTCGCCGTGCACGACCGTCTGCTGGGCCGCGTAGCGGGCCACCGCGCCGCTGTTCTCGAACGCGATCGAACGAGCCCCGGCCGCGTAGGAACGTGCACGCTGCACCTCGGATTCGGTGGGGCCCTGATCGCGCAGCTCGCCGACGATCGCGCGCATCCGCCGGTAGGCCTCCACGCACTTACCGGACTCCAGGCCGGCCGAGAGCTGCAGCACCGGCACTTCCGCGTAGGCGTGCGGGAAGGCGCTGACCGAGTAGGCCAGGCCGCGCTGCTCGCGGATCTCGTCGAACAGGCGCGACCCCATCGAGCCGCCCAGCAGCGTGGTGTAGATCACCAGCGCGGCGCGCTGACGAGGGTCCGAGACGTCGACCGCGGGGCGGTAGGACATCCGCAGGTGGGATTGATTGGAGTCGCGCTCGCGCACGAGAATACGCGGCGTGAACGCCGGCGCCGGCTCGTAGGGGCTGGGCAGCGGATGGGTGTCGAAGCGGCCGAACAGCTCCTCCAGCTGCACCTCGTCTGGCAGCGAGCTGAGGTTGCCCACGGCCAGGGCCGCGCCCCGGGAGGGTGCCCAGCGACGCTGGCGGAAGGCGACGATCGCACCACGCGTGAAGGTTTCACGCAGGTGCTCGGTGGTTCCCAGCACCGAACGGCCGAGGGGATGGTCGCCGAACACGGCCTCGTCGATCAGGTGCTCGGCCTGGGCCGCGGGCTGATCCTCGGCGCGCGCGATCTCCTGGACCACGACGCCTCGCTCGCGGTCCATCTCGTCCGGATCGATACGCGGCCGGGCCACGAAGTCGGTGAGCAGATCGGCAGCGGCGGGCGCACTCTGGGCCCGGGCCGTGATGTGGAACGCGACCAGGTCGTGGCTGGTGTAGGCGTTGAGCACGGCACCGATCCGCTCGGCCGCCTCGTTGACGTCACGATAGGTTGGATACGCGACGCCACCCTTGAACACCAGATGCTCCAGAAAGTGGGCCATCCCGTTCTCCTCAGGCCGCTCGGTGCGCGCCCCGGCGTCGAAGGCGGCCAGCAGCGTGATCGCGCGCGTTCCTTCGACCGCGATCCGGTACAGCGGCATTCCGTTGGCGAGCGTCGAGGTCTGGATCGATGACATCGTCCAGAAACGGTACCGGGCGCCGGGGTCGCCAAGTGCAAGGCCGGTGTCTTTCGCCTCCCGACCGAGCCGCATTTACCGGGCGCTAATGAATTACTCCTGCAAATCGCGTTGCAAGAGGGTCTCAGACGGGACACGAGCAGGATCTCCCCGCTACGCTGCGACGACTCTATGGCTACCTCAAAGCAAACCCAGCAGCGCACCCGACGCCGCCCGGCGGTAACGCCTTCTATGCGGCCCAGGCAGGTAACCCGCCCGGAGACGGGCGGCCAGTCGGTGATCGAGTTCCGCGGCGTCTCCAAGCTCTACGCCGGCGACATCGGTCTTGACCAGGCCACCTTCTCGGTCGATCGCGAGGAGTTCGTATTCCTCGTTGGGGCGACCGGGTCCGGCAAGTCGACGATCATGCGCCTCCTGATCAAGGAGCTCGAGCCGACCGACGGCACGATCCGCGTCGCCGGTCGCAATCTCTCCGACATCACCCGCAAGCGAGTTCCGTTCTACCGGCGCAACCTCGGTGTGGTGTTCCAGGATTTCAAGCTGCTGTCCAACCGCACCGTCTATGAGAACGTCGCCTACGCGCTGCAGGTGACCGGCGGCTCACGTAAGGAGATCCGCGGCAAGGTTCCGGATATCCTGCGCCTGACGGGCCTCTCGACCAAGCTGCACAACTACCCGGACCAGCTGTCGGGTGGTGAGCAGCAGCGGGTGTCGATCGCCCGTGCGTTCGTGAATCATCCGCCCCTGCTGCTGGCCGATGAACCGACCGGGAACCTCGACCCCGAGACCAGCATCGACATCATGCGACTGCTGTACCGGATCAACCGGACCGGCACCACGGTCCTGGTCGCCACGCACGACCAGGCGATGGTCGACAAGATGCGCCGCCGGGTGCTGGAGCTCTCACGTGGGCGAGTCGTACGCGATGAGTCCGCCGGTCTGTACGCGCGCGACGAGAGCACGCGTGAGTTTGCCCAGCGTTTGCGCGGACCGTCTACCCGTCCTCCGGGGCTGTAGCTATGCGGGTCGGTTTCTTCCTGCGCGAGGCTCTGCGCGCGATGCGCCACAGCGCCGCGCCCAGCTTTGCCGCGCTCGCCACGGTGCTGGTGACGATGCTTGTGCTCGGCGTCTTCATCCCGATCGTCCAGGCCACCAACGGGGCTGCCGACAGCGTCCGCAACCGCGTGCTGGTCGACGTCTACATGAAGACCGACTCGACGGCGGCGCAAGAGGCCCGCGTACACCGCGAGCTGCTCAACGTGCCCCACGTCAAGTCGGTGGAGTTCGAGTCAAAGCAGGCTGCCTACGCGCAGCAGTCAAGGGCCGATCCAGCGGCCTATCAGCTGCTGGGGAGCAACCCGCTGCCCGACACCTTCCACGTCATCCCTGACAACCCGGCCAACGTTCTCGCCGTGCGCAACGCGCTGGCGCCACCCTTGGCCGGAGGCGGCACGGGGACGCTGGACCCGGCCATCCAGAGCGTGTCCAACAAGAAGAACGACACCCGCAAGATCCTGGAGGTCACCAACCTGGTGACGATCACCGCGGCGGCGCTGACCGTCCTGCTGGCGCTCGCGTCCGTGCTGCTGATCGCCAACACGATCCGCCTGTCGCTCTACTCGCGCCGAAGGGAAGTGGAGGTGATGAAGTTGGTGGGTGCCACAGATTGGTTCATCCGCTGGCCTTTCGTGATCGAGGGGACGATCGTCGGCGCGGCCGGCGCGCTGCTGGCGATCGTTGTGCTCGGCATCACCAAGGTGGCGCTGCTCGATCCGCTGGCCAACCACTGGACTCTGATCGCCGCACCGCGGACGATCGCCTTCAGCGCCCTGGTGGCGGTGTTGCTGGGCGCCGGTGTGCTCGTGTCGGCACTGGGATCAGGACTGTCGCTGCGCCGGTTCCTGCGGGTCTGAGCCTGTTCGCTGCATCGCTTCACTCGGTCGGACGCCGGCGTTGGTCAAGCCGGAAGTGAAGTAGCCGAGTCGCTGGGGCAGACGGCTACCCTCCAGCTACGATGTTCGCGCAACGTTCCCACTCTCCGCGCCGGTGGCTGGCGCTCGTCGTGGGCATCGTGGTCCTGTTTGTCGGCGTCTGGTTCGGGGGGCATCCGAGCTGGCTGCCCTCGCCGGTGCGTAGCGTGTTCGTCGACGACTCAAGCACCACGCAGGTGGTCGACCAGGTCCTCAACCTCTTGCAGCAGGACTACTACCGGCCGGTCAATCGCAGCCAGCTGGTCAACAAGGGCCTGGCGGCGGCCATGGCGAGCCTCAACGATCCGTACTCACACTACTTCGATCCACCCGATTACCGATCCTTCGAGGACCAGTCCAATCCCCACCTGAGCGGGATCGGGATCGATGTCGTGCCCGCGCCGAAGGGACTGAGCGTCACCGGTGTGTTCGCGGGATCGCCGGCGGCCAAGGCGGGCCTGACGCGGGGCGACCTGATCACCCACGTCGGCCCGACCTCGCTGGCCAATCGCTCGGCCGACTTCTCGTCGGCCCTGATCAAGGGCCGGGCGGGGACGAAGGTCTCGCTAACGGTGCTCAGCGGCGCGCACGTCCGCACGCTGTCGCTAACGCGCGCCGACATCACGATCCCGGTCGCCAGCGGCACGGTGGTCCGCTTCCACGGTCACAAGCTCGGCGTCGTGCAGCTGACGAGCTTCACCGACGGATCCGGTTCGGAGCTGCGCGCCCAGGTCGACAAGGTGCTCCAGGGCGGCGCCAAGGGGCTGATCCTCGACCTGCGTGAGAACGGCGGCGGTCTACTGGAGGAGGCCGTCAACGTCGCCAGCATCTTCATCCCCGACGGCACGATCGTCACCACCCGCGGCCGCAGTCAGCCGACCCAGGTCTACCTGGCCCGGGGCGGTGCGATCTCGACCAAGATCCCGATGGTTGTCCTGGTCGATCGCGGTACCGCGTCCTCGGCGGAGATCGTCACCGGCGCACTGAAGGATCGAGGCCGGGCCAAAGTCGTCGGTACCCACACGTACGGCAAGGGGGTCTTTCAGGAGATCCAACCGTTGCCCAACGGGGGCGCGCTGGACATGACCGTTGGGGAGTACTTCACGCCCAACGGGCACAACCTCGGCGGCGGAGGCGTGCGCGAGGGGGCCGGCATCACCCCCGACATCTACGCGAGCACCAGCCCACACTCGCGCACCGACACCGCGCTGCTGGTCGCCGAGCGGACCGTCGCCGCCGAGCTTCCGTGAGCGCCAGACAGGGCGAAGCCGGCCCGGCGGCGCGAGTCGCGGTGCTGGCGCGCCGCGGGAAGTTCATGATCGCCGAGCCGTTCTTTGCGGCCGGACCGCAGTTTGTGGTCAGCCGGGACAGCCGCGCCCGAGTGGGGGACCTGGTGATTCTCAGACCGGGCACCGGGCGCGAGGGACGGGGCTCGCGGCGGGCGGTGGTCGCGCGACGCCTGGGCCGGCCGCAGGTGGCCAGGGACGTGATTGAGGCGTTCATGATCGATCGCGGCCTGCGGCGCGGGTTTGATCCGGCGGTGGAGCACGAGGCGCGCCACGCCACCGGCGAGCAACCGTTGGGGAAGTCCGGGCGCCGGGATCTGCGCTCGCTCGCCACCTTCACGATCGATCCGGCGAGCGCGCGCGACTTCGACGACGCCATCTCTGCGCAGCCCAACGATGACGGGTCGGTGCAGGTATCGGTTCACATCGCCGACGTGTCGGCGTTCGTGCCGCCCCGCTCGGCCGTCGACCGCGAGGCATATCGGCGTGGCACCAGCGTCTATGTGCCGGGGGCCGTTGAGCCAATGCTCCCGCGTGAGCTCTCCAACCACGCGTGCTCGCTGGTGCCGGGTGAGGATCGCCTGACGGTCACCGTCGAGCTCACGATCGACGGCGATCACGTGCGCCGCGCTGCGTTCTACCGGTCGGTGATTCGCTCAGACCAGCGGCTGGAGTACGGGCAGGTCGACCGGATCTTCGCCGGTCAGGAGCCGGCCGCTGAGCCGTGGGGGCCGGCGCTGGCCGTGGCCCGCAGCGCTGCCGACGCGCTCTGGCGGCGGCGCTCGGTGAGCGGGGCGATCGACGTCGAGTCGGCCGAGCCCGAGTTTTCGTTTGACTCCGAGGGCAATCTGATCAGCGCCGAGGCGGTCGCCCAGACGGAATCGCACCGGCTGATCGAGCTGCTTATGGTTGCCGCCAACGAGCAGGTGGCCAGGCATCTGAGCGAGCGCCGCGTCCCGACCCTGTACCGCGTGCATGAGCGGCCTGACGGCACGGCGGTGGAGCGCCTGATCGAGCAGCTGCAGTCACTCGGAGTGCCGACGCCGCCGGTGCCCAGGGGACATCTGACCCCGCAGCAGGCCGCCGAGCTGACCGGCGAGGCGTCGCGTCTGGTGTCGGACTGGGCGCGAAAGCGTGGTCACGGCGCCCGCGCCCTGACCACGCTCGTGCTGCGCTCACTCAAGCAGGCCTATTACGACAATCGCAATCTCGGCCACGCGGGGCTCGCCTCGTCCTATTACTGCCATTTCACCTCGCCGATCCGGCGCTACCCGGACCTGATCTGCCATCGCGCGCTGCTGAGCACGATCACCGGCGGGCCCCGCCCGGACTCCGCCTGGGTCGCGGCCGCCGGCCCGTGGGCCTCGGCGCGTGAGCGCGAGGCGATGACGATCGAACGCGACGCCGACGACATCGCCGGATGCTTCCTGCTGGAGCAGGCACTCACTGAGACCGGGCGCGATACGGCCTTTACGGGCGAGGTCGTGGGGCTGATCGGGGCGGGTGCATTCGTCGTGTTCGGGCAGTCGCGGCTGTTTCAGGGCATGTTGCCGGTGCGCAAGCTGCGCAGCGACTGGTGGGAGCTCAACGAGGAGGGGACGATGCTGCTCGGAACCCGCAACGGCGGGGCGATCCGGCTGGGTGATCCGATCGAGATTCAGGTGGAGCGCGTGGACGCCCCGCGCGGACGCGTGGATCTGCTGCCGGCGCCGGCGCCGGCTGTGCGAGAAGATTGACCGATGGCCAAAGGTGCAAAGCGCAAGGCTGCTTCCGGCGATGTGGCCTCCAACCGTCAGGCGTCGTATCGCTTCAACCTGCTGGAGAAGGTCGAATGCGGCATCGTGCTGACCGGCACAGAGGTCAAATCGTTGCGCGAGGGCAAGGCCCAGCTCAAGGACGCCTACGCGCACGTTCGCGACGGCGAGCTGTGGCTGATCGGCGTATACATCCCCCCGTACGGCCCGGCGTCTAATGCCAACCACGATCCTGAGCGGCCGCGCAAGCTGCTGCTGCACCGTGAGGAGATCGACCGCCTGCTCGGCCGCACGCGAGAGCGTGGGCTGACGCTGGTGCCGACCCGGATGTACTTTGCGGGGCCACGGTCGCGCGCCAAGGTCGAGCTCGCCCTGGCCAAGGGCAAGGACCTCTACGACA
>CALAQT010000432.1 GCA_937888775.1 uncultured Actinomycetes bacterium | reverse complement strand
CACGCGGACTCCCCAGCCACGGTGCTCGGCGACCGCGACGATCCCAGCGCCGCGGCGGCGGAGGTAGCCACGGCCCGGATTGCCAGGCTACGCGCGAGCAGCGTTGTACGGCTGAGCGGATGGTTGTGCCCGAGCAGTAACGGCGCACCGGAACGTTTGAACGCTCCAAGTCGCCGTCGGGAAGCGCACCTCGGGAAGACCCTGTCCTGACCACGATCAATCCTCATCGCCTGGAGGTCCCCTTGGCGAGTCGCGCAGCGCGACGATCTGCAGGTCGACGCCGGGCAGCGCCGACATCAGCTGCAGCGGCAGCGCTGGTGGGCGAGCCTCCCGAGCGGCGTCCTGCGCCTCGGACGTCCGATCACAACATAGGTCGTTTCGCGCTCGTGCGCCACCTGGGTCGTGACTGCGACGAGATCATCGCCTTCCCGCACGAGCAACGTGCCGCCCAGCGTCGAGACGAGCCGCTCAAGCGCCGCGATGGCGTCGTCGCTGCCGGCGATCGCGTGCTCCTTGGAGCGGACCCAGAGCACGTCGAACGGCGCGTCAAGGCGGGCGGCTGTGCGATAGGCGTGGTAGACGGTCGCCCGCGTCCCGTACGCGGAGGACGCGCCTCACATCACGTGCTCGGGCCGGAGAGACTGCGCGCGGCGGGCCGCTACCAGCTTGCGGGTTGGGGCGAACGGCCGAGCTTACACGCGCAGAGACGGAGCCGGCGAGCGGGCCGCCGGCCTAGCGGCGGTGTCGTCATGCCGTGCGCCGTCGCGAGGGTCGGCGTGCCTGAGCGTACGCTGCTCGCGCCGGCGCTCCCTGAGCGTCCCGTCGTTGAAGTCGATCACACGCCCTCGGGGGTGAACATAATCCCGCTCGTTATCGCGCGGTACTCTCGCGTTCAGCGGGGCGCACTACTTCTCGTGCAGGTGAAACGGCAGCGTCGCGACGACGATGTCGGTACGAGCCTTCAGCACGACCTCGAGCAGGCGGCCCCGCTGGTTGTGGAGGATCTCGTGGCGCCGTTTTCTGGGTAGTACCTCGGGAATCAGGACGGTGATCGTCACGTCCCGATCTGCCTCCACTGATTCGATGTAATGCAGCACGGTGCGGACCAGCGAGCGCTGCGGGTCGATCAGCACCTCGATCGGGACCGCGCAGCGCCATCTTCGCCAGTCGTGCAGGATCTGCTCGCGCTCGTTCTCGTCTCCCGCAACAGCGACAGCGATGACCGTCTCGCCGAGCGAAAGCGCGGCGCTGAGCGCCCGCTCGCTCAGGAGGCTGACGGTCGTCGTGGGCACGATCACGACGCTCTCGCGCCTGCGCGGCAGCGGCGGCAGCAAGCCGAGCCGCAGTTCCTCGGCCACCTCGGCGTAATAGTGCTCGGTGTGCGAGAACAGCCAGATCAAGAGCGGAACCGCGATGCAGACCACCCAGGCGCCCTCGAGGAACTTGGTGGTGAGGAAGATCAGCACCGCAACGGCGGTCATCGACGCGCCGGCGCCGTTGAGGGTCGCGCGTAGGTACCAGCGCGGGGAGCGTAGGCTGCGCCAGTGGCGCACGAGCCCGACCTGGCTGATCGTCAGGCCTACGAACACTCCGATCGTGAACAGCGGAATTAGGCGCTCGGTGTCACCGTTGACGGCGATCAGCAGCAGCATCGAGGCGAGTGCCAGCGCGACGATCCCGTGCCGGTAGACGGGTTTCTCGGCGCGGAGATAGAACAGGTGGGGTAGCCGATGATCCTTGGCGAGCAGGCTCATCAGCACCGGCAGGCCGCCGAAGCTCGTGTTGGCCGCAAACGCGAGCACCACGGTAACGGCGATGTTGGAGACGTAGAACATCCATCCGGTCCCGAACGCGGCGGCGGTGACCTGCGCCAGCACCGTCACGTTGTTGCGCGGCACCACGTCGTGGTGGTGGATCAGGACCGCGAGGCCGACCAGCATCAGGCCGAGCAGGACCCCGAGCGAGATCTCTGTGCGCTGAGCGTTGCGCACCCGCGGCTCGCGGAACGCCGGCACGCCGTTGGCGATCGCCTCCACTCCGGTCACCGCCGAGCAGCCGGACGCGAACGCTTTTAGGATCAGGAGGATCCCGAGTGCCTGCGCCGGGCCGCGCTTGATCGCCGTGCCGATCACTGCGACCGGATGCGGGTGGAACGGCCCGGCGATGATTACCGCGAAGATGCTGGCGATGAATACCACCGTCGGCGCCATCAGCAGCTTGGCGGACTCGCTGATACCGAACAGGTTCACGATAGTCAGGAGCGCCAGCTCGGCCAGGCAGACGAGCAGCAGGTGGTGCGAGAACGTCGGGAACAAGCTCCCGAGGCTGGCGGCGCCAGCGGCGAGGCTCACCGCGACGGTCAGCACGTAGTCGACGACGAGCGAGGCGGCCGCCAAGAGCGCCCAGAACCGGCCGAGGTCGTGCTTGGCCACTGCGTAAGCGCCGCCGCCATCTGGGTAGGCTGAGATGACCTGCGTATATGAGATGACGAGCAATGCCAGCATCGCCGTGATCACGAGCGTCAACGGGATCGCGTAGCTCAGTCCGCCCGTCCCGGCGAGGATCAGGACCGTGATCATCGCCTCGGGGCCGTAGGCGACGCTCGAGAGCGCGTCCAGGCTGAGGGCAGCCAGCCCGCCCATCAGGCTCAGCCCGTGGCCCGTCTCGCCGCGTTCGCCCGGGTGGTCCACCGCGGGGAACTCTACGATCGTTGACGATGTCCTCGGCGGCTCACCCAGCGCGAGTGTGCCTCGACCGTCGCCGGCGCATGGTGGTGCTCGTGATCTGCTCGATGAGCCTTCTGATCGTCGGGCTCGACAGCACGATCGTCAACGTAGCGCTGCCATCGATCCACCGATCGCTGCACGCCTCCGTGTCGGGTTACAGTGGACGATCGACCTACACGCTCACCATCGCAAGCCTGCTGATGCTGTCCGGGTCGACGGCGGACCGGAATCGCCCGCAAGCGCGTGTTCCAGGCCGGCGTGATCATGTTCAGACATCATCTCACTCAACTACCGGAGATCTGAGCCTGACGCGGGCCGGATAGCAGGGGCCCGCTACGGTGCTCGTCGGTGGGGCCGGTCAGCGGCTTCGTCTTCCCTTGTGCCGCACTGAAGACTCGTTTCTGTATGACGGCTTCTCGGATCTCGTGTTGAGCGCCGTGAGCCGGGGCGGGTGCGGACGGGGACGCGCCGGCCGCTCCGCGGGTGCTTCAGCGGCCGAGGCCCGGCCTCGCGGGCGCTGCTGAGCCGATGGAGGCCGGTAGGGGCGCTGTGTGGGAGGCGACGGCTACGGGGGCTCATGCCACGGTGGCGGCGATAGGTCCGTGTCCTGCGAAGGGCCGCCAGCGGCGGTGGCTCGGAGCTCGTCGAGCTCGGGCAGGGCTTCGTGGTCCTTGGGCCGGCCGGCGATCCGCTTTGAGCGGACGACGTCCTCGAGATCGGCGACGCGGACCGCGCGTCCGGAGACTTCGCTGGTGATCGCGCGTGCAGAGAGCTCCTCGAACTCCGCTCGGGTGGTGGCCGTGTTCGGGATGCCTCGTAGGACGTCGAATCGGCCCACCCGGGTCTGCCAGGTGCCGATCTCCATCCGGCTGAGCAGCACGCCGTCGATGACCGGTACCGGTCTCCCCGGGCGCGATCGCGAGCTCGGCGCGCAGCCGGCTGAGCGCTGCGCCGGGGCGATCGAGATTCTCCCGCGACCAGCGCGGGCACACGTCCGTGCGAGCAGCAGCTCCGGGTACGGGTCGCTCGGACGTCGGACGAGCGCCCCGAACGCCTGGGCGAGCACTGCGGTCCACAAGCCGATCGCGGCGCTCAGGCAGCCGCTGGTCGCTGACGACTCCTGCCTCGCTGATCGCCGAGCAGCACACTCGCCCATGCGGCAGCGAGCTTCTCCTGCTCGTCCGCAGCAGCAGTGATCGCCGGCCTTGACCGGGCTCCCGTTTTCGTGGGTTTGCTAGCTGCGTCCTTGCGAGCGCTGGCCGGGTCGGGGAGGTTGTGCCGTGCGCGACCGAGCGAGCGTCTCGTCCCCGGCGGGTGCGGTTACAGCCGAAACTCGTTCACACCCCTTCGGCTCGACCGTGGCTTGCGGGACGTCTGTCTTCGCTGAGCGAGGT
>CALAQT010000431.1 GCA_937888775.1 uncultured Actinomycetes bacterium | reverse complement strand
AGGACAGACGCTTACTGCAAACGCCGAGACTTCGCGCCAACTGCAAGATCGAGGCATACATAGGTTTGCAGCCGCGCGTTTCGCGCTTTGTGAGTGCCATAACTTATCCTATCACCGCACCAACGGCTGCGGTTACATCTCTTGGCACCCCTCGCGGGCCACCCGGGGGAGTAAAGTTCGGCACCTACCGAACTTACTTTCAGTGACCCGGGTACCAGGTACACCACAGTGGCGCTTGGGTTACACCCCAGCGGTGCGGGTGGCGAAACCGACAAGGCACGCGACCTACTGGCGCAGGTAGAGCGCGAGCGCCGGGGCTCACAAGCTGAGACGCAATCAGCACAGGCTAAGGGTGCAGACCTGCAGCCACAGCCTCGGAATAGGGAGCACGACGCAGCCGCCAAGATCGCCAAGGCGACCGGCACATCCCGAGCGCGAACTGAGGATGGTGCCGACCGGCACTCTCCTCCCCAGCCGCTCTCACGAGCCCCGCAGCAGCAGCGAGCGCGTCTCGGCGCTCACCGGCTTGGGCGGGAGTAGTACAGCATCCCACTGCACTACTTTCAGTGACCCGTGTATACAGTACACTCAGTAGGGCCAAATAGTTACACCTCAGCGGTGCGGCCGGGAGGAGCTAGTTCGGCATCTACGGTACTAGCCTCGTGAGCGCCGCTTGCCACGAAGCTGCGCGGTGGCCCCGTATACTAAGGAGTGAAGACTTTAGCCTCACCCGCCGCTCTCCGCGAAGCCGCCCGGATTCTCGACGGCGCGGCGCGGCGCTTACTTGAACACGACCTCGACGCGGCCCGCGCCTCTGCCCGGACCAATGGTCACACGGTCAACCACCGCCGAGATCAGGGCTCGATGCTCAGCGAGTGTCAGCCGGTCTCAGTCCGCAGCCACCGTAATCGTCAGCACCGCAGATTGCCCGCTCAGACGCTCTAGCTCCGTACGGGCGGCGTCTCGCGTGCTGCGTAGTTCGGCCAGCCGATCAGTCGCGCTGGCATCGGTGAAATCCGCGAGCACGCGCACCGCCGCGTCTAGATTTGCCTGAGCAGCGTCCGCGGCTTCTGCGGCTCTCCGCGTGCCCTCTTCGACCGAGGCCCTACCCTCGACGTTTGCGTTTGCCAGCGCCTCGCGGAGCGCTTCGACAACGACGCCCTCGGCAAGCTCGGCGCCAACTGTCACGCGAGCATCACAGTCTGCACGGACGTGCCCGCATCTGTAGAACGAGTAGGAGCGCCCGTTGTCCCGCGTCTGCGTTCCGACAACCATCCGCCCACCGCAACCGGAGCACCGGAGGACCTTGAGCCGAGCTAGCAACCGCTCCGACTGCGCGCGGCGACCTCGCGGGAGGGAAACCTTCTGCACAGCATCGAACACGTTCTCGTCAATGATCGCCGTGTGTGCGTGGAGGTTTCGGAGCACTAGGCTGCACGATCCTCGGTGTGGCTGGTCCAAGTGGCGTACATCTCGGCGTAGAGCCCGCGGCGGACCACCAGCTGATCATGAGAGCCGACTTCGACGATCCGGCCGTGATCGACGACGACGATGCGGTCGGCCTTCATCGCGGTCGTCAGCCGATGCGCGATCAGAACGGCGGTGCGCGACTGGAGCAGAACGTCGAGGGCCGCCTCGATGTTCGTCTCCGACGCGAGGTCGAGATTGGACGTCGCCTCGTCGAGCACCAGCACGCGCGGGTGGGCCAGGAACGCGCGGGCGAGCGCGACCAGCTGACGTTCGCCTGAGGACAGCGACTGGCCCCGCTCGTGCACGACCGTGTCAAGCCCGTACGGCATCCGCTGCACGACGTCCGCGAGGCCGACCGCTGCCACGGCTTCCCAGACCTCCTCGTCGGTGGCGTCGGGGCAGGCGAAGGCGATGTTGAAACGGAGGCTCCCGGCGAACAGGAACGGCTCCTGACCGACCACGCCGAGCTGGCGGCGCAGCGAGTCGACCTTGACCTCCCGCAGATCGTGACCATCGATCAGGATCCGTCCCTCGGTCGGGTCGTAGAAGCGCGTTATCAGCTTGGCGATCGTGGACTTCCCCGCTCCCGTCTGCCCGACGAACGCGACCGACTCGCCGGCGCGGATGCACAGGTCGACGTCGCTGATCACGGGCACCGCGGGGTCATAGCCGAATGTCACGTGGTCAAAGATGATTTCGCCCTCGATCGCTGGCAGCTCGGTCGCCGCCGAGTCCTCCGGCGTGCTCGGTGCGATCGCGAACAGGGTGCGCAGCTTGACGATCGACGCCTGGCCCTGCTGGAAGGTGTTGTACTGCTGGACCAGCAGCTGGATCGGCGCGAAGAAGCGGTTCAGGTACAAGAAGAAGGCGACCAGAGCGCCAATGCTGAGCTGGTGGTGCACGACCATGTTGCCGCCGATCGCGAGCAGGGCAGCCTGACTCAGATAACCGAGCAGCTGCGTGCCCGGTCCGTAGATCGCGGTGATCTGGGCGGTGTAGTTGTTCGCGGCGCGGTAGTCGCCTACGACATGGCGGTGCGCGACGATGTTGACGCGCTGACGGTTGTGGGCGGTGACGGTGCGCACCCCGTGCAGGCTCTCCGAGAGATCGGCGAGCACGTTGGCAATTCCGTCCCTGACCCGGTCATAACCGCGCTCGGAGGCCGCGCGGAACCACAGCGACGCAAACGTGAGTGCCGGGACGACGAGCCCAAGCGTGATCAGGGTCAGCTCGACGTCAGTCGTGAACAGGATGATCGTGATCACCAGCATCGTCAGTCCCTGGACGGCGAACTGGGCCAATCCGTCCTGCAGCAGCTGCTGCAGGTTCTCGATGTCGCTGGTCATCCGGGTCATGATCACCCCCGCCTTCTCGCCGGTATAGAAGTCGAGGCCGAGACGCTGCAGGTGGATGAACACCTTGACCCGGAGGTCGTTCATCACGAGCGCGGCGAGCCGTCCGGTGACCCTCACCTGGGCGCGCTGGGCGAGCGCGGTGACCCCGATGGCGGCGAGAAAGATGCCGGCCACGACCAGGATCACCGTCATGCTGTGGTGTTGGGGCAGCATCCCGTCGTCGATTCCGCGCTCGATCAGCGCCGGCCCGGCCTGGCTGGTGATGCTGACGATCGTCACCAGCAGCGCCGCCGCGGCACCCAGCCGCCAGTGGCGGAAGATCAGCCCCTTCAGGCTGAGACGGGCTCCGTCGTCGTCGGTCGCTCGGTAGCTGAAACGGGCTGATGGCTCGCCGTGGTCGGGTTCCTGCCCGAGCAGGAGGTCGACGCCCTGCTGAAGCTCGGGTGGGATCCCGGCGAACGGGAGGCCGCCGCCGGGAGCGGCCGCCGACCGCGACCCGCCGGCACGGCCGAACGATCCGCCGCTCACACTGCCGCCGCCGAAGCCGCCGAAGCTCATCAGTCCAAGCCTCCAGACGATCGCCCTCTGGGCGATCTTCCAAGCCAATCGGCGCCAGCCGATTGGCCACTCTCGGAGGCCACGCCCCCAGATGATCGCCCCCTGGGCGATCTTCCAAGCCAATCGGCGCCAGCCGATTGGCCATCCTCGACCTGCGCCAGCACCTCGACGTAGAGCGGCGTGGTGGCCAGCAGTTGGGCGTGCGTGCCGTCGGCGACGATCCGGCCGCCGTCAAGCAGCACCACCCGATCGGCCAGTCCGATCGTCGACAGGCGGTGGGCGACGATCAGCGTCGTGCGTCCCTCCATCAGCACGCGCAGCCCCTGATGGATCTCCTGCTCGACCTGGACATCTACGGCACTGGTGGCGTCGTCGAGGACGAGGATCGGTGGGTTGACCAGCAGCGTGCGCGCGATCGCGACCCGCTGGCGCTGGCCGCCCGAGAGGGTATAGCCGCGCTCCCCGACCACGGTGTCGTACCCGTCAGCCAGCGCCAGGATGAACTCCTCGGCGTCCGCGGCCCGCGCGGCGGCCTGCACCTCGACGATACCAGCGTCGGGCCGCCCGTAGGCGATGTTGTCGCGAATCGAGGCCGAGAACAGGAACGGCTCGTCGAGCACGACGCCGACCTGCGCGCGCAGGCTCGCCATGGTGATCTCTCGCACGTCATGCCCGTCGAGCTTGATCGAACCGCCGGTGACGTCGTAGAAGCGCGCCAACAGCCGCGATACGGTGGTCTTCCCGCTGGCCGTCCGGCCGACCATCGCAACCGTCTCGCCCGGGGTCAGGTGGAGCGTGAGATCCGAAAGGACCGGTGGCCCGTCGGCGTAGGCGAAGTCGACCGACTCAAAGCTGACGTCTCCCTCGCACTCGATCAGGTCGACGGCGCCGGTCCGGTCGGTCACCGTCGGGGCCTGGTCCAGGATCTCGTAGATCCGCTTCGCCGAGGCGGCCGCGCGCTGGCCGAGCATGATCAGCATCCCGAGCAGCTGGAACGGCGCCTGAAGCATCACGATGTAGGCACTGAAGGCCAGGATCGCGCCCACCTGCAGATGGCCGTGGATTACCAGGTAGCCGCCGAACAGGAGGATCAACGCGAGCCCCAGTTGGGGCAGGTTCTGGACCGCCGGGGTGAAACGGGCGCGGATGTCGGCGTCCTTGATGTAGGACCACTTGAGCCGGTCGGCGGCCTGGGCCAGGGTGCGAAGCTCCCGGGGCTCGGCGACGAACGACTTGACCACTCGCACGCCGTTGATGTTCTCGTCGACGATCGTCGCGACCTCGGCGAGCCTGGCTGAGATCAGCCAGGACACCGGGAACATCGACTTGCGCATCCGTACGCTGAGCACGAAGACGAACGGGATCGTCGACATCGCTACGAACGCCAGCGGCACGTTGATCGACAACATGTAGCCGAAGGCCACCACCGCCACGGCGCACTGGACGATGATCGCGGGCGCAAACGTCAGATACATCTGGACCGAGCGGATGTCCGAGTTGGCCCGTGAGATCAGCTGACCCGACTGGACGCTGTCGTAGAAGCTGAACGACATCCGCGTCAGGTGCGAGTAGATGATGTTGCGCAGGTCGAACTCCATCGCGTAGGCCGTGCGCATCAGAAACAGCCTTGACGCGTAGGCAGCAATCCCGGTGGCCACCGCGAGCGCAAGCACGATCTTCACGTAGTGCGACAGAGACACCGTGTGGTGCTCCAGCGAATTGGTCACCGCCTGGTTGAGGAGGTTCGGGATCTGGACCTGCAGCACCAGAGCCACGAACGAGAGGATCAGCGCCGTCAGCAGTGTCCGCTTGTGCGAGCGGACGATCGGAAGCGCCCGGCGCAGCCACGACTTGCTCTGTTCGGGATCGATCGTCGCCCGCGGCGGGCGATAGCGCGACTCGATCACCATCGCCGGGCGGAGGTCCGCGGAGCGGCCGGCCGAATTCCGGTCTTGGGCGGTTGACACACTCACCGCTGGGCCACCCACGCTCTGGCGCGAGCCCGGCGCGCGGTGCGGTAGGCGTCAAGCGCCTCCCGCCAGGCGCCTAGTCCCTGGTATGCCGTCGCCGCGCGATCCGGACGATGCCCAGCGATCTCGCTCAGGCGACGCTCGACCTCGGCGTCGGCAAGCTCGAGCACCCGTCGGCCGCGATCGGTGAGGTCGTGCCCGATGCGACGACGATCCTCGGAGTCGTGATGTCGCACCACCAGGCCCCTCGCGACGAGTCCGTCGACCACGCCGGTGACGCTGGGACGGCTCACCGCGAGCTTCTCGGCCAGCGCCGAGGCGGCCTCCTTACCCTCGCCCAGCAGGACCAGGACGCGGTACTGGGGTAGGGTCAGCTGGACCGTGGCGACCGCCAGCTCGAGCTGGCGGGCGAGCCGGGCGACGACCCGGCCCGGATGCTGAGATGGTTCGATGGACACATCATTAGGGTATCGAACTATTTTGGCCGCGCCTGGCGCACTTCACCCAAACCTGACATCGTCGGGCACGACAAGTCCCAGACGATCGGAGGGGGTCGACATGACGGTGACGCCGTTGCGCGAGCGAGCCGCCTGGAAGGCTCTGCAGCGCCACCATGCCGAGATCGCGGGGCGATCTCTCCGGGAGCTGTTCGCTGAGGACCCAGGGCGCGGGGAGCGCTTAGCCGCGCAGGCCGCGGGCATCTACCTCGACTACTCCAAGAATCGGATCGACCCCCAGACACTCCGGCTGCTGGCGCAGTTGGCGCAGGAGTCCGATCTGGCAGGCCGGCGGGACGCCATGTTCCGCGGCGAGCACATCAACGTATCCGAGGATCGAGCCGTCCTGCACGTCGCCCTGCGCATGCCGCCAGGGACCCCCCTCGTCGTCGACGGGGTCGACGTGGTCGGCGAGGTCCACGACGTGTTGGACCGCATGAGCGCGTTCGTCGAGCGCGTGCGCTCGGGTGAGTGGAAGGGGCACACCGGCAAGGCGATCAGCAATGTGATCAACATCGGCATCGGAGGCTCCGATCTGGGTCCGGTCATGGCGTATGAGGCGCTGCGCCATTACACCCGGCGGGACATGACCTTCCGCTTCGTCTCCAACGTGGACGCGACCGACCTCGTCGAGGCCACGCGGGACCTGGCGGCCGATCAGACGCTGTTCATCATCTCGTCCAAGATCTTCGGCACGCTGGAGACCCTGACCAACGCCACCTCCGCCCGGGATTGGGTCGTCGCGCAACTGGGAGATCAATCGGCAGTCGCCAAGCACTTCGTCGCGGTCTCGACCAATGCGCAGGCCGTGTCGGAGTTCGGGATCGATGCCGCCAACATGTTCGGGTTCTGGGACTGGGTCGGGGGCCGGTACTCGATGGACTCCGCGATCGGCATCTCGACCATGCTGGCCGTGGGGCCTGAGCAATTCCGTGAGCTGCTGGCGGGCTTTCACGAAATGGATGAGCACTTCCGGACCGCGCCGCTTGACCAGAACCTCCCCGTCCTGATGGGTCTGCTGGCGGTCTGGTACGGGGACTTCTTCGGGGCTCAGACAGCCGCGGTCCTGCCCTATGAGCAGTACCTCAAACGGTTTCCCGCATACCTGCAGCAGCTGACCATGGAGTCCAACGGCAAGCACGTCGACCTGGAAGGGAACGCCGTCGATTACCAGACCGGCGCGATCTACTGGGGGGAGCCGGGCACCAACGGGCAGCACAGCTTCTACCAGCTCATCCACCAGGGAACCAAGCTCATCCCCGTCGACCTGATCGGGTTCGGCAAGAGCCTGAACCCGCTGGGAGACCACCACGACATCCTCTCCTCCAACGTGTTCGCCCAGGCCCAGGCGCTGGCGTTCGGCAAGACCGCAGATGAGGTTCGGGCGCAAGGCACCCCCGACCACGTCGTCCCCCACCGCGTGATGGAGGGCAATCGCCCGACCAACGTCCTGCTGGCCGAGGTGCTGACTCCCCGCCTGCTCGGTTCCCTGGTCGCCCTCTACGAGCACAGCGTCTTCGTACAGGGCACGATCTGGAACATCGACTCGTTTGACCAGTGGGGGGTGGAACTGGGCAAGGTCCTGGCCAAGCAGATCATCCCCCAGCTGGAGAGCCCAACCGATCCGGAGCTGGCCCACGACTCGTCGACCAACGCTCTGATCCGCCGATACCGTGCGCTCAAGGGCATGGGTCCGAAAGCCGGGTAGGCGGGATTTCCGATAACTCGCGACACACAGGAGATTGACCATGGCAACCGACAGGCCAATGCAGCTCGGCATGATCGGGCTGGGACGGATGGGCGCCAACCTCGTCCGGCGTCTGATCCGGGACGGGCACCGGTGCGTCGTCTATGACGTGAGCGCGGACGCCGTCAAGGCGCTCGAGAGCGAGGGCGCGGTCGGCTCGTCCTCGCTGGAGGACTTCGTGAGCAAGCTCGACAAGCCACGGGCGCTGTGGATCATGGTGCCCGCCGGGATCGTGCAGCCGACGCTGGACCAGCTCTCCCGTCTGCTCGACGCGGGCGACATCGTCATCGACGGCGGCAACTCCTACTACCGGGACGACATCACGCGGGCCAAGCAGCTTGCCGAGCAGGACATCCATTACGTGGACTGCGGCACGAGCGGCGGCGTCTGGGGGCTCGATCGCGGCTATTGCCTGATGATCGGGGGCGAGCGCGGCCCGGTGGAGCATCTCGACCCGATCTTCTTGACGATTGCCCCCGGCGAGTCAAGCGCTGAGCCGACCCCCGGACGCACCCGCGCGGACGGGACCGCACCGCATGGCTACCTCCACTGCGGGCCCAACGGTGCCGGGCACTTCGTCAAGATGGTCCACAACGGCGTCGAGTACGGGATGATGGCCGCGATCGCCGAGGGGCTGAGCATCATCCAGCATGCCGACGCCGGCAAGCAGGCGCCTGCCGAGTTCGATGCCGAGACCACACCGCTGCGCGACCCCGATGCGTACCAGTACGAGATCGACGTGGCCGAGGTGGCCGAACTGTGGCGACGAGGCTCGGTCGTGGGGTCGTGGCTGATGGACCTGACCGCGGACGCCTTTGCCCGCTCTCCCCGGCTCGAGGACTTCGCCGGTCGCGTCTCGGACTCCGGCGAAGGCCGCTGGACGGTGAACGCGGCGATTGACACCGGCGTCCCCGCCGCCGTCATCACCGCCGCCCTCTACGAGCGGTTCGAATCCCGGGGCGAGGGCGACTTCACCGCCAAGATCCTGTCGGCCATGCGCTCCGAGTTCGGAGGCCACGCCGAGAAGAAGGAGTAGAAGTCATCGAGCCGCTTGGCCGAACTTTTCGCAGCCGCCCGTGGCTGAAGTTGTGGGTGTCGGTAGCAGTCGCCCTGGCCTTCGCCGACGCTTCGGTGGTGGTACTGGCCCTGCCACAGATCGTGGCCCGGCTGCACACCTCGATCTCTCACGTGACGTGGGTGATCATGGCCTACAACCTCGCGTTGATCGCCGGGTCCCTGGCGATCCTGGCGATGTCGCGCCGGCTCACCGCCAAGCCTGTGCTGATCACCGGCCTGCTCGTCTTCGCCGTTGCCTCGCTGGCCTGTTCACAAGCCCAGTCGGTCGGCGTCCTGGTGGCGCTGCGCGTCGCGCAGGGCGTTGGCGGCGCGCTGCTGCTGGGCGCGTCCCTGCCGCAGTTTGCCGCCGCCACACGCGCCGGAGAGTCACCGCTGGCCGGGTGGGCTGTGGCGGCGGCGATCGGCGCGGCGATCGGCCCGGCCGCCGGAGGCGTGCTGACCGACGTCTTTGACTGGCGGGCGATCTTCCTCGCCCAGACCCCCGTGGCGGCGCTGGCCGCACTGGCGGTTTGGGCCGCCCACCCCCCTATCCTCCAGCCGTCCGCCGAGAGCAACGATCTGGACGCCGTGGCCGACCGCGCCGCGCCCTCCGGGGGTTCGGCGAGCCTGGACGCCAGAATCGCGAACCTGGCGCTGGCGCTGATCTCGGCCGGCTTGATCGGCGCACTGTTCCTCGTGACGGTGCTGCTGATCAACGTATGGGGGCTCAGCCCGTTGGGTGCAGCGGCGATTCTGAGCGTGATCCCACTGGCCACCGCCCTCACCGCGCGCCTCACCCGCGGGCGCTCACCGGTCGCCTTCGGAGCCCTCGGCGCGTTGACGTTGGCAGTGGGGCTGACGATGCTCGCGCTGATCTCACATCGCGAACTGGGCCTGGTCGCACTCGCGCTGGCGCTGTGCGGGACCGGTCTGGGCCTGGCCTTTCCGACACTCACCGAGGCGGCGCTGCGCAGCGGCGGCTCAACCGTCGCCCGAGCCGCCAGGACCATCGCGGCGCGCGACGCCGGCCTCCTCCTCGGCCTGCTGATCCTCACCCCGATCTTCGTCAACCAACTCAACGGCACTTCCAACCGGGCGATCCCGCCGATCACCCGGGCGGTGCTCGGAGCGCAGATACCGCTCGCCGCCAAGGTTGAGCTCGGCGCCGGACTGCTGGCCGCCAACGCCCACGCCCCGCCAAGCCAGCTCCCTGACATCGGACCCGCCTTCGCCCACGTCGCCGATCAGGCCAGTCTCGCCGAACGGGGCCAGCTGGCCCTCCTCAAGGTGGGCGTGGGATCCCTGATCCAGCGGGCGGCAACCCGCAGCTTTCGCCCCCCCCTGCTCTACTGCGCGCTGTTCGAGCTGCTCGTGATTCCGCTGCTCGGGCTCCGAGGGGTCGGCGGATTCGGCAAGCCTCGCTGATCATCGATCGGCCTGCGTCTGCGCTGCGAAGGCATGCACCCAGCGGTCGGTGAGGAGCTTCACGACGAACAGCAGCCCGAGCCCGAGCAGCAAGGTCGAGGCGATGTACCACGGCCACGACCCCATCAGGCTGAGCAGCGAGTTGTGCACGGGCTTGCGGCGCAGGTACATGTAGTTACCGCCGGTGAGCAGGTCACCGATTCCAGCGACGACGGCGACACCGAGCGTCGTCGCGTAGACGCGCCAGACCGCGCCGGGCCGCGGATACAGCCCGCGACCGAGCACCAGAAAGCACGCCGCCACCACCGCTCCGATGTGGTAGATGAAGTAGGTGAAGTAGTAGACGTTGGGAAAGCTCACGGACAGATCAGGCGTCAGCAGCGCCTGCAGCGAGGCGGTCAGCGACCAGAAGTAGGTGAGCTCGACCAGCACCATTCTTCGCGTGACCAGTGCGAGGATCGAGACCGCCGAAACGGCGTCTGTGAGCTGCAACGGGAGGCTGTAGCGCACCGTCCAGGTGCCGAGCACGACGTCTGCAACATATTCGCCCGCCCAACCCACGAAGATCACCAGCGCGAGTAACCGCGCCGCCCATTCGACCCAACGGCCGGGATGACGGCGTGGCGCCCACACCGCCAGGCCGGCGCTCAACACGAGCACTCCCAAGGCCGCCAGATGCGCATCGGAGAACTGCCGCATGGTTCACGCGCCCCACGCCGCGTGTCCGCATCATGCCAGGGTCGGCGGTCGGCGGTCGGCGGTCGGCGGTCGGCGGTCGGGCGTCGGCGGTCTTCGTGTCGGATGCCGAACGGCTCGCCGCTTCACAGGGCCCAACCCGGTTGGCCCAGCAGAGGTGGCGATGTCATCGGTGAGCGGTTAGGCTGCGCCCCGCCGCATCGTCGACATCCGGATGATCAAACCCTGGAGGAGGGTCGATGGCGAATCTCGCTTCTGCACCACGCGAAAGAGTCGACGCTGAGGGGCTGGACCGGGGAGTTGGATTCCTCGGGCTCCTGTGGGCGTCCGAGGGATCGATCATCGGCTCGGGATGGCTGTTCGGCGCCCTTGCCGCGGCGACGATCGCGGGGCCCTCGGCGATCATCGGCTGGCTCGTCGCGTCGGTGATCGTGATCGTGCTGGCGCTGGTGCACGCCGAGCTCGGCGGACTCTTCCCCGTCAGCGGCGGGACCAGCCGCTTTCCCCACTACGCCTTCGGCAGCTTCGCCGGCGCCACGTTCGGGTGGGCGTCGTACCTCCAGGCAGCCAGCGTCGCGCCGATCGAGGTGCTCGCCGCGATCCAGTACCTGTCGACTGCGCACTGGGCGCGCCACTTCTATGTGGCCCACAAAGTAGGGCCGGGCACCCTCAGCGGGACCGGCATCCTCGCCGCGGTCATCCTGATGGTGATCTTCGTGGTCCTCAACCTGGTCGGGATCCGCTGGCTCGCCCGGGTCAACAACGGGCTCACCAGCTGGAAGGTGTTCATCCCGATCCTGACGATCATCATCCTTCTGGCGACCCACTTCCACGGCTCCAACTTCAGCCACGGCGGTGGCTTCTTCGTCAAGGGCGCCACGATCAAGAGCATCCTGATCGCGATCCCGGGAGGTGGCATCGTGTTCGCCCTGCTCGGGTTCGAACAGGCCGTCCAGCTCGGCGGCGAGGCGTCCAACCCGGAACGCGACCTGCCGCGCGCCGTGATCATCTCGATTTTGATCGGCGCCGCGGTCTACATCCTCCTGCAGGTGGTGTTCATCGGCGCGATCAACCCGAAGCTCCTTTCCTCGCAGCACCTCTGGACCAACCTCGGATCGACCAACACCAACCCCGCGGTGGTGTCGCTCAATGCGGGACCGTTCTACACCGTCACCAAGGTCGCCGGGCTGGCGTGGCTGGCGTTCATCCTGCGGATCGATGCGGTGATCTCGCCCGGCGGCACCGGACTGGTGTACCTGACCTCGTCCTCACGACTCAGCTTCGGCCTCAGCAAGAACGGCTTCATCCCGCAGGTGTTCGAGAGCACCAACCAGCGGACGCGCGTACCCGTGTTCGGAGTCATCTTCGCAACGGTGCTCGGCCTGCTGTTCCTGCTGCCGTTCCCGAGCTGGAGCGCACTCGTGAGCGTCGTCACGAGCGCGTCGGTGCTGATGTACGCGGCCGCTCCGCTGGCGCTGGCCGCTCTGCGCAAGCAGAAGCCGGATCTTCCCCGGGTGTACCGGCTGCCATGGGCCGGTGTGCTCGCGCCGGCGTCGTTCGTGTGCGCCACCTAGATCGTCTACTGGGCCGGGTGGGAGACCTACACCACGCTGATCGTGGCGATGCTGATCGGCTACGCGCTGATCGCCGCCTCCTATGCGTTCAACCTGAACCCGAAGCAGCCGAAGATGGACTGGGGCGCAGCTGTCTGGATCGTCCCTTACCTGGTCGGGATGCTGATCATCTCGTACTTCGGCACGTTCGGGCCGGGCGGCATCATCGGCGGCGTCGGCGTCTTCAAGCACGTGTTGGACCAGGGCGGCAACGACGACCTCGGCCTGTACGGTGGTCTGGCCGCGTCTGCGGCGCTCAGCCTCGTGATCTATTACGTGGCGATCGCAAGGCGGCTCCCCGACCACAAGGTCGACGAGTACGTGCGCGAGGTCTACCCCCCGCCCGTCACCGAGTAGTCGCCGTTGCCGGGCGCCGGTGCCCGCATTGCGGGTCCGTACGGTCCCTAGACCATTGATGCGTCACCGCCGTCCTACCGGGGTCCCGCCTCGATCGCCTGGCGCACCTCGGCCTCGCGGGGCTGGCGACCAAAGCCGGTCAGGATCCAGGTTGCGCCGGCACCCTGCCATGGATCGATATCGGCGCCGGGCGCGGTTTCGACCACAAGCTCAAATGGCCCGGGGCGGGCGGCGCGCAACCCACGGATCTCACCCGCGATCGCCGCGAGCCCGTCCGGCCCAGGGAGGTCGATCACAAACAGGCCATCCCAGCGCGCCGCGCGCCGCACCGGGCGCCGGTTCGGCCAGCGTGCCGCGACCCACACCGGGATCCGCGGCCGCTGCAGCGGAAGCGGCTCGAACTCACCACCCCAGAACGCGCTCAGCTGCTCGAGACCCCGGTCGAGCAGGCGCGCCCGCTCGCGCCCGTCGACAACCTCGCCGAACGGCTCGAGCTCGCCGTTGCGATCGCTGCCCAGCCCCACCCCGAGCGTCAGCCGGCCGCGACTGAGGTGGTCCAACGTCACCGTCTCCCGCGCCAGCTTGTGAACTCGTCGTCGCGAAAGTGGGGTGACCATCGGCCCGAGCCGCAGCGTTTGCGTGGCGCAGGCGATGGCCGCCAGCGCCACCCAAGGGTCTGCCACCGCGCGCACCGGCGAGCGGTAGGCAACGTGGTCCCAGAGAAAGAAGCCGTCCCAAGCCCGAGCTTCTGCCCTGTGAGCCAGCTCGCCCAGCAGGCGGGGATCTACCAGCTCATCGAACGGTGCCAGAAAGATCCCGCGCTTGACTCGCACCGCTTGACTCTATCCAGAGTGCATTCAGCTCCTCACACGCGTCAGGGTCTCACCGTGGCACGTTCGGGCGCGGAGACGCCTGCGGTGCTAGCCGTTATCCGCGGGCGACCCGACACGACGCTGACCAGCGCCCCGGTGTGTCGCTCGACCCGGCGAGGAAGACCCGCCTCCAGCCACCGCGATCTTGCCGTGGGGAGGGTTGAGATCAGGATCTCGTCATACACGGCCGGGTCCCATGCCTCGTGCACCGCCAGGAAGGGGTCCGGGTTCGCCAGTCGGCCCTCGACTTCCACGCCGTCCTCGCGTAGCTCGGTCAGCGCTCGCCGGAGTCTCTCCTCGGCCTCGCCGGTGTGGCGGTCAGACAGCAGCAGGGTGATGGTCGTCGGTAGTTGCCGGCAGCGGACCCGCAACTCGTCGCGTAGCTCGGCCGAACCGATGGTCCGGTTGGCTACGACCAGTACGTTTCGCTTCCATGACATCGGGGGGCCTCTCGTTTCGTTCGGAGTGAATCTTCTACGAAGAGAGTGCCAGCGTCATTCGCCAGACGGCCAGACTTAGCAGCGGGAGGTTGGACCGATGGCCGGTTCGCGCGAGGCGTGGCAAATCGTGGGCTCGCCGACGGCTAAGCTCAGCGTGTGAGCGAAGGCAGCGCCCGCGGGTTCGCGTCCGACAACTCGGCCGGGATTCATCCCGCCGTGCTCGAGGCGCTGTCGGCAGCCAATCGCGGTCATGCGTTCGGCTACGGCCATGACGATCGGACGCGTGCCACGCAGGAGCTGTTTGCCGAGCAGTTCGGCGACGACGCGCGGGCGTTCTTCGTCTTCAACGGCACCGCCGCCAACGTTCTGTCGCTGCGCGCGGCCTGCCGGGGATGGGAGGCGGTGATCTGCGCCGAGAGCTCACATCTCAACGTCGACGAATGCGGCGCCCCGGAGTCGATCGCGGGGGTCAAGCTCCTGACCGTGAGCACGG
>CALAQT010000430.1 GCA_937888775.1 uncultured Actinomycetes bacterium | reverse complement strand
ACGGCAAGCCGACATCCGCTATTTCGCTCGGGGGTTGACACAGGACGTCTGCTCTATTGCGATCGTTTGCGCTAGCGCTAACCGGACGCCACCAAGCGTTCTGTCCTCCTGAGCCGAAGCGTGGCTCTTCTCTTTGCGGGCGCTTGAGGCGCTCACGGTGAGGCGTGCCAGGGCTGGCGCACTTCGGCCGCGCGGCGGCTGAGATGCTGACCGCGGGCATCGCACTCCATGCACGAGCACCCGTTGGCGTAACCATGACAAGTGGGCCGGCGGTTCAATGGCGAGACGCCCAGGACTATCGCGAGTTTCAGCGCCAACTCGTCTGTTATCTGCGGCGTTGGTCGCGCCTGACGGAGCTCATCCGCCTGCGGTTTAGGTGCCTTCGCGACGGACGTTCTGGTCGCGACTGACGTTCTTCTGGTCGCGGCGGCGCTCGCCGCGCCGGAGGGCGTGCGGCGGGTACGCCGACGGCGTCCGGGGCGGGAGGTGCTGCTCACAGTGGGGTTCTTGTCCATGTTCTCGTAACTGACGGCTGAAGAGGTGGGGCGCAGCCCCTATGTGTTCGCCTTTGGCTGCGCGGCGGCGTCCGTGGACCGACTCAATCTAGGGGCTTGGCGCCAAGCGGACCCGGGCGCTGGCGACGGCTGTCCCTGCTGCGATGCTGACCTCTCCGAGCTCATCCCACCCGGGAGCCGCCAGCATTACGGGGGTGAGGTGTGGTTCAAGCGGTCCATCAAAGTAGGACGAAAGCGGAAGCAATTTCCTCAGCTCCCGTCTGTGCCGAGCGGGAGGTTCGACGGTCAATCCCCCCCGTATGACCAGAGTTGTCACTAGATGGTAGCGGACGCTCAGGCCGGAGCGCTCGGCGTACGATGAGGACAATCCGCGGCGCGCTGAAGGCGCGCCCGTGGCCACCCCGAGGACTCGCGTAGTGGAGGACCTCGCCGTCGACCGAAGCATCCTCCAGGCGCTGGCACACGACCTAATCGACGCGATCGAGTCCCTGGCCCGGGCACGGAGCTGCTTTCGCCTCGAGGTGACAACGCAACCGCAGCGCACCGACGCGCTTGGCTTCTACGTGGCTCTTGGCTTCCAAGAACGTCCGCGCCGGCTCGTCAAACCGCTCGCGTGCCCCAAGCTCCGCTCGGCTCCGCGGCCAACGCTCTCATTGACTCGTACTTGGTAAGGCTCGGTTCTTAGGCCGGGGCAGCGGCGAGGTCCGCGTATTGCTCGCGCAGATCGCGCTTGAGGATTTTGCCGCTGGGATTCCTCGGCAGGCTGTCGAGAATCACGACGTGCTTGGGGGCCTTGTATACGGCGAGCGTGGACCGGCAGTGGGCGATCACGGCCTCCGGGCTGAGCGCGGCGGACTGTTTGGGAACGACGGCAGCCACGACCGCCTCGATCCACTTCGGGTCGGCGATCCCGAACACCGCGACCTCTGAGACCTCCTCCATCAGATATATCGCCTGCTCGACCTCGAGGCTGGCGACGTTCTCGCCGCCCGTCTTGATCATGTCCTTCTTGCGATCGACGATGAACAGGTACCCGTCTTCGTCGAACATGCCGAGATCGCCTGAGTGAAACCAGCCGCCGCGGAACGCCTCGGCGGTCTTGGCCTCTTCGTTCCAGTAGCCCAGGGTGGCGTGCGGGCTGCGGTGCACGATCTCGCCGATCGTACCGGTGGGAACGTCGTTGTTCTGGTCGTCGACGAGCTTCGTCTCAACGTTGACTGCCGGCCGTCCGGCCGACCCCGCGTGGCTCACCTGCTCCTCGGGCTGCAGGATTGTGGCTAGCGGAGCCATCTCAGTCTGCCCGTAGAAGTTCCACAGTCGAACGTCGGGCAGGCGCTGCTGAATCTCGCGCAGCACCTCGACCGGCATCGCCGACGCGCCGTAATACCCCTTGCGCAGCGAGGACAGATCAGTAGCGTCGAACGCCCGCGAGCGCAGCAACGAGATCCAGACCGTCGGTGGCGCGAACAGCTTGGTGACTCGCTCGGACTCGATCGCTCTCAAAAGCACATCCGGGTCGGGTCGCGGCAGGATGATGCTCGTCGCGCCGAGGTACACGTCGGGGCCGAGAAAGCAGTCGAGCTGGGCGCAGTGATAAAGGGGCAGCGAGTGCAACTCGACGTCGCCGGACTCCATCCCGCCGTCGACGATGCAGCTCACGTACTGCGCGATCAGCGATCGGCTCGTGAGGACCACGCCTTTGGGACGGGCCTCGGTCCCGCTCGTGTACATCAGCCGCAGCGGATCGTCGTCGGCGACGATCACCTCGGGTGTCCGATCATCGGGACGGTCGGCCCACGTCGTGACGTCCTCCCAGCCGCCCGCCGCCGCCTGGCCGCCGAGACTGATCCATCCACGGACGCCTCCAGCCATCCCGCAGTTGTCGATCGCCTGCTGAGCCACAGCATGCAACGCGTCTTCGGTGATGAAGCCCGAAGCCCCGGAGTCCCGCAGGATGTAGGCGATCTCGTCGGCGCCGAGCATGAAGTTGATCGGCACCAGAATCACGCCGAGCCTGGCAAGAGCGAAGTTAAGCACCGCGAACTGCCAGCAGTTGTGGGACAGCAACGCGAGTCGGTCACCCTTCTCGACCCGTCCGCTCAGGGCAGCGGCGGTCCGGTTGACGGCGCCGTCGAACTCGGCGTAAGTCCACCGGAGCTCGCCCGAAACAAGCGCCAGCTTGTCGGGGTACCGCAACGCAGATCGCCTCAGCAGATCTCCGAGCGCCTGCGCGCGGACGCGCTGCACAACGATTGGCGTGGCTGACTGGCTCTCCATCTCAGCAACGCTAGGCTACCGCGCCCCGGGGTCGCCGCGAGCAGTCCGAACGAGCTTGAGCTTGAGGCTGGTGATCATTACGTCCTCCTCGGAAACTGCTGTCGACAATCGCCGGCTTCGTCGTTAGCTGGATGCCAGGCACGCGCCCCGTGGCACGGACTGCCGCTTGGTCGACCAAGGTCGCTCGGTTGTTGCCCGAACTGCTCGCGTCCCGGATTTGCGGCTGTCGGAGCGCAACCGGGACGAGTGACGCACACATGCTGAGGAATGGAAGCGGGTCATCGAGCGCCCACCACGCGGCCTCATCGACGTTTCGCAGCGAGCGTGCCCATGCCGGCAGCGTCAGTGCACGGTCGACCGCCATTTGTGCGGATACGAGCAGGTCGTAGGGCTCCAACATCCATTTGCGCCCGTCACGTGCGCGACCGGGGGGCACAGGTTGACCCGTCAAATCGAGGTATGCGGCACGCACGACGTCTAGGTCGTTCTCGCCAACGAACAGGCGGAAGCTGCCTCCCAACCGAGGGTTGATGTCGAGCAGCTTGTATTGCCCGTCCCGCTCGTCGTAGCGAAAGTCCATGTCGACAATGCCGGCATAGCCGAGTTCTCGCATGATGCGCGTCGCCGCCTTTGCCACAGCTTCGTTCCAAACGCAGATGCCGAGCGTCGCGGGCCCGGTGTGCTGCCCAGACTGGCGTAGTTTGCGTCCGGTGAAACCGACCAGGCACTCGGAGCCCGCGGAGAAATAGCCGTTGAACATCCAGACCGTCTCCGGGCCGCCGGGTATGTACTCCTGCATCATCGCCTCCGCGTACACGGGTGATTCCAAGCTGCGGTAGGCCGTGATCAGCTCGGCGCCCGTGCGTGCGACGAACACGCTTCGCGCGTCGAGGCGCGCGCGGAGCCAGGGCTCGACTTGCTTGAGCACAACGGGAAAGCCAAGGGCGTTACCTATCTCTACTGCCTCGTCTTCGGAGGCCGGAATGTGGGACACCGGAGCGGGAACTCCGAGTCGCCGACAGAGCACCGCCAACTCCCGCTTGCTCGCGAGCAATCGGTGCAGACCGGCCGGCTCCTTCGGGATCACGAACCGCTCGGCCAGTGACTTGTAGTGATCGTCGACGAAGATTGCGCTGGCATCGTCGACCGGCACCAGAACGGGGCGGCCAGCTGCGGTTGCGAACCGCGACAGGGCCTCCAGCCATTGTGAGTCAGATGCGCTTGCCCGGGGCGCGAGGCTGCCTCGCACGTAGCGCGAGCTCATTGCGGGGTCGCGCCTGCCTGTTCGCACCGCATAGACGGGAATCCCCAGCCGACCCGCTGAGCGAGCTACGCCCAGTGCGGCGTGCGGCAGGTCGGTAAAGCTTTGGCGCAGCACGAAGATCGGCGTTGACGTGTCGATTCCCGCGGGCAGCTCGAGCTCGCGCTGGCACGATCCAAACGAATGAGGGAGACGCCGGCGTGACCTAAGAGCATCTACCGCACGACCTTCCCCGTACGCCTTGAGCGGATCCGTCACGCTTGGCGGTGAACGACGCTCGCGCTGTGCCTGCGCACACTGGTTGGCGGTGCAAGGCTCGTTTGTTCGAACTCAGACAACGTGACGACCGGCTGGACCTTCCCCGAGGGTCCGCGCGGCAGGTCCGAGACGAAATCGATCCGGACGGCGGTGCCGTCTCCCAGCTGCTCCCGAAACCGCTCCAGAACCCGGCCGGCGATGCCTCCCCGGTCGCAGTTCGGACTTGGGACCAGCCGCAGCCCGAACCCGCGCTTGGCCTCCTGCACGATCTGGTAGCGCCAAATCTCCGGCTCCCTCTCTAGTGCCAGCCGTAGAAACTGTGCGTGGATCGTCTGCCCCGAGCCCAGATCAAGCCAGCCGGCCTTGGTGCGACCGAGGTAGGAGGACAGAGGCAGCGTGCGTCCGCATGGACAAGGCGCCTGCAGCGTCGTCGCCAGGTCCCCGAGGCGATAGTTGAGCAACACGGTCCCGCGGTTGACCAGGTTAGAGACCACGACCTCTCCCGGGACCCCATGGGCGGCCTCGCCACCGTCACCTCGGATCAAGCGGAAGGGGTACAGGTCGACGTTGAGGTGATAGCCACGATGACGCTCGCACTCAAATCCGATGTGTGTCGCCTCGACAGCTCCGTAGCTACTCAGCACCTCGACTCCGAGAGCCGTCTCGACCCACTTTCGCACGGCGACGGACATCGGATCGGCGTGATAGACGACCACGCGCGGGGGCGTGAACCGCGCGCTTTGCCCCCTTGTATGGGTGAACAGAGCCTCTAGGTATGAGCCGTAGGAGATGATCACATCAGGGCGGTACTCCTCAAGCTCCCGCGCGAGCTCGCCCGGCGGACGCAACATCGAGAAGGTGCGCAGCTCCCCTTGGAGATTCTTGGGCAGCTGCGTGCGGGTGCGAAATGCGTTCACGATGCTCGCAATCGACCCACCCGGCGGCACGATGTGTGCTGCACGATGGCGTACGCGTCGGCCAGCAAGCTGAGTGATGATCGAACGCAGCCTCCGGTAGTACGCCGCCTCCGAGAAGAACGACGGCGGGTCGCGGAAGACGGTCACAGGTGCACCCATACTCCCGCTGCTCTGGAGCGAGACGCATGCCTCGGGCGGCCATTGGTCTGAGAGGAAGTACTCAGGATCGTGCTGCAGCTGCTCGCGCTCGAGCAGCGGTAGTCGCGTCAGGTCACTAGCGGTGCAAAAGTCTTCCGGCCCCAGAATCAGCCTCCGCATAGTCTCGCGGTAATAGGGCACATGAGCACGGGCGTAGGCGACCGTTGCCCGGATCCGCCGCCCCTGGGCCCGCCGCACGGCCGTCGGCGGCGCATAGGGAAAGCGCGCTTGGCGCGCTGCCTCCGACACCATGCGAGCAGTCCACACCACGCGAGCGCCCCGGCTATCAAGCTTCGCCACGTCGGCAGCATAGACCGGACCGTTTAAGCCGACTTCCATGTGACTCGATGCTCGAGCCGGGAAGCGCGGTTGTCGGCGATGCGGTCGACTTCGTCTTGACCGTGGTCGCGGTCAGGCTGAGCGCTTGCTGGCACGCGGCCAACGGCCGGCCAGCCGACTCTCCCGGCACTTCTGCAACGCCTGGCGATGCGGCACTCGCCACTCGGGCGAGCCGTTGTTCCGCTGCCCGTCCAAAGAGCGACGTTGGAGCTCGTGAGAAGAGCGCCGCATACGTGCTCGAAGCGGGGGTGATGGCCGGGCCGAGTAGTTTGTAGGGCCCGACCGCTCCCCGTAGCTTCCCGGTCAGCCCTTGGGAACTAACGTATACCGAACGGTCTGCACCCGGATGAGCCCGTCGCGGAAGATGAACGTGTCGATCCCGTCCTCCACCTTGACGTTCTCCGATTCTGCCTTCCATTCGAGAAGCAGGATGTCGGCCTCGAAGATCTGCGTCGGCAGTTCCCAGCTGGCGCCGGGGACGTCACCGAGCAGCTTGACGAACCCCTCGCGCACGCCGTCCTTGCCGTGGCGAGCGCCATCCGGCGTGATGAACAGAGCGTCGTCCGTGTAGTCGCTGACGATGCCGTCTAGGTCCTCGGCCATCAGGGCCTCGCCGTGATGCTGGAAAACCTCCTGCGGGGTACGCGCCATCGTTGCCTCCATCAGTCTTCTCCTGTCGGAGATGGGCCGGAACGGGTTGCTCCAAGATACAGCTGCAGCCAGCGTCGGCCGCCATCCGGGTGTGGTCCAGGTGACGTTCCGCGCGCCGGTGCAGCGGCTCGACCCCTGCGGGTTGCTCGGCTACGCCACCGAGCAGTACGGCGGGCTCGAGACGCTCTGAGCGCCTAACCTCGAGTGAGAGTCACAGCTCGGCGTGTTCCAGCCGGTCCCGAACGGCGGCGAGAAAGAGCGCGGCTGGATGCCCGTCGACCGCGCGGTGGTCGAAGACCAGGGTGAGCACGACCGTCGGGGCGACCACGACCACACCGTCCCGGGCGACTACTCGCTCGACGACGCGGCCCACACCTAGGATTGCGACTTGGGGCGCGTTGAGTATCGGCGTGAACCAGTCGATCCCCGTGGCGCCCAGGGTGGAAACCGTGAACGTGCCGTCCCGCAGCGCGGTGGCCGCCAGCGATCCGGCGCGCGCCGCCTGCGCAAGGTCGCTTGCCTCGATGGCCAGCTCCGGCATCGACTTGCGGTCAGCGTTGCGGATCACCGGGACGATCACGCCCTCGTCGAGGCTCACCGCAAGTCCGAGGTTCACCTCCGACGCCACCTCTACGGCGTCCTCCTTGACCTGTGCGTTGAGACGGGGGTGCTCGCGGAGGGCGAGCGCGACACTGCGAAGCACCGCGTGAGTGGGCGACAACCGCGCGCCATCAGCGCGCTGCTCCTCAAGCGAGCTGAGCGCAGCCGTCATGTCCACCTCCACCCCCACGGCGACGCGTGGCCGCTGCCAGGCGAGCGCCATCTCCCTGGCCACAGCGCCTCGCACACCGGTTAACGGCACGCGCAGCGGCCGAGCGCTCTGCGCCGTGGCGGTCTGCTGCGCCGTGGCGGTCTGCTCGCCCGGGCCAGTCTGCTCCGCCGGGACGGCCTCGGTTGTGTCCGCGCGCTGATCGAGAGTCGCAAGCACCGCTCCCGCCGCGAACGTCTCCCCCTGCGCCACGACGATCTCGACGATCGTGCCGTCGCACGGCGCGGACACCTGGAAAGAGGTCTTGACGACGATCGCGTCAGCGACAGGCTGACCGGCTTTCACCCAATCGCTCTCCTCAACGAGCCATTCCTCAAGGAGGCCTTCGACGCCCTCGCCAGAGTCTCGGAACAGGTCCTCAGGCGCCCTGATCTCGGTCACGAGCCGGCGGTCACCAGGTCCCGCACGGCGGACGCGATGTGGTCCACCTGCGGGATCACGTGCCGCTCGAGCGGCCGGCTGAAGGGGATCGGCACGTCCGGCACCGCGAGCCGTCGCACCGGCGCCTTCATGTTCAGGACGTCGAGCCGCTCGGCCACGATCGCGCAGATCTCGCCGCTCAGTCCAAAGCTGCGGTAGTCCTCATCCGCGATCAGCAGCCGCCCGGTCTTGGCGACTGAGGCCGCTACCGCGTCACGGTCGAGCGGTACAAGCGTGCGCAGGTCGAGCACCTCGACGCTGACGCCCTCGCGCTCGAGCTCCTCGGCAGCGATGAGCGCCTTCTGCACCATCTGGCTCAGCGTGACGATCGTAACGTCGTCGCCCTGCCGCACGACGGTGGCCTTCCCGAACGGAATCGTGTACGCCTCGTCCGGCACGCGCGTCGTGGAGCCTTCAAAGTAGGACATCCACGGCAAGCCCATGATGCCCTTGTGAAAGAAGAACATCACCGGGTTGTCGTCGCGGATCGCCTGAGCCATCAGGCCCTTGGCGTCGTACGCGTTGGAGGGCACGACCACCTTCAGTCCGGGCATGTGCGCGAACGTCGCATACAGGCACTGCGAGTGCTGCGCCGCGTCGCCGTAGCCGCCACCGATCGCCGTTGTGATCACGACGGGAAGCCTGACGTTGCCGTCCGACATGTACGTGTTCTTCGCCAGGTGGTTGTAGATCTGATCCATGCAGACACCGAAGAAGTCCACGAACATGAGCTCGGCGATCGGCCGCATGCCCTGCGCCGCCGCACCGACCGCAGCGCCGATGAAGCCCGCCTCGGAGATCGGCGTATCCATGATCCGCTCCGGTCCGAAACGGTCGAGCAGGCCGCTCGTGGCACTGAAGATGCCGCCGTAGCTGCCGATGTCCTCGCCCATCACGAACACCCGCTCGTCGCGCTCCATCTCCTGGCCGATCGCCTCGGAGATGGCCTGGGCCATCGTGAGTGTCCGTTCTTTGGTTGCAACCGCCATGGTCTTCTCCTCTCTAGACGAAGACGTGCTCGAGTGCCTCGGCCGGGTCGGGTAGCGGGCTCTCGCGCGCGAAGTCGTATGCAGCGGTCACGCGCTGCTCGGCGCGTGCCCGGATCTCCTCATCGAGGGCGCTGTCGAGCACGCCCTTGATCCGCATCTCGCTCGCAAGCTTCGGGATCGGGTCGTGTCCGCGCAGCTCGTCGGGCTCGCCCTTCGGCCGGTAGACCTCCGCGTCGCCCTGGAAATGACCGAGATAGCGGTCGGTCTGCACCTCGATCAGCGTCGGTCCCTCGCCGCGCCGCGCCCGGGACACCGCCTCGCCGGCGGCCCCGAACACCTCGATCGCATCGTTGTGCTCCACGGACACGCCTGGCATGCCGTAGGCCGCTGCGCGGTCGGCGTTCGACGCGATCGCCGTCGACTTGGCCTTCGGCACCGAGATCGCCCACTTGTTGTCCTCGCAGATGAACACGACGGGCAGCTTCCACAGCCCAGCAAGGTTCAGCGCCTCGTGAAAGGTGCCCTGGTTGGCCGCTCCCTCGCCGAAGAAGGCGACCGCGACGGAATCGCGCCCAAGCTTCTTGGCAGCGAGTGCCGCACCGGTAGCCGGCGGGAGGCTCGCCCCCTCGATCCCGCTGCACGAGAAGTTGTGCTCCGGGTCGAATAGGTGCATGTGACCGCCCTTACCACGGCTCAGCCCAGTGGCCTTGCCGAACAGCTCGGCCGCCAGCTTGTCCAGCGGTACCGCCTTGGCGATCGCGAAATGGTGGGGCCGGTGCGTGCCGACAACGCTGTCGTCGTCGCGAAGGTGAGCGCACACCCCCACCGCCACAGGCTCCTGACCCGCCGCCAAGTGCATCTCCCCGGGCACGGGGCCCCCGGCGATGTCAAACGCAAGACCGTGCTGGATCGCCGGCGGAAGCTTCCCCTCGAGGTAGATGTTCACCATCCGCTCCTCGAACTCTCGGATGACGAGCATCGTCTCGTACATCCAAAGGAGCTGATCATGTTCCGGATCCACAGTGCGCCCCTCCTTCCAGGTCCCAAGCGACCCGTTTGCGATCGCGATGACTGCGTCAAGTCTATGTCCGCAGGCCCCTCCCGTCCAGGGCGACGCGCGAGGAGAACATTCCAAGGATGGGGGCGGGGCGAGTTCTTCTGCGCCGGTCCTGCATAAGGAGCAAACTCAAGCTAGGCCGTCTAAATCTGTTCCCGCTGACCCTCGCCGGGCAAAGGAGTTCTACATGTTCAAACGACTGCGCGCCATCATCAGAGACAAGCTGTCACGGCTGTTTGACCGCGTCGAGGACCCGGGCGAGATACTGGACTACAGCTACGCCAGGCAGGTGGAGCAGCTGGCGAGCCTGCGCGGCGCCGTTGTTGATCTGGTGACCGCCAAGAAGCGCATCCAGGGCCAGAGCGAGAGCCGGCGCGCCGAAGCCGCCAAGCTGGAAGCCGGCGCCCGCCATGCGTTGCAGGCCGGCGACGAGCAGCTCGCCCGACGTGTGCTTGAACGCAAGCAGTTCATCTCCGATGAGCTGAACGGTCTTGATCAGCAGGTGGCAGACCTCGAAGCTCAGCAAGCTCAGATGGTGGCGTCAGAACGCGCCATCCGCGCCAAGCTTGAGCGGTTTCGCTCCCAGAAAGAGGTCACGAAAGCTCAGTACTCCGCGGCAAAAGCTTCAGTTGCCGTGGGCGAGGCCGCAGCCGGCCTGTCCGCGGAGTTCGCAGACATCGGGCTGGCGACCCAGCGCATCCGGGACAAGGTCGAGTACATGAGCGCGCGCGCGGGCGCGCTGGAAGAGCTGGAACGGGCCGGCGCGCTTGACACGCTCGGCTCAGGCGAGTCAGACATCGACCGCCAAATCCGGGAGCTGACCAGCGGCGCCGGCGTCGACGCCGAGCTGCAGAAGCTGAAAATGGAGCTGAACCCGGGCTTGGCCGAGCAACGTCACGCGCAACTGAGAGCAGCCGGGGAACTGGAGCAGCCCGCCGGTTAGCCCCGCTCACGCGTGGGAGCGGCCTGACTGGTTAGTCCGCGAGCGCGCTATTTTTGAGCGGGCGTTGGCTGATGCACCTCGTTTCCCCAATGACGCCGCGCTTCAAGGCCTGGCCGAGGAGGCTGAATTCGTTCTGCCCCGAAAGACAAGACGCGTTTTAGGTGTGGCCAGGAAGCCACGATGAGCGTGCCGCCGGGAGTGGGACGCGACAGAACGTGCGTCAACCTCACTCCACAGCCGTGGATTTCGGCGACAACCGTCCTGTTGGTTGCAGCGCGGGCCGTGAACATCCTCGGCTGACTGGGTACGACGGATCGCCGCGCGCGCTCAGCCGCCGAAGCCGGCCTGCAGCAGCTCGATGATCTCGCGCAGCAGCGGGATCCGCGGGTTGGTGCGAATGCTCGGGTCGGTGAAGGCCGTCTTGGCGAGCTCGGGGAGGCAGGCCTCGAATTCCTCGCGCGCGATGCCCAGCTCGGCCAGCGTGGCGGGCTCGCCGACATCGGCCAGCAGCTGCTGCACGCGGTCAAACAGCCGCTCTCGCCGGTCGGACTCGGAGCTGCCGCCGATGCCGAGGATCCAGGCGATCTGTGCGTACTTCTGGGGCGCAACGTAGGCGGAATAGCCGGGCGCGGGCATGAACTTCGTCGGCAGTGATGAGTTGTAGCGCAGCACGTGGGGGAGGAAGATCGCGTTGGCGCGGCCGTGGGCGATCCCGAAGCGGGCGCCGACGGCGTGGGCCAGCGCGTGGTTGAGGCCGACGAACGCGTTGGAGAACGCCAGCCCGGCGATCGTGGCGGCGTTGGCCATCGCCGAGCGTGCTTCCAGGTCCGAGCCGTCACGGTAAGCGCGGGGAAGCGCGTCGAGGATCAGGTTGATGGCCTGCATGCAGAACGCGTCGGTGAACGGCGAGGCGAAGATCGACACGCCCGCCTCGAGCGCGTGGGTTAGCGCGTCAATTCCGGTGTCGGCCGTGATCTCCGGTGGCATCGTCAGGGTCAGGGTCGGATCGACCACGGCGATGTCGGGCACGAGCGAGTAATCGACCAGCGTGACCTTCCGGTTGCCGACAGTGACGACGGCGGCGGGGGAGACCTCCGAGCCCGTGCCGGCAGTCGTCGGTACCGCGATCAGCCGGATCGTGTGCTCGGTCTGGGGGAACGACGCGATCCGCTTGCGCGCGTCCAGGAACGGCAGCGAGAGCTCATGCAGGTTCAGCTGGGGGCTCTCGTGGAAGAGCCGCATCGCCTTGGCGGCGTCGATCACCGAGCCTCCTCCGACCGCAATGATCACGTCGGCGTCGATCCGGTCGAGCTCCTGCACCCCGGCGCGGATCTGGGACTCGGTCGGCTCCGGCTCGACACCCGAGAAGACGTGCACGGCATCGGTGAGCAGATAGCTGCGCACCTGATCGGCGACTCCCCGAGCCTCGGTCGGCCCGTCGGTCACGATCATCGGCCGGCAGGCTCCGAGCAACCTCAGGTTCTCCAGGGCGCCGGGATTGAAGTACGTGTCCGACGGAACGCGGAACCACTGCGGGGGGGCCTGGCGGCGGGAGACCGCCTTGATGTTGAGCAGGTTTCGGTAGTTGACGTTGTCGGTCGTGTTCGAGCCCCCCCAGGTGCCGCAGCCGAGCGAGAAGGTCGGCGGCATCGAGTTGTAGACGCCGCCCAGCGCCCCGACCGCCGTGGGGGCGTTGACCAGGATCCGGCCGGTGCGGATCGCGAGCGCGAAGCGATCGATGACGGTCTGGTCGGTGGCATAGACGGCCGAGGTGTGGCCAAGCCCGGCATGCTCGGTGACCAGCTCGCAGGCGGCGATCGCGTGCTCGACCGACGGCGAGCGAACGATACCCAGCACCGGCATCAGCTTCTCGGCAATGAAGGGATGAGCCGCGAGCTCGTCGAGGTCAGGGGGCAGCGGCGCGAGCAGCACCTTGTGGGCCTCGTCGGCCTCAAAGCCGGCCAGCGCCGCGAGCGTGGAGCAGGACTGGCCGAGCACGCTGAACTCGACCCGGCCGTCGTCGTCAAACGACTTGCGCGCCAGCGCGTCGGTCTCCTCCTCGCTCAGCAGCCGTGCCCCCATCCGGCAGAACTCGTCGATCACTGCATCGTAGATCGGCTCGTCGATCACGCACGTCTGCTCGGCGGGACAGATGACGGACGAATCGAATGTCTTTGAGACCAGGATGTCAACCACCGCCATGCCCACGTCGGCGCTCCGGTGCAGGTATACGGGCGCGTTGCCCGAGCCGACACTGAGGCAGGGCTTGCCGGCCGCGTTGGCGGCGGCAACCGCCTTCGGGCCGCCGGTCGTCCAGATGAAGTCGACGCCAGGATGGTGGAACAGATACTGGGAGACCTCCAGCGACGGGTCCGGGATCACCTGGAGCGCGTTTGGCGGCAGCCCAGCCGCTTCGCCGGCCTGTTGCAGAAGTTCAGCGGCGCGGGTCGCGCAGCGAGCGGCCCGAGCCGACGGTCGCATGATCAGCGCGTTGCGCGTCTTGGCCGAGACGATCGACTTGAACAGCGCGGTGGAGGTCGGATTGGTGATCGGCAGCAGCGCGAGCACCACACCGATCGGCTCGGCGATGTACTGGATCGCGCGCTCGCGGTCCTCGTCGATGACTCCGACCGACTTCTTGTCCTTAAGGTAGTCGTACAGGAACTCGGTGGCGATGTAGTTCTTGAGGACCTTGTCCTCCAGCACCCCGAAGTGTGTCTCCTCCATGGCCAGTTCGGCGAGGTCGATCGCGTGCTCGAGCCCGGCGATGGTCATCGCCCTCACGATCCGGTCGACGGCCTCCTGGTCCATGCGACGCAGCGCGACGGCAGCATCGCGAGCGCGCTCCACGTAGCCATTCAGCCGCTCAGCCCACTGTCCGCCGGTTTCGGCGGTCGAATCGTCAGTCGCGATAGCCATCGTGAGCCAGCCTCGCAGCCGGCGGTGGTCCGGGCATCCGGGTAAAGCCGCTCACGCGCAGCGCGACTGTCCACAGCGCGAGTCCGGGTCCCTCCCCGATGCCGTCAACCAAAACCGCCGGCGCGACGCGGTCGCAAACCGGCTTTGGCTGGCGTGGCGTGGCCTACACTTAGTTCAGTGTCCCCGCGGCGATGACCGATGATGCGCTGCGACGCATTGATGCTCTGATCCAGGTCGGGCTTCGGCTCGCGCGCTCGGCGTCCTCGGGCCGGGTCCTGCTGGCCCGGATCGCCGTTGGGATCGACTTGGCCTGGGTCCCGCGCCCGTGGGGAGATCAGATCGCGACCGAGCTCGCGGCGGCGCGGGTGACCGCCAGCGAGCCGCTAAATGCGAAGAAGATTGAGCGGGCGCTGCGTGACGCTTGGGAGACACGCCCGACGAGCATCCTCGACGATTTCGATCCTGATCCGGTGGCGGTTAGGCCGACCTCGCAGGTCCACCGGGGCGTGCTGAACGGTGTGCCGGTGGCGGTCAAGGTACTGCGTCCCGGGCTCGCCAGAATGGTGCGCCAGGATCTGGCCGTACTTGAAGCTCTGGTGGTGCCGCTGACTGCGGCATTTCCGGCGCTGGACGCGCGCGCGGTCGTGCAGGAGTTCCGCCAGCGGGTGCTTGATGAGCTTGACCTGGAACAGGCGGCCGCCGCGCAACGTCGCTTTCAGCGCGCGCTGCGTCGCCATCCGTGGTTGATGGTTCCGGCGCCGGTGATGCGGCTGGCGCGGGAAGGGGTGCTGGTGAGCGAATGGGTGGACGGGGTCCCGATGTCGCGCGCGTCTGATCCCGACCAGGCCGCCGACCGGCTGATCCAGTTCGCGCTCGGCGGCGCGGCCGCGGGGATCGTGCACGCCGACCCGGATCCAGATGACGTGCTGATCCTGCCCGACGGCCGACTGGCGATGCTCGATTTCGGCGCCTGGTCCGAAGTCGATCCGGACCGCGTCGCGCTCATGGCGACCGCACTGGACGCGTTCCTGGCCCATGACGTCGAAGCGTTTGCGGGCGCCCTGGAGTACCTCGGCTGGCTCCCGCGCAGCAGCGGCGCCACCGCGCTGCACCTCATCGCAGAAGGGCTCGGTGACCTCGCCGGGCCGGGGTCGGCCCGGCTTGACGGCGACGCGGTGCTCGCCGCTCGCGACCGGCTCCTTGACCGGCCCGAGGCGATACTTGAGCTGATCCTGGCCGGTGCGCTGCCACCGCAGGATCTCTGGCCCGCACGAGGGGTTGTCGGACTGTTCTCGACGATCGCTCGCGTCGGCGCGAGCGGTGACTGGCGAGCGCTTGCCAGCGCTGCCCTGCGCAACGGCTGGAACGCGCCGGCCGGTTAGCGCACCGGCCGATCCGCGCCGCCTGCTGTGACGCGAGTGCCACACTCGCCTCGGAGCAGGGCGGTGGCGTCGTGCAGCGCGCCGATGCCGGCGATCCCGCCGGTCGCCTCAGCGAAGCGGCAGGCGGCCTCGACCTTCGGCGCCATCGACCCTGCCGCGAAGGTCATCCTGCGCAGCGTGTCCACGGTGGTTTCTGTGAGCCGGCGCGGGTGCGCTGTGCCCCAATCGGCCTCTACGTTCGACACGTCGGTGAGCATTAGCAATGCGTCGGCTTGAAGGTGGCTCGCCAGCAGTGCGGCTGTCAGGTCCTTGTCGATCACCGCTTCGACGCCACGCAGCCTGTCGTCTTGATCGAGGACGACCGGGATCCCGCCGCCCCCCAGGCATACGACGAGCACGCCCGCATCCACCAGCAGGCGCAGAGCGGCCAGCTCGATGATCGAGCGGGGCTCCGGCGATGCGACGACGCGGCGATAGTGCTCGCCGTCGAGGGCGATCGACCACCCGTGTTCGCTGGCCAGGCGTGTCGCGGTCTGGAGGTCGTAGGCGGGACCGATCGGCTTGGTGGGGTTGGCGAAGGCGGGATCGTCGGCGTCGACCGCGACTTGGGTGAGAAGGGTTGCGACGGGACGCCCGCCGAGCTCATTGATCAGTTCCTGCTCCAGCAGATAGCCGATCATCCCCTCGCTCTCGGCACCCAGAACGTCCAGCGGGTACGGGGCCACCTCGTCGAACGCCTCGTTCTGCAGCGCCAGCAGGCCCACTTGCGGTCCGTTGCCGTGGGTGACAACGACCTCGTGCTCGCGGGCCAGTTCGGCGACCGCCGCCACGGCGGTGGCGACGTTCGTGCGTTGCGTGACAACGTCCGCGGCCTGACCGCGGCGCAGGAGGGCGTTGCCGCCGAGGGCGACGATCACGCGCACGATCTAGCCTTCACGGGTGCCGCGCATGGGGCAGAAGTTCTATCGTCTGCCGCGGCGCCGGCTGCTGGACGGCTGGCTAGAGATCGTGGCGCCGGACTGGAGGACGGGTGCGCAGAGTGATCATCATGGGCGCCGGCGGGCGAGACTTTCACGACTTCAACGTCGTTTTCCGCGAGGACCCGGATGTTGAAGTCGTGGCGTTCACGGCGACGCAGATTCCCGGAATCGCCAATCGCATCTATCCGGCGTCGCTCGCGGGGCTGCGGTACCCGGCCGGGATCCCGGTGCTGGCTGAGGAGAAGCTGTCGGAGCTGATCCGCCGGCATTCGGTCGACGAGGTGGTGTTGGCTTACTCGGATCTCTCGCACGAGGAAGTGATGCATCGGGCGTCACGCGTGCTGGCGGCGGGCGCGGACTTCGCGCTGCTCGGCCCCGGCTCGACGATGCTCCAGAGCAGCAAGCCGGTGGTCGCGGTGTGCGCGGTCCGCACCGGCAGTGGCAAGAGCCAGACCAGTCGCCGGGTGGGGCAGGTCTTGCTCGAAGCCGGGCTCCGGGTCGCGCTGATCCGGCATCCGATGCCCTATCACGAGTTGGAGGCGATGCGCGTGCAGCGTTTCGCCAGCATCGCCGAGATCGATCAGTCGCATCCGACGATCGAGGAGCGCGAGGAGTACGAGCGCGCGGTCGGCGCGGGACTGGTGGTGTACGCCGGAGTCGACTACGCCGCGATCCTCGAGCTCGCCCAGGCCGAGGCCGACGTGATCATCTGGGACGGAGGCAACAACGATTTCCCGTTCATCCGTCCCGACCTGATGATCGTGGTAGTCGACCCGTTGCGGGCGGGCCAGGCTCTCACCTACCACCCGGGCGAGACCAACGTGCTGATGGCCGATGTTGTGCTCGTCAACAAGCTCGACAGCGCGTCCCCTGACCAGATACGCGAGCTGATGGCCCTGGTCACCAGCGCCAACCCCGACGCGGTCATAATCCGCGCAGCGTCTCCCGTGTCGTTGGCGGATGGACCGGCGCTCACCGGCAAGGCCGTCCTGGTCGTCGAGGATGGACCGACCATCACCCACGGCGGCATGTCCTTCGGCGCAGGAACCGTCGCCGCTCAGCACGGAGGTGCGCGCATACAGCTCGACCCGCGTCCGTGGGCCGTCGGCTCGATCGCCGAGACCCTGCGCCGCTACCCGCACATCGGACCAGTGCTCCCCGCGATGGGTTATTCCGACATCCAACTGCACGAGCTGGAAGCCACGATCAACGCCGTCGACTGCGACGTCGTTGTCGCCGGCACGCCAATCGATCTCGCGCGACTGATCCGCTGCCGCCACCCGATCCGCCAGGTCACCTACGAGCTGCAGGAGATCGGACTGCCGACGATCGAAGACGTGCTCGCTCCGATCATCGCCGCTTAGCTCATCGTGCGATTGGCGTCATTGGCCGCGGATTGCACCCGGACCGGGCGGGGGCGGCTGGGAGCCGGTGCCGTGGACTGAGTACCACAGGACCCTGTCGAACACGTCCTGCGGGACTCGGTCGCGATGGATGAAGTCGTAGCCGCGGGTCAGTGCGCGGTTGGCCGCCGTATTGGCGTTGCGGTCGAGTAGCGGGTAGGTCGGAGCGCGGACGTCGTACGGCGCCGAGTTCGATCCGGTCGTCTGGAACACGTCGTACATCGGGGTCGCGACCGCGTCCGCGAACCCGAGCGGCTTCATGCCGAGGATCAGCTCAATCGAGCGGATCACCGACAGCATGTCGTAACGCGTGTGGATGACAGCTCCGCGCTTGGCGTAAGGGCTGAACACGCCCGCGGGCATGCGGTGGGCGTCCACGTGGTCAGCGCCGTCCTGCGAGTCGTCCTCGATCACGAAGATCGCCGAGGAGCGCCACACGGTCGAGTGCGAGATCAGGTCGACGATCTGCCCGAGGCCGTAGTCATTTTCGGCCACCATCGACCGCGGCGTGCGCGCCCCCGGCTGGACGCCGTTGGTGTGGTCGCTCGGCAGCACAAGGTAGTTGAACGCGGGCACCGTGCCGGCCGCGACCTGCTGGTCGAAGGCCTGTTCGAAGCAAGAGAAGCGCGACTCCGAGCTCGGCGAGGCACCGGGCGGAATCGAGGAGTCGAACGTCTCCCTCTGAGTGTGCGCAAGCGTGGCGGCGATCGAATCGGTGCCGATCGAGATGTCGTTCGGATAACAGCCGAACGGATATCCGAGGTTCGAATGGGCGAACTTCTGGTTCTCGAGCTTGGCCTGCGCCGGGCCGATGTCCTTGTCGGTCACCCCAAGCACCTTCAGCACGTTCGGCGGCACCGTGCCGGCGATCACCTCGCCGTAGTTGAAGTAGGAGATGCCCTGGCGCTGCGCGCGGTCGAACAGGAACCCGGTTCCGGGCCAGCTGATCGTGTACGCGCCGAAGTCGTAGGGGCGGTTGCGACCCGCGTAGTTCTGCTGCCAGTTCTTCTGTACGTAGTCGGATACGGCGGCGGCGCTGGTCCAGAAGTGGCCGTCGATCGACGCCTCGGAGTTGGCGTAGACGTGGTCGAGCAGCGGGAAGCGGCGCACGAGCGCGTGCATGTTGGGGGTGATCCGCTTGCCGAACAGCGTCAGCGCCGGGTCGCCGTCGCCGCGGCTGTCATCGCCGAGGACCTGGTCGTAGGTGCGGTTCTCCCGGATGATGAAGAACACGTGCTTGATCGGACCGCCGGGGCGCAGCGGAGTGCCGCTCGGCGCACGCTCGAAGTTGGTTGGGATCAACTGGCGGTTTGCGCCCACGGTGAACTGACTGATCTGTCGGTCGCTCGGGAAGGGCAGAATGCCAGCGCGGCCTGAGCTGAGCACGGCGCTGCCGGGGTGCGCGAGTAGGTTGTTGTCGTTGGTTGCGAGCGGATTCGGGCCGTTCCGGTTAGGTCCGGCGCCGAGTCCCTTAGCCGCGATCCACAGCAGGCGCGTGCTCGTCGCCTGAACGTCGGCGGGATAGGCTGCGGTCGGGATCCGGCCGAGCCGTGTTCCCGACGGCAGTGCGAACACGGCGAGCTCGTCTGCAGCTGCCTCGGCGACGACGAGCCGGCGACCATTTGGTGTTACCGCCACCGCTACCGGCGACTCCCCTCCGCCCTGCGGACGCTCGACCGAGAGGACCTTGTCGAGCGTCATGCTTTTTGTGTTGATGACGGCGACCTGGTTCTCGTTGGCGATCGCCACATACGCGCGCGACGTTCTGGGGTTGAGCGCGATTCCCTCCGGATGGGAGAGGTTCGCGCCTGCTTGGATGTCCTTGATCTTGGTCGCGCTGGCAAGCGCGATCATCGATACGGTGCCCGGTCCCTCGTTCGAGACCAGCCCGGTCCGGCCGTCGGGCAAGATCGCCGCCCCGTATGGATACGCACCCGTGGGGACGTAACGGACCGCGTGCGAGCTCGTATCGACCACGGCCGCCGCGTCGGCGAGATTGAGGGGCACGAGCAGCGTCTGACCGTTGGGCGAGACGGCGAGCCGGTCGGGCCACGATTCGTGGCCGGACTTCTGCGGCGGAAAGGCCTGCGGGACCGCCGCTGACGGCGGCGGTGGCACGGCGATCGTTCCCGTCTCGGCGGCGATGCCGCTGTGGCGGTCGTAGCGGAAGACGTGGATCACGTCGCCGCCGCGACCGGGGAGCCCGGGCCGCCGCTCGTCGGTGTCAGTCGAGTCCGGGACGCCCGACACATACACGCGCGACCGCTTACCGTCGATGGCAATGCCGCCAGAGGCGCCGGGGAGCGGCAGGATCTGGATCACCCGAGGGTGCTTTAGGCCGACGGCGACGATCCGGATGTCGTTCAACCCCCTCCCGGTTGACACGGTCCAGTAAAAGCGCCCATCGGGCGTGAGTGCGCCGCCGGTGGGGAAATCACCGAGCGTCACCAGCTGGCCCGGCGGCGCCAGCAGCCGGCCGTTGCCGGTCATGTGCAAGGAAGGGCCGATTCGGCCCGTGCTGACCGAGCTCGCGGCGATGGCCGCCCCGGCCAAGCCCACCGCGACCGCCAGCCCGATCAAGATGCGGAGGCTTCGAAACCTGACCAAGTCACGTGAATATAACGAACGGCGCGAGAGTTCGTGTTATCCAAGCGTGACGAAACGGCCCGCTCAGAGTTCGATCACCCGCGAGCGCAACTCGTGAAGTTGGTCTCGCTGGTCTGCGGCAAGCGGCCCGACGAGAAGATCGAGGCGTTCGCCCGCTGGATCGATACGGGAATGGCCGAGTAGCCAAGACAAGCGGCTGCACCGCCGAGGGCTTGGGGCGCGTCCGGTCCGTGGCCGCCGCGGTTGGAGCCCGGATGCTCAGTCGCGGCGCCGGCAAGATCATCAACGTCTGCTCGTTGCAGAGCGAGCTGGCCAGACCGACCATCGCTCCCTATGCGGCCACCAAGGGGGCGCTGAAGATGCTCACCCGCGGGATGTGCGCGTACTGGGCCTCGCACGGAATCTGCGTGAACGGCATCGGGATTACGGCGGTCATTTGAGCGGTCGCGGGCGGCGCCTGGGAATCCTGAGTGCGGTCGGGAGGGCCAGGGCGAGCATGAGGTCACCGCGCAGCTTGAGTCTGCGGGTGATCATGAGTCGTTGGGCGCTCGTGACACCGCCCACCAGTTGCAGGAACGCCAACGGTGAAAGCTCCAGCGTCAACGCTGCCTTGTGTTCGCCGCGTCTTGATGTCCTGCACCGGCCGTCGGCGAGTATGAGCTGGTAGCGGTCGGTGCCGCCGTCCCGCCGGCCCGTGATCCTGAACTCCACGACCGCATTGAGGCGCATATCGGGCTGTGCGCGCTGACGTATCGTGCGGAAGATCTGCCACAACAGCAGGCCGCGGAGCCGGCTGCGCATGACCCACTGGAGCGTCTGGGCTGAGGCCGTGCTTACCCACCAAGCCAGCGCCTCGGCCTTGAGGTCAGCAAACCAGCGCCTGCGAAAGGGCCGCGCGAAGGCTCTCATCAACCCATATCTTCGCCGGGCCGGACGATCTCTCGCGCAACTGCTCGACAACTGGCCTGAGGACGAGGTCGCTGTCCGCGGAACACGTTGGCGTCAGCCAAGCGCGCTGATCCGGCTGATCAGGAGCTCGAGGAAGCGCTCGGAGTCGATGGCTACCGCCACGTGGCAGTTGGGCTCCCACCCCGCGCGCCCCGAGAGATCAACGTGGGTGCGACCGCGGGAGAGCTCGGGGCCGGTGTCGATGATCACGCCGCAGTGCTTGGTGTTGAGCAGCGTGACGTCGATCACGTGTGCCATCGCGACGGCGTCGTGCACGGGCGCCCCCTTCCAGCCGTACTGGCGCTGATGAAACTGGGCGTAGAAGTCATATAGATCGGCGACCAGCTTGCCGGCGGTGCCGGCGCCCGCGAGCCGCTCGGTGTGGACAGGTGTCATCAGCGCCTGGTGGGTGACGTCGAGCCCGGCCATCGTGAGGTCGATCCCACTGGCGAACACGCGGTGTGCCGCCTCGGGATCGGCCCAGATGTTGAACTCGGCGGCCGGTGTCGCGTTGCCCTCGGCGATCGCCCCGCCCATCAGCACGATCCGCTCGACTCTCGTCGTTAGTTCCGGATAGCGTGCCAGGAACAGCGCGATGTTCGTCAGCGGCCCAGTCGCAACCAGCGTGACGGGACGTGGATTGGCGACCAGGGCCGTCGCGATCCAGTCGATCGCGTGCGCGGGCTCGGGGGCTCTGGATGGCGGCGGCAAGTCTGGCCCGTCGAGCCCGGTTTCGCCGTGCACATGCGCGGCGACGTGGCGCTCGCGGACCAGGGGGCGCGGCGCGCCGGCGGCGACCGCGATCTCGCCGTGGCCGACATGGTCAAGGACGCGGATCGCGTTTGCCGTCGTCTTGTCGAGCGTCTGGTTGCCGGAGACCGTGGTCACGCCGAGCAGCGCTACCTCGGGGCTGGCGAGCGCCAGCAGGAGCGCGATCGCATCGTCGTGGCCAGGGTCGCAGTCGAGGATGATGTCCGTCATGGGGCGATGATGGCGTCCACCTCGGCTGCCGTTGGCAGCGAGGGTTGCGCGCCTGGGCGAGAAGCCGCGAGCGCCCCGGCGGCGCAGGCCCACCCCAGCGCTTCCGAGCGCTCCTTGCCCTGCAGCAGCGCCACGACCAGTGCTGCGCAGAACGCGTCGCCGGCTGCCGTGCCGTCCACCGCTTTGATGCGCGGCGGCCGTGCCCGGGCGACCTCCCGGCCGCCCTGCAGCAGCACCGCGCCCTCCGCGCCCAAGGTCAACGCGACCAGCCCGAGGTAAGGACCTACGAGCTCGTACTCGTAGGGGTTGACGACCAGCAGGTCGGGCTCGAGCACCAGCGGGCCTCGCGCGGGTGCAGCGTTCAAGCAGAAGAAACGTGCCCCGGCAGCCGCCGCGGCGACCACCGCGCTCGGGATCTCCTGCTGGCACATGACCGCGTCAGCCTCGCCCACCTCCACGTCGCCGGGAGTCAGCCGCCGGTTCGCCCCCGGCGCGACCACGATCACGTTCTCGCCGCTCGTCTCGACCAGGATCAGCGCGACGCCGCTCTCTCCTTCGTCGCGCACGACGCCAGTGGTGTCGACGCCCTCTCGCTTCAGCGATCCCAACACCAGATCATCCACACCGACTCGCCCGACGAACCGCACCCGAGCACCGAGTCGCGCTGCCGCGACGGCCTGATTCGCGCCCTTACCACCCGGGACACGCTCAAACACCGCATCGGTAACCGTCTCGCCCGGACGCGGCAGCCGCTCGCAACGGGCAACGAGATCGACGTTCGCCGATCCCACAACCGTTATCCCGGGCGCGGACGACACGCTGCGGATCCTAAGTGGTCGTCGCCGTCAGTCCGGTCGCACCGCCGGCTGGCGTCAGCGCAGGATGCCGGTGTGCCCAAGCGAGTAGGTCCCCGGCTGGGGCCACACGCACAGCCCGTGGGGGCCCTGGCCGACGGGGATCGTTGCGCGCAGGTGGCCCGTGCGGGTATCGATCGCGTAGACAACCGCGTTGTAGCGCCCGCTCAGCCATAGCGTGCTGCCGTCGGCCGACACGCCGCCCATGTCAGGGCTGGCGGGTAACGGCAGTTGCCAGGTCTTGACCACGCGCCGGGTCCGGAAGCTGACGACCGAGATCGACCCCGCCTGGCGGTTGGAGACGTACAGGAACCGGGCGTTGCGGCTCGGGTAGAGCCCGTGGGCGCCCGCGCCGGTCTTGAGGAAGCCGATCACCCGGAACGTCGACGGGTTGATCTCCCACAGGCCGCCGTTCAGCTGGTCGGCGGTGTAGAGCGTGCGACCGTCGGGGGACAGCTTGACATCCTGGGGGCTGGCCAGCCCGCGGTCGAGCACCAACGTCCGGAGCACCCGTTGGGTCCGGAGGTCGACCTCGATCATCCGGCCGGCGAACTCACAGCTCGCGAACGCATAGCGTCCGCCGGGGGAGAAATCCATGTGATCGACCCCACGGCAGGCGGGCACCGACAGCGAGTGCACCAGGCGCATCGTGCGGGGGTCACGAAAGTCGAGCCGCTCCAGGCGTTCGGCCACGACGATCGCGAACCGGCCGTCGGGGGTGAAGTACAGGTTGTAGGGGTCCTCCACCCGTATCGGGCGGCCAGGGCGGCTCGTGTGCGGATTGATCGGAGTTAGGGTGTTGCCCACGTCGTTGTCCACGTACAGCGTCCGCAGGTCATAGGAGGGCGTGACGTGCTGCGGCAGCGCTCCGGTGGGGAACTGCTCGACGATCCGCATCGTCCGCTGGCTGATCACGTCGACCGTGTTGCTCATGCTGTTGGGCACGTAGACCAGCGCCGGGTCCCCTCGCACGGCCGGGCTGAGGTCTCCCGCCCCGTCGGCGCGGTAGATGTTCACTGCGGTTGATCGCCCGAGGCCCACGGCGGCCTGGGGCAGCGGCGACAGCTTGGCCGTGGTCGACGATGTGCTGCGGTGGCGGGTAGAACCGCCGCACCCCCCGAGCGCGAGCGCCACCATCACGGAGGCCAGGGCAACCCCGAGGCCGGGCGTGCGCGCCAGCCTGCCCGGGGCGGTCACGGCGCGCACAAGCACGGCCGGCAGGCTGTCAGCGCTCGATGCGCATCGCCTTGGCGGTTGGTGAGGATTCTCACAGGACAACTGCGGATCCGGCTGGGGGCGTGGTGTCGTTGGCTAGGCTCGCTGGCATTAGCTGCGTGTTCTCAACCTCGATTGTGACGCCGTGACCCCGGCTGGTTCATGGTCAGCTCGGGCAAGATCTACGCGCGGCGCGGCCGTGCTGTCCGCACTCGCCGTCGCGCTGGCCGGCGCCGGGTGCGGGGGCGGCGGCGCCACGAGCACCAGATCGGAAGAGCACAC
>CALAQT010000429.1 GCA_937888775.1 uncultured Actinomycetes bacterium | reverse complement strand
CGGCCTTGATCCAGACCGATGCGGGCTTGCATTCGCGGGTCGGGCAGCGCCACTTGGTTGCCTTCCGCTTGTAGTCGGCTCCGGCGAACCGCCACTCGCCGTGCTCGCAGGTGGGCGGCTTGTGATCGCCGCGCTTGACTGCCGTGGTCTGGCGGGGCGGGATGATCGGCCGCACGTCGCGGTCCTCGCGCCAGTCGGCTCCCTGCTTCTTGGCGTTGCATTCACGACACGCGGGCACAATGTTGCCCCAAGCGTGGAGCCCGAGGTCCGTCTTGTTCGTTGGCACGAGGTGATCCTCTACCGCTGGCTCGCTGCTGGTCTTGCGGACTGTGGTGGGCGAAACGGTAATGCCGAGATTCTTGAGTTCTCCCGTGATTCTTTCATAGCCCAGCGCGGATTCTCGCGCGCGAGGCGCAGGACAAGCTGCGCGGTTGCATCTGCGAGCGCTGGTCGACCTGGACTACGGTGGGGGTCGCTCCAACGTCTTGCGAGGAGTTCACGATGCCAGCGCAGCAGTGTCTCTGGGGTAACGAAGAAGGTGCGCCAAAAGCCGCGCCCGAGCAGCCGGCTCGCGGCAGCGAGGAAGAAGCGCTCCGCAGGCTTCGGTTGGGCTCGGGACACCTGACGACGCAGAACGTGAAGCTGATGGCGCAGCAGGACGATCTCGAGCTCCTTGGACTCATCCGATCGAGCGCGCAGCAGAACCAGTTCCAGCACGCGCCGCGGCGCGATGTAAAGCACCGACCAGAACACGAGCAGACCCCCGGATCGTTGACGAAGACCAGGCACGTTACGTGCCACGAAGCCCGCGCCCGCGTTTACGCACCCCACAGGCAACGATCGAGCGCGACGGTCAGCGGGAGGCCCAGCGACCGTCCCGCCGACGTGCTCGCCACCGAGCTGATGGGGTTGCTCGACGGGCGAATCGGTCAGCTTAGGGAGCTGAGCTAGGTATGGAGATGCAGGTAACGCTCGATCCCGAGGAGCGCGCCGATGCGCTGCTGCGCGATCTGCGCAGCAGCCGCGCGGGCCTGACGGCGCGCGAGGTCGAGCGCCGACTCGTGCAGTACGGACGCAACGAGATTCGTCGCCGCGAGGGCGCCGGTCACCTGCGCGAGCTCGCCCGGCAGTTCACCCATCCGCTGGCCGCGCTCCTGTGGCTTGCGGCGGTGCTGGCGCTGGTGGCAGGCAACGCGACGCTGGCCGCGGCGATCGTTGCGGTGATCGTGCTCAACGCCACGTTCGCGTTTGTGCAGGAGCTCCAGGCCGAGCGCGCGACGGAGGCGCTCGCGCGGATGCTTCCGCCGCGGGTGCGCGTGCGCCGCGCGGGCGAGGCGGTCGAGGTAGACGCGGCGACGCTGGTCCCCGGCGATGTGGTGCTGCTCGCCGAGGGTGATCGCCTGTGCGCCGACGCAAGGCTGCTCGCGGGGTCGCTCGAGCTCGACATGGCGGCCCTGACGGGCGAGTCCCAGCCGGTCGCGCGCAGCGCGCGGCGCCGGCGCCGCGCCTCCACACCGTTTGAGGCCGAGGACCTCGTGTTCTCGGGCACGCTCTGCACGGCGGGCGAGGCGCAGGGGGTCGTGTACGCGACGGGGATGAGCACGCAGCTCGGGCGCATCGCGGCCCTCTCGCAGCGGGTGCGTGGAGAGATCAGTCCGCTACAGGCCCAGGTCAACGGGGCCGCACGGTTGATCGCGCTCGTGGCGGTGGGCGCGGGGGCGCTGTTCCTCCTACTCGGCGTGACCGCGGCGGGGCTGGGGGTCAAGGACGCGTTGACGTTCGCTATCGGCCTGCTCGTGGCGAACGTCCCGGAGGGGCTGCTGCCGACGATCACCCTCGCGCTGGCGGTGGGCTTGCGGCGCATGGCCAAACGGCGCGCCCTGGTCAAGCGCCTCACGGCGGTCGAGACGCTCGGCTCCACCAACGTGATCTGCACCGACAAGACGGGCACGCTCACCGAGGGGCGGATGACGACGCGGCTGCTGTGGTCCGACGGTGCCGAGATCGATCTGACCCGCTCACCGCTTCAGCGCATTGATGGGCGCGAGCCGTTCTCGGGGCTGTTGCGCACTGCGGTGCGCTGCAATAACGCGACGCTCGAGCGCGAGGATGGCGGTTGGCGCCGCAGCGGCGATCCGAGCGAGAGCGCCCTGCTGCTCGCCGCCGCGGCGCTCGGCGAGGATGTCGAGGGGCTACTCGCCGAGCGCGAGCGCGCTCGCCAGCGCACCTACCACTTCGACGCTCGGGTGAAGCGAATGACGACGCTCGACCTGGAGACCGACGACCGGCTCTGGTACCACACCAAGGGCGCGCCGCTGGAGCTGCTCGAGCGCTGCACCACCGTCCGCGGAGCCGAGGGCCAGCGTCCGCTCGAAGCCGGCGATCGCGCCGAGATCCGCGCCGCGTTCGAGCGCTACGCGGCCCGCGGGCTGCGCGTGCTCGGCTTCGCCGAGCGCCACGTGCCCACCGACGCGCGCGCCGCACGCGAGCAGGCCGAGTCGGGCCTGTGCTTCCTCGGGCTCGCGGCGTTCGAGGACCCGCCGCGCCCGGAGGTCGCCGACGCCGTCACGCGCTGCCGGCGAGCGGGGATCAGAATCATTGTGGTCACCGGTGACCACGCGCTGACCGCGCAGGCGATCGCGCGCGAGGTCGGGATCGTGCACGGCACGCCGCGCATCGTCTCCGGCGCCGAGGCCGACGCCATGGCCGAGGACGAGCTCGAGCAGCTGCTGGCGGACGAGCGCGAGCTGATCATCGCGCGCGGCTCACCCGAGACCAAGCTGCATATCGTCGATGCGCTGCGCGCCCAGGGTCAGACCGTCGCGATGACCGGCGACGGTGTCAACGACGCGCCCGCGCTGCGCCGCGCCGACATCGGCATCGCGATGGGCGCCACGGGCACCGAGGTCGCGCGCGAGGCCGCGACGATGGTGCTCACCGACGACAGCTTCGCCTCGATCGTCGCCGCCGTCGAGGAGGGGCGGATCGTCTACGAGAACATCCGCAAGTTCGTCACCTACATCTTCGCCCATTCCACCCCCGAGGTGATCCCATTCCTGATCTACGCGCTCAGCGGGGGAGCGATCCCGTTGGGGATCACCGCGCTGCAGATCCTCGCAATCGACCTCGGCACAGAGACGCTGCCCGCACTGGCGCTCGGCCGCGAGCCCGCCGAGCCGGGGATCATGGACCGCCCCCCACGAAAGCGCGAGCACGGCATCCTCGACCGCCCCATGCTCATCCGCGCGTGGGCATGGCTGGGCCTCCTGGAGGCGGCGCTCGTGACCGGCGCCTTCTTCTGGGTGCTCCTGCGCGCCGGCTGGTCACCAGGCGACCGCACCGGCACCGGCAGCCCGCTGCACCACGACTACCTCGTCGCCACGACATCGACCTTCGCCGGCATCACCGCCTGCCAGGTAGGGACCGCGTTCGCCACGCGCACGACCCGCGCCTCGCTGCGCTCGATCGGCGTCCTCTCCAACCGCTTCCTACTCTGGGGCATCGCCTTCGAGATCGCCTTCGCCGCCGCCGTCGTCTACACCCCGACACTGCAGACGGCGTTCGGCACCGCCGCGCTCGGCTGGCGCGAACTCGCCCCGCTCGCGGCCTTCCCGATCCTCGTCTGGGGCTCCGACGAGCTCCGCCGCTGGGCGCTTCGCCGACCCAGGGCGCGCGGCACCACACCCGGGAGCCCTCCCGCCAACCCTGACCAGGCGGACCAAGCCACCCGTCAGCAGTAGGACGCGCCTCGATGCGGTCGGACTTACCGATCGCGCAGCGGGCCCGCGCGAGCGATCGACCATCGTTGCGGGTAGCAACAGCTCAGCTACGGAGCGACAGGCTCGAGACCGCGCTGAATCCGTTGGGAGGTGGATCCGTAGTCTGCCCCGATACGGTCCACGCAGGCAAGCGCCGCCTCACCAACCTCCTTAAAATCCTTGTGGGGTGCGCAAACGCGGTCGCGGGCTTGCGGGCACGTAACGTGCCCGGTCTTCGTCAAGGATCCGGGGCGTTGGGCGAGAGGCGGCTGATCGAGTTTGTGCACCCTACGCGGCAGAGCGTGATTGCACTGTCAACCCACGGTGGTGCCGGAGCGGGCCATCGTACGTAGAAATGCGCACCCGGGTTGGGGGAGTTCCCGATGTGTCGGCTCCGGGCCAGGTTTAGCCTCGAGTGTGCAGGTCGTGCCGTGACAGGCACATCCGCAAAGGAACAAGCCCATGTCACCGAACTGGAGTTGCTCTCAGTTTGGACCCCGAATTGGACGCCGTCTATCGAGGCTACCGCGCACTGGCCTCGCGTCGCCCGGCGCACGTCGAGCCCGGAATCAAGTTCTCGGACCCTACGCGGTAGAGTTCGCACCACCAAACCTCGGAGAGGTTCGCTCCACAAATGGCTGTACTGATCGTCGTCATCGTCATCGTCGTGCTCCTCGCCCTCGGCTTGTGGGCCGGGTACAACGGTCTCGTCAAGAGGCGCAACCGGACACAGGAGGCGTGGTCGGAGATCGACGTCGAGCTCAAGCGCCGCCACGACCTGATCCCCAACCTGGTCTCGACGGTGCAGGGCTACGCCGCCCACGAGAAAGGGACCTTCGAGGCGGTGACCCAGGCCCGGGCCAACGCGATCACCGCCGGCGCGACCGGCGATCCGGGTCAGATCGCCCCCGCGGAGAACGCCCTGTCCGGGGCGCTGCGTTCGCTGTTCGCGGTCGCCGAGAACTATCCGCAGCTGCGGGCAGTCGAGAGTTTCCTCCAGCTCCAAGAGACGCTGACCAGCACAGAGGACAAGATCGAGTACGCCCGCCGCTACTACAACACCAGCGCCCGCGACTACAACATCGCGCTGCAGTCATTTCCGCGCAATCTGTTTGCCGGGACGTTCGGCTTCAAGGCGGTGGCGTTCTTCGCTACCGACGAGGAGGACCGCGCCGTACCCGAGGTGAGCTTCGCCGGTTCTGACCCAGGCGCGGCCAGCCCAGCGCCCGTACCTGCCGCCATCCCCGAGGGCCCTCCGCCTGCCACCGGCACCCAGGGCCCGCCGCCAGCCGGCTGAGACTCGGCCGGGTGGACCGATCGGCCGGGTCAGACAGACTGGCCTGAGGCGATCTTTTCAAGTGCAGCGATCCGCTCCTCGATGGGAGGGTGGGTGTCGTAGAGGTGGTGGTACCAGGCCTCGTGGTGCTGCAGCGGGTCGTCGATGCACATCGCCGCGGTGGAATGGTTCATGTTCTTGAACGGTTTGTCGTTCTGCTGCAGCTTCTTCAGGGCGCCCAGCAGCCCCGCCGGGTTGCGGGTCAACTCCACACCGCTCACATCGGCCAGCGACTCACGGCGGCGTGAGAGTGCCAAGCGCATGAGCGGACCGAAGATGAACCCGACGATCGCGAGCAGCAGGCCGGTGGCGAAGATCACGATCACGATCTGGTTGCCTCTGCCGCCTCGCCCGCCTCCGGCAAAGAACGCGCTCCGCCACAGGATGCTGGCCAGCAGGGCGGCCATGCCGATCATGGTTCCGACCACAAGCAGGAGACGGATGTCGTGGTTCTTGATGTGGCTCATCTCGTGGCTGGCTACGCCTTCGAGCTCCTCGCGGTTCATGATGGCGAGTAGTCCCGTGGTGAAGGTGATGGCTGCCTTTTCCGGGCTGACCCCGGTGGCAAAGGCGTTGGGCGAGGGGTCGTCGATCACATAGACCGCGGGCTTGGGGATCCCCTCGCCGATGGCCAGTGCCTCCACCAGGTTGTGCAGCTGCTGGAACTGGGCTGGGTCGGCCGGTTCGGCCCCCGAGACCCGAAGCACCAGCCCGGCTCCCGCGTTCAGGGAGTAGACGATCCCGCCGAAGGCCAGGAGACCGCCGATCGCGATGCCGATGATGACCGGGCCCCAGCCGTAGCTTGTCTGCGGGGCATTTTCGAGAGCGGGGTTGACCGCGGGGTGGGCAACGGCTTTGAAGAGGAAGCCCACGGCGGCTCCGATGGCAAGCCAGATCACGAAGAACATGACGACAACGATGACGCTGCGTCGTTTGTTGGCGGCGATCTGACTGTACATGCGCCGGATCCTACGCCACCGCGGTATCCCGACTCCGGCGCCCAGCGAATGGAGTGGACCCCTTGCCGCGGACAGTGCTGGGCTGGGAGTCTCGTGCGGGTTGGGGTCCGGGTCCTCGGGTCTTCCACTTGATCGAGCAACCGACCGGTGGCGTCTCGACCGGGTTGGGGTCGCGACCGTTGAGCACCGCGTCGAGGGCGCCACGCAAGAGGGCGGCGTTCTCTGCGGGGTTGTCGTGGTCGGCGTCCGGGGCGCCGCGGTAGCGGAGTAGTCCGGCGGCATCGAGCACGAACACATCGGGTGTCGTCTTCGCGCCATAAGCGCCGGCGACGTTCTGCGATTCCTCGTACAGGTACGGGACGCCTTCGAACTCTCCACGCTCAACGCGAGCGCGCATCGCCTGCAGCGAGTCGCGCGGATAGTTCTTCGCATCGTTGGCATTGACTGCCAGCACCCGCACTCCGCGGTTGGCGTAGTCCCGTGCGACATCGATGATTCGCTCATGCCATGCCAGCGCGTAGGGGCAGTGGTTGCAGGTAAACACGACGACCGTTGCGGGAGCCTCGCCCGGCTCGTGCGTGGCGCCATCGGTGTCTGGCAGGGCGAACGTAGGAGCGTGATCGCCCATCGCTGTCATCTATTTCCTCTCGGTAGTGGCGCTCTGGGCAGCGCGCAGTGCGTCACGCAGGTCGGCTGGGTCCGGTGTCGGCGAGATCCGGCCGTCGCGGCGACGGTAGATGCGGCACGTCAGTCCGACCGGCTCCTCGCCGGGTGGCTGAACATCCACGCCGTCGATGCGGATTGTTGGCGACCCGACGAAGCGCTCGAGCGTTGCCTCGGCCTGCGTCTGGACCTCACGGACAACGACCCTTCTCGGGTCGAGCGCTACGTCCACCATCGCTCCGCGCAGCTCGGCAAGCGCCTTGGGATACGAGGGGCAGCCGTCCCAGAACAGAAGCTCGACACGCATCCCTTCAGGCTAGGACACGCGCAGCAGCTGTCGGGCCGTCCGATCCTGCTGCGTGTGTAACCGCGGTCACTCGACGGCTCACGCAGCCACGGCATGATGCACAATGTCGAGCAAGCCGCCCCAACCTCGCCTCCCTCCAAGCGCTCAATCTGACCCTGCTAGCCCGATCGGGGGACGCCGAAGGCCCAGCCCCCTGGGGGACTGGGCCGGTTCGACCTTGATGCCTATGGTGGACTAGACCCCATGGCGTGGTAGCCGCGTGAAAAGCCGAAAGTCGAGCTATTAGGGCAATCTCTCTTGACGATCTGCGCTCTGGATTTCCCGCGATCAAGCTAGATCGGCACCGTCAGCGCCTCGCCGCGCAGCCCAGTTATGTTCTCAAGCTTCTCCTTCTCTGCGTAGGCTTGCTTGAGCATCCACCGCCACTGTCGTCGGGAGCCCTATGTACGCCACTCAGGGCCGTGGCGGAGCGCCGTAACGCTCAGCGGTGGACGCGCTGAGGACGCTCCCAGTGCCCGAAGCGATCGACGCTCTCAAAGCGCAGCGACTTCAGCTGCGAGGCCTTGATCAGGAACGGACCGCGGTAGGCCCTCGCGGGGCCCTTGCCGATGCGAACGAAGGTCGCCGTGATGCCGACGGCGCTGTGCGCCTTCAGTGTCACCCTCACCCGCTTGCCGTGCCGGCTGACCCGGGCGGTCGTGTGGGGTGACTTGCGGTCGTGGACGGGGCGCAGGGTCTTCTTGCCGTGCTTGACGGTCCCGGCGGGGCCGATCGTGATCGAGCCGTGGACCGGGCCGTAGAGAACGGACGGGCCGCTGCCCGACTCGTTGCCCCTGCCGCCGCTCTTGATGCTCTGCACCGAAACTCCGACCGAGGAGCCGGTGACGTTCACGGTCACCGGGTTGCTGTTGGTGTCGGCGATGAAGGTGACGCCACCATCCTGGAACTTGGTCACGAGGCCGCGTTCAGCGGCTTCCCCGAGCGAGATCGCGCCGGTGGACGTCTGCACCGTCACGGCGGGTCCCTTGGCAGCTTTCTTCGGCTGCGCACTGGCGCCGATCGCGGCCTTGCCGTGTTCGGGGATGACCGGTTCGAAGATCTTCATCGCGACGCCCGTGTAGGGGCAGTTGTCGTCCAGACCCGTGATCGCTTCGCCCTTGAGCAGGAACCCTTCGATTCCTTTCTGCACCGTCGCGTTTCCGGTCAAGGCGACGTGATCGACGCGGCACACGTAATGCACCGGGATCGGCACCGATTTGCCTTCGGAGGCACCCTCGGTCGCGGACACGAGCGGCACGGTGCCGTCGCCGGAGGCGTACCAGACCGTCACAGGCTGCGTCACGGAAGTGGGGTTTTCTTCGACCTTCAGGGCGGCTTCGGTCGGCGTGCCCGCCCCGGCCACGACCTGGAAGTCCACGTTGTTCGACGGGTAGCCGGTGATCGCAGTATGGCCGTTGACCGCGTTGGTGACGAGCCCGGGGCTGCCGCCGAGCGAGGTGACCCAGGGCCGGATCTGGGACGTCTTCATGAAGCCGAGTGGATAGTGGCGATCGGTCACCTGCAGCCACGGGCCGTATTCGTCGGCTGGGTAGAGCCAGTAGAGACCCTGCATGTTGCGCGCCGCGAGCTGCAGGTCGGTCGCGAAGATCGAGCTGTTGTAGCTGCCGCTCGATTCCTCTTCTTCGGCCACGACGCGTTTGATGAACAGGTCCAGTCCGAACGTTTCCTGGGCGATTTCGTTGGATTTCCCGGTCAGCAGCGAGGCGTGCGACTTGACGGCGCCCCAGTAGGGGGTGCCAAGGGTGACGGCACGCACCACCTTTTCCGCGTTGGCAGAGTTGGCGATGTAGGACTGCAGCACCAGCCCGCCCATCGAGTGGGCTATCAGCACGACCCGCTTGGCGCCCTGTTCTTCGAGCACTTTCGGGACCAGTTTTTCCAGCGCTTCCTTCGCGATCAGCGGCGACTTACGCCAGTCGTAGGGCAGCGCGTAGTCGTCGCTGGGGGCAAGTTTGCCGAGGAATGAGAGCGCGGCGCCGTAGATGTCCTTGCCGGCTGCGGTGGCCACGACTCCGCTCCACTGTTCGCCCGCTTTCGCTTCGGCGGCACATGAGCCGGGTGCGCCGGAGTTGGTTTCCCCGTCCGGCTTGAGTTGCAGGTCGGCGAAGTCGGGGCTAGGAAGCGCCGTCCACATTTCCCGATCTCCACAGGAGATGCGCGAGCCGAGGAATCCGGGGATGAAGATGATCGGGCAGTGTGTGGGGGGCTTCCCGTTGGGCAGACGGTCGGTCGCCGAGCACTGGAAGTAAGCGAACTTGACCTGCGCGGTTTCGCCGGTTCCGATGTGGTTCAGCGCGCATTCAGCTTCCTTGGCTTTGCCCGGACATTCCGGATCGTGCGCGCCGAAGGTCTGCTTGCGCACCGCAAGCGTGCCGCCGTTCTGTTTGCCGCCGTTCTGTTCGGTCGGTTCGCCGCTTGCCGAGACCGTGTATTTGCCCCGTTCGACTTCGAAGGAGTAGTTGCCTTGCGCGTCCGCGGTGGCGGTCATCGTGACTTCTTTTTCAGCGTCGCTGGTGCCGGTCAGCTTGAGCTTCACGCCGGGTGCCGCAATCGCGTTCTGATCGGCGACGTTGCCCGAGATCGTGGCCATCGTGGCTTCGCGCGTGGCCGTGTAGATGCCGCTCGTGCCGTTGTTGTCGGTGGCCGGACCGGTCCAGGACAGGCCGTCAGCCGACACCGTGAGCGTCGCTTTGGCTTCGTAGCCACCGGTGGTGCTCGTGTAGTTGAAGGTGTTGCCGCTGAGCGTTCCAGAGATGCTTTCCGACCCGTTGGATCCCGTGACCACGCTCGAGCCTTCTGCCTGGGTGAGCACGTCTGTAGCGGGGGAGTCGCCGCCGGCGCACCAGCCGGCTTCACAGTGGTAGTTGGCCTTCCACGTGCCGGTCATGTTGAGGGCGGCCGCGGAGGCCGCACCGGCGAGCGTTGCGCACGCAGCTACGCCAATCAGGACCGCAACCCGAGCCAGCCGAACGGCCGCTGCAGTGGCGCCCGAGGTTCCAGATCCCGTCACTCCCCTCCCCCTTTTCGGCCTCGTCCGAGCGGTGTCAAGATACCAGATACCTGGTCGAGGCCGACGCCCGGGCCCCCGCTGCTATGAGCGGCCTTGGGGTTTGGCGTCGAGGCGCCTGACGGTGCGGCGGCTCGGGCGCAACAGCAGGTCGCGCTCGGCTTCCGCGCCGCGGCGGGTCATGGACCCGACGACATGAACCTCGACTTTCGCGCTTTTGGCGCGCTGACCTCGTCCTCATCTCTTGATCCCCGTCAGTCTCTGTGGGCGCGTAGTGAGCCAGGCCGGTTTTGACGGAGGCCCTGTTCCGTGGTTTCGTCCGCGGGGGTTACGTGTGCCCTCACTGCGCCCGCGGCAGGAGGCTGGGGTTAGCCGCCGCGACCGGCTCGGCGGGTTGATCCAGGAGTACAGCGTCGCTGCGTAAAGCTCAACCGGGCTTGTGCACCCGACCGGGTTTCTGCACCCCACAGGCTCGCGGGCACGCGCAGCTCAACGCTTGAGGAGCGCCTGATGGGCCGTGCGCTCAGCCTGAGCCGCGTAGCGAGACGGCCGTCGTTAGCTTGCCGCTGCGGCCGAGATCGATCAAGGCCTGCAGGGCGGTTGTGCCGCGCCTGGCTGCCAGCGAAAGGCCGGCGGCGTTCAGCGGCACCGATACGGTCTTTGCGCTGCCTGCGCGCACGGACACGCTGGCCGACCCCACAGTCCTCGGCCGCCGTCCGTTCGTGCGCAGCGTCACCCGCCCGCTGCACGTGCTCACCAGCAGGCAGCGGATCGACAGGCCGACCTTGCCGTTGCGGGCTCGCAGCCTTGTCGTCCCGAGCTTCGCCGGAGCCGTCGCGCCGCCACTATTCGTGCCTTCACCGCCGCAGGTCTGCGCCGTCCGGGCCGCGGTTGCCGTGCCCGAACACCAGGTGAAGCGCGCAAGCACCTCGAAGCCGGCGACGCCCTGCTCGGCGCGGCCACCCTGCGTATCGCCGGCCTGAGCGCCCATCGCCGAATAGGTGAAGTTCGCGTCGAACGACCCGGGCTGGGTGAACGCAAAACTGCTGTGCTGGCCCACTTCAGCGAGCGGGAGAGCGCCCGTGCCCGACTGTGCGCTGATCCCGACGTGATCCTGCGTATACACCTGGCCGCCGGTGTCGTTCTTCTCCACCGGGAGATTCAGGGCGAACGTGCTAGTCGCGTTCGCGGTCGGCTGGAAGGTCGGACTTTCCCTGACGAAGTAGCAGCAGGCCGCCTTGTTGCTGTTGATCCCGCCGTTTTCGTTCGGGGCTAGCAGGCGCACGACCGTGACCCGCAGCGGCGCGGGGTTGGCCCCCGACTTGATCGACACGCTCGTGATCGTGCCGTCGCCCGGCACGGTGCTCGCATGCGTGTCGGCCACGACGCCGAAGACGCCGAGCTGGCGCCAGGTGCAGCTCGGCTGGCCCGACGGCACGAGTTCGTAGAACCCGAGGTTCTGGTAGCTGAGCTGGGGCATGGTCTCGCAGCCGAAAGTGACATTGGGCGTCGCGGTCAGGTCACTCCCAAAAATGGTCGTGACGCCAAGCGAGTCGGACGGGATGACCAGCCCGAGCAGGACCATCGCGACGAACACCTTCCGTGGCATCGCCGGCATGCTACTACGCTCCGGCGATCACTACAAACGCAGCCCGAGAGGCTATCTCGACGAGCTCGCCGGACGCTTTCGTTCGCCGTATGAACCAAACAAGACGCGCCCACTCTCTTCGGATTCGCTTGCCGCTGGGCCGCTCGACTCAGCGCCCGCCCGCCACCTGGACGCTGGGCATCGGTGCCTCAATCAACAGCCGAACCCGTGTGCTTCTCGCGCCAGGCCCCACCATCCCGGCCCCCACACCCGGGACCAGGATCGTTCGACCTTCGGGCAAATGGTCGGGGGGCGCGGAGTCGAACCAGCACTCGCGATCGTCATGCCGCGTCGCCGATCATCTCCGCAGCCCGTCGACGGGCCCACCGCACTCACCGAGCTGGTAGGCACAAACGAAGCTACACAGCTGTTGCACAACGCGTCTGCGAAGCCCGGAGCCCTACAGCTAGCCCTATGCGACGTACGGCCCCTGGCGGTGCCGGTCGCGTTCGCTGCCGCCGTCTACAGCTTCGCCGTGAACGTCGCAGCCGCGGTTGCGCACTTCACCGACGTG
>CALAQT010000428.1 GCA_937888775.1 uncultured Actinomycetes bacterium | reverse complement strand
CAAGGTCTTGGGGTACCCAGCCCCCGAATATGAGCATCACCACCGTCGCGAACCCGAGGACGCCCGGACCGCCCCGCAAGCCGCAACCACATCCGACCACCACCAACCAGACAATGGCCAGCAACCCCCACCCCTTGACACCCGCTCCTCCATATGGGCGACAAAGCACTCGTCCGCGGGTCAAGCGGCTGCTCCCATAACGCGAAACCACAAGCGCGTCGGTTCCGCAGCTCGGAGCAAGAGCACAAGGCAACCGAGGCGCCGGTCAGCAACACGTGTCCTGCCTCTCCCTTGCCTGCACGGAGCAGACAGACCTGTCGCGGCGCCCGCAGCTCGTGACTGCGCACGGGACGCCGGCGGCGGTCCGCGTCCGGCGTTCCAAGAGTCGCAAGGCGCATCGAAACATGGAGCCGCCCGCACGCGCCTGGCGAACTCTTGCGGCGTTTGGGTTCGCGTTGTAGGGTCGCGAGATGGCGCTGGTCAAGCGGTCTGCCACTTTCATCCGTAGGAGCCTCGTGCTAGCGATGCTGGCGATGATTGCTGTCCCCGCGGTAGTCGACGCCGACGTCCTGGTGAACGCCATCGAGCCGCCAACCGTGGCTTGTGGCAAAACCGTGATGCCCGGGATCTGGTACCAGAGCTTCAGTGGAGGTCCGCGCTGGGCTCACATGACGATCAAGAAGAGCCATGGCGCGGTTGCCTGGCGCAAGAACGGCGACGGCCACGTCGAATTGGCGCTACTGGCGCTTCCGAGGGACTTGTGGAGCCAGCTACGTCCTGATCTACGAGACGGCCGGCGGAACCGCAAGGTTCCCGTTTCACGTGAGGACGTGAGCGTCTCGTCAAGACCAGCGCCGCGGGCTAACCGGAACTCCCGAGCCGTGAGCCTTCGCACTCGCTCTTGGGGCGATGGGACAAGTGGGCACCCGCTGGCGCCGGCAGCGCGGGGCGGGAGGGCGCCGGAGTCGGTCGGTGGGTCGTGGAAGTGGTCGTCCGCGGATACGTGGCGGAACGCGCTCTCACTGAAAACCAGGGCCCGTCGGGCTGCATGCAGAATCGAGCGAATGCATAGGAAGCGTCGTCATGCCGCCCGTGGGCGTGAGCTCGAACTTGCGACGACTCGGCAGCAAGTCCATCCCCGAGCGGGCAGCCCGAAAAGCTGGTGCTCGATCCTCGAGACGCGTCAAGTTCCGGAATCCTTCCTGGCGCCCAGACCCACGAAGTCGCCGTGACGCCCACAGGCGTGGTCACACGCGTAGCTGGTAACGCGCCACGACGCCCTTCCTGTCAGAGGTGACCCGTCCAGCCTCCTCGAGAAGATCCAGGTGCCCCTGCACGTGCGCGATGCCCATAACCAGCCTCGCCCCCTCTGGCTGCCACTGCAACTGGCGGGCTACCTCGTAAGGCGTCGCAGGACCGCCTAGCAAGATCGCCGCGATGTCCTCGGCCCGCTGGACGCTATGGGAGCGCAGCCTGGCGGCGAGCGCGCCCACCTCGGTGAAGGGACGGCCGTGACCGGGGAGGACGATGGTCGGATCTAGCGCGACGAAGCGCTGCAGTCCGGCCAGGTACTCGACCAGGCTGTGCCGACGGCCTGCTCCACGGACGGCCTCGAGGCTGGGGACGGGGATGATGCGTCCCAGCAGATGGTCGCCACTGAACAAGACGCGGGCCGCCGGGTCCCACAGAGATAGATGACCAGCCGTGTGTCCGGAGGTCACGACGCACACGAGCTGACGGCCGCCCGCCGCCAGCGGGTCCCCGTCCCCGACGCCCTTGATCAAGCTCGGACGTGCCCACCTGACCAGGCGCTCGAGCATCGAGTCTTCGGCTCCGATCAGGGAACGCGCCGTTGCGTCTGGCACGCCAAGCCGAACCAGGAGATCGTGGCGGCCTGCGGAGTCCCTCGGCCCGACCAGGCTCGCGACCTCGGGCAGACCGGACACGATCCGCCCGCCCGAGCGGGCGGCGACGGCGGCCGCGGCGCCGAAATGATCGGGGTGGGCGTGGGTAACCACGATTTGCTCTATGTCGCCGAAGCCGAGACCCCGGGAGTTCAGGAGAGCCGCCAGCTCGTCGAGGGAGCCCGCCTGCATGGTGCCGGGGTCGATGACGGTGACCGGCGGGTCGGCCAGCAGGTAGCAATTGACGCGCCCAACCCGGAACGGTATCGGGAGACTCGCACGGCTGACACCGTCCGGCAGTCCCTCGACAAACGGCGGCAGCAGGCTGGCCATCGGGGCCGCAGTATTGCTTGCCAACACGGAAGCGGTATCGGAATGTACGGCGGCTCGCTTCAGAGACAGCACAGCAACTGGCGGTCTGGACCAGGTGGCGTCAGACCGCGCGTGTTCGGCCCCTGCTTTGCCCGCGACCGGGGACCAAGCCCGAAGACAGAGGTCCTCGCGGAAAACGACGCGGTCTTGACTGTCGGCGTGCAGGCTGCGTTGGCCGGCAGAGTGCCCGTCCGTCCGGGTCGTCTCGGTCGGGAGGAGCAGGCTGTTGGCCTCACGCGAACTCACAAGCGAGCCTCGCCGACCGCGCGAGACGAAAGCGACAGTGGCTGAGCGTTCAGCGGGACAGCGCCGGCTCGTCGATCGGCCGCGCTCAGTGCTCTGCCTCGTACCAGATGGAGCCCGCGCCCCAGACGAGAGGGCGTGGCCGGTCTTGTCCGAAAGCGGCAGTCCGGGCGGTGCCGGCGAGGCTGCTGCTCTTGTGCTTGCTACTCAGGAGTTCGTGGCTAACTGTGGAGGGCGGCCGTCAGATCGGCGCCGCCGGAGTGCTGCATCGCCGGGGCGGACGGGCAGCCGTGGCCGTGTCGGTCGGCATGGCTGTTGCGTTCCAAAGCGGAAGCGACAGTCGGCGAGGTGCGGTCGCACGAGGCTGCTGGATCTTCGTGAGAGCGGCAGTGACGCCGTTGGCGCCGAGCGTTGCCGGAACTGCTCAGATGCGGTCGTGTCGACCGGACTGCCGCTCGGCACCAGCAGCGCCCACGTCGTCGACGGCGCCCCACGTGATCGCAATGACCGCGGAGCGGCAGCGAGCGGATCGGGCTCGAGCGCCGCTCCTCCTCGTCCATCTCAGCAGTCTCGAAGTCAACCAGCAACGCGTCTGCTTCGTCAGGGTTGCGGTCGTCGGCGACGATAGGCCGTGGACGGTCCGATCGACGGCTTGCCCTGGAGGGCGGAGCGGTAGTCTCGCGCGGGGCGGGACGGTCAACGCACGATGATCGTGCCCGTCATGAACGGGTGGATCAGGCACTGGAAGTGATAGGTGCCTGGTGTAGTGAAGTCGATCTTTTCGGACTTCGGGAAGCTACTCGTTGGTTCGTTGATCAGTAATCCGGTGTTCGCGAACCCGTTTCCGTGCGAGGTGGGACTGACCTGGATCGGTCCGAGCGCCGGGTTACTGCTCGGAAAGACCGTCTCCTGCGTTGCCGCATCGCTCGACGAGTTCGACAGCGCGGTCAGGTAGCCAGCCGGTCCGAACGAAGCGGTATGCCCCTCGACCCGCGAATCGCGCGAGACCGAGAACGTGACGACCGTTCCCGCTTTGACGCTCAGCGTCGCCGGGAAGAAGTGGAAGAGCTCAACGCCGTCTGGCGCCGACGCGCCGGCGCTGACGTGGTCCGCTGGCACCTTCGTGCTTGTGAGCTTCTTCACCGACAGGATGTCTCTAGTGAGGTCCTTGTTCAGCGTCGCTGCGTCCTGCGAGCGGGACGGAATCGGCTTGCCCTTCGCACGGACGACCACGTAGCCGATCATCCCGGGGTGGACGTCGCAGAAGTACTTGTACACGCCCGGCTTGGTGAACCTGACGTTCAGCGTGTTCGAATGCGTAAGGCCGGAGTCGATCCGCTTGGACCCGTTGTAGACATGCCCGCCGGTCCGGCCGTTCAGCACCGGGTTGGACTCCGCGCTGGGCTTGACACCGTCGAACCAGAAAGGGTTGCCCGCGAAGTCGTTGACCCCAGTCACCCTCGCGCCCGGAACGAACAGCGATAGGTCGTTGCCGCGCGCGCCTGGCAGGTCGACCGTGTGGAAGTTAGCCGACAGCCCCACCCACTTGACCGAGTCGCCTTGAGTGATCGTCACCGTCGGGGTCAAGAAGGTCAGAAAGGCGGGCGAGTACTTCTGCACCAAAGCCCCGACGCCCTTGCCGAGCAGCTTCGATGCGAGCTTGAATGTCTGCGCTTTTGGCGCGCCCGCGTAGACAATCTTCGTCAACGCGCTCGCGGCGCTCGGCAGCACCAACGCCGCTGCCATCAGGCAGACGACCACCGCGATTCTGGCTCTTCCGTGCATGAAGCTCCCCGGTTCCTGGTCGACGTTACATTCCACCCTATACCGTGCGGCGGCGCCGCGTCGCGCGTCCCGCGTACGCTCGTCGGCCGCGGCAGACTCGAGCGTGTAAGAGACCGTCGCCCAGGGGCTGGCCGAGGACGTCGGCAGCAGCGATGTGACGACGCGTTCCGGCCGCCGCGCGGGCTCGGGCTCTGATCACGCAGCAGGCACCCAAGGCGGAGTACGGGATCGACGTCGCCGAGGTCCGAGAAAGGTTCGTACGGACGATCGCAAACGCGACGAAGCAGCGGCGCTGGTCGACTTCGAGACCGCTGAGACGGACGACACGCAGCGGCGTGAGGCCGCGCCCCGCTGGCGGTCGCTCCGTCGCAATGCGATCACGAGCATCTCTCCGACGAGACGCCTGGGCTTGGTGCCAAGCGGCATCCCCGCCAGACCTGTGAGCGGTCAGCGTAGATACCGGTGCGGAACCATCTCGGCGGTCCCGAGGGGCGCGGGCCGCGCTTCCGCATTGTCGTCCAGCCGGCCATGGAATCGGCGGCGCTGCTTCTGGCCGCAGGGAGCCCGAAGCGAAAGCCAGGGAAGGGTTTGAGACCAGCCGCCGGGTGAACACCTGCCATTCTCTGGGCCTCGAGTGTGAGGCGATCAACGGAGGCTAGTCGTCGTTCATGCGTTCTGC
>CALAQT010000427.1 GCA_937888775.1 uncultured Actinomycetes bacterium | reverse complement strand
CAACAACCACAAGGGATCGCGGCCCTCAGATCAGTGCTAGGCCAGGTAACTTCGGGTTAGGACGGGCGCGAACGATCGCGCTCGGCGGCGATCTGCACGGCGCCGAGGACTTCGTTGCGTGGGGGGCAATCGACCGCGTCCTGCCCGCCGACGAGCTGCGTGCTGAAGCGGAGAAATTTGCACGCAGGCTCGCGGCTGGGCCGACGCGCGCGTTCGAGGTGGTCAAGGATCTTGCTCATGCCTACGTGGAGGATGGGATCGCCGGAGCGGACAAGCTGCTGCTGGAGACCGCGGTCGGTCTGTTCGATACCGACGACGCCCGCGGCGGCATCGAGACTTTCCTCGCCTCGGGGCCGGGCAAAGCAACGTTCGCAGGACGTTGACGGGCACGCCCACGCGTTGGCGCGGCGCGCGAGACGCGCGAGCAGTCCCAGGGCCATCGCGACGCGTCGGGAGGACGGATTTGCCACCTGTCCCGGCACGTGGGGGAAAGGCGCCTCGAAGAGAACGCCACATGCCAGGGGTACCGTCGCCCAGCATGACGCCGGATACCGACGCAGCCGCGTCGATCGGGCGGCGGAGCGCCGTCGCGCAGTCGCGCTGGCGCGCCACTACCGCGAGGCCGAAGGTCTGCCGATCGCACAGATCGCGAAGCGCCTGGGTCGTTCGCCGGCGACGGTGAAGGCGTACTTCTACGACCCGACCGGAGAGAAGGCGCGGGCGGTCAAGGCTCGCTACCAGGGGGTGTGTCGCGGCTGCGGCGCGTACACGCAGCCGCGGGGCGGGAAGGGGGACGTCTGCGCCTACTGCAAGGGATGCCACCCCGGCGCGATCCAGTCGCGGTGGACGCGCCAGCGCGTGCTCGAAGCGATGCGGGCCTGGCACTCGCGCTACGGCAGCCTGCCGTCGTCGTACGATTGGTCGCGCACTCACGCCCTCCGTCGCGGGGGGGAGGCGCTTGAGCGCCTCACCGACGGGGAGTGGCCCTCCGCGAGTGTGGTCACCAACATCTACGGAAGCTGGGCTGAGGCGCGTGCGGCCGCGGACCACGGTGCAGCGACGCGCGAGCGTGCCGAGGTCGTCGGCCGACTCGGTGCCGCGTCGGCCTGACGCGGCACCGGCGAGCCACGCAGATCGGTGGTAGCAGGGGTTCTGCGGGTCTCGCCCTGTACTTCGATTACATGAGCGTGCAGCGTAATGGTGCGACCGCAACGTCGGCCGTGGCCGAGCTCACGCCGAAGGGCGGCGCGGTACGAGGCCGCCCGGTCGTCCGAGCACCGCGTGACGATCAGCTGCCCGATCCCCTCGTAGATGAGCTTGCCGACAAGCTCTCGAATCGCCTTGCCGACCGGCTGGCGGACCGACGCGTGGGGAGGATGGCCGACCTAGCCAACCGGGACGAAGAGGACCGCAATCACGTGCCGCGGGTCCCCGACGGCGCCAAGTACGCGACCGTCGACCAGCTCGCTGCCCGGTATCAGCTATCGGTTCGGTGGGTCGAGTCACGAGCGGCGAACCTCGGCGCAACGCCAATCAGCGACACCACGAACTCGAAGCTCCGGTACCACCTCGCGACCGCGGATGCGTACATGGAGGCGACGCCGAGCTCCGACCCGGGCTCGCGGCACCGGCGGCCGCAAGCCCAAGCCGCGGAAGCGGACTCGCACCCGTACCGGGCGACCGCTGCTCGACGTCGAGTGAATCGCCTCAGCCCGGCTCTTCGCCGGCTCCCGCGAGCCAGGCCACGACTTGTGCCCGCGCGTCGGGATCGCGCGGAAAGGTCTGCTGGTAGGCCTCGAGCGTCATCTTGGCCGACTTGTGACCGGCCTGGCCCATCGCCCAGCGCTGGTTGCGGTCCGCCCACGCCCAATACGTCATCGCGGTCCGCCTGAACATGTGCGGTGTCACGCGGACTGCGGTCGGATTTCCGTCGGCGTCGACGCGCGCGGGCAACGGGCGTTGCCCGCGTTCCTCCAAGAGATGAGCGCCGAGCTCGAGCACCGGCGCCAGCAGGCGGTTGCGGACGTTGTTGCGGTCGCGCTTGGTGCCAGCGGCCGACGCCCAGATGTAGTCGCTGGGGCGAGGCTCAAGCTCGGCGCGACGACGATCGAGCGAAATGCGGACGATCGCGGGCAGCTCCAGATGCCGCCGGCCGGCGCTCGTCTTCGCCTCGGGGATGAAGAGGCCCTGCGCTGAGAGGTCCCGCCAGCGGGCAGCGCAGAACTCCGACACGCGTGGTCCCAAGAGGCCGAGGGCCAGCACTGCGCTATAGCGCCCGAGCTGCGCGTACGCGTCCTGCGCCGGATTGGCGTCGAGCGTCTGGGCTGCGTCGAGCAGCGCCTGCATCTGAACCGGGTGCAGCCACTCGCGGCTCGGATCACCTCGCGGGAGCGAGCAGCCCTGCGTGGGGTCGTCGATGCCGAGCTTGTAGCGGCGGTTCGCCATCCGCACGATGTCGCGCATCCGGGCCAGGCAGCGATTGATCTCGTTGTTGCTGAGCCCCCGGGAGGAGAGGCTGATGAGCCCCCTGGCCGACGGGGCGAGGATCGTGTGATGCCCGCCTCGCTGCCCGTATCGACAGAGCAGGTGCCATTCCTCGGCGTCGAGCTGCGGCCTGATCAACTCGGGATCGCTGCGGACGTCGCTGGCGAGCTCGGCGAGCGTATCGGCGATGTCCTGTAGCACGGCGCGCTCGGCCTGCTTGGTCGAGACGAACCTCAGCATCAAAGCCTCGTCAATCTCGGCGAGCGCGCGGTCCACCGTCCGCTCGTCATCCGTGTAGGCGAGAAACGGGAGCAGGTGCTTGACGACCGGGGATCGATAGGCGGAGACGGTGTTCGGATTCTGGTATCGGCTGAGCGCCTCGACGTAGTCGGTCGCGGCCTCGCGGACCGTCAGCGGCCCCGCGGCCTCGCCGGCGGACTCGCCGTTGCCGGCACCTGGGATCAGCGCAGTCCAATCCTGCCGCAGCTGCGCGGCCGGCAGCAGCTTGTGCTCGAGCAGCTTCCTGGCCCGCGCCTCGCTCCACTCGGACACCGGTCCGAGCATGCGGCGCTCGGTGCGGATCTTCACGTCAACGACGAGCGTGTCGTCGGCCAGACGGCGGGTCAGGATGCTGCCGGAGAGGGGCTTCGGCACGAGGGGCCTCTCGTACGTTTAGTGAACGGGAATCGTGAACGACGATACCACCGCACATGAGCCGGATCGGTCCTCCAAACAGAAACTCCCGTATTTACGGGGCTTTCCTAATGGGCACGGCTGGGCTCGAACCAGCGACCTCTCGCGTGTGAAGCGAGCGCTCTCCCACTGAGCTACGCGCCCTGAGCGAGCGATTTTACGCGCGCTGCAGTGCAGACGATGAGCGGGTGCCTACAGCCGGACCAGGTTCGCGCCGCGCAGTCCGCGGGTCACGCCGCGCAGGTCGACGAACAGCTGCGCCTCCTGGGCGATCGCGCGGTGATCGATGCCGGGATGGGCGGTGACCATCACGACGCCGTCCGCCTCCGGCAGGATCTCGGAGAGCGGTTCGCTGAACAGGCCCAGCTCCGGGAGCTCCGGGACGAACGGATCGTGGTAGGAGAGCAGTGCGCCGCGCTCGGCGAGCTCGGCCATGATCCGCAGCGCCGGCGACTCGCGGATGTCGCCCACCCCGCCCTTGTAGCTGACGCCGAGGATCACGATCCGCGAGCCCTTGACCGGCTTGGTCATGTCGTTCAGCGCGCGTTCGATCCGCTCGACGCAGTGCGAGGGCATCTGCTGGTTCATCTTCCCGGCCAGCTCGATGAACTCGGTCGCCATGTGGAACTCGCGCGCGCGCCACGTCAGGTAGAATGGATCGACCGGCAGGCAGTGGCCGCCCATCCCGGGGCCCGGCTCGAAGCGCATGAACCCGTATGGCTTGGTGGCGGCCGCGTCGACCACCTCCCAGATGTCGATCCCCATTCGCTGGGCGAGGATCGCGAGCTCGTTGACCAGCGCGATGTTGACCGAGCGGAAGATGTTCTCGAGCAGCTTCGTCAGCTCGGCGGCCTCTGGCGAGGAGACGCGCACGATGTGATCGCAGATTTGCCCGTACAGCGCCGCGGCCCGTTCGGTGCACTCGTCCGTGATCCCGCCGACCACCTTGGGGGTGTTGCGCAGCGTGTAGTCGGTCCGACCGGGATCGACGCGCTCGGGCGAGAACGCGACGTTCAGTCCGGCCCCGACGCGCAGGCCACTGAGCTCGAGCAGGGGCAGGAGCTGCTCGCGCGTGGTCCCCGGATAGGTGGTCGACTCGAGTACCACGAGCTGCCCGCGCTGAAGCACATTGCCGAGCGCCCGGCCGGCGGAGACGAGCGGCCCCAGATCGGGCTCGCGGTTCGCCGTCAGCGGGGTCGGAACGCAGATCAGGACCGCATCGGTACGCGCCAGCGGGGCGAAATGGGTCGACGGTTCGAGCGACGGCAGCACCGCACGCAGCTGCTCGGATGGGATGTCCTCGATGTAGGACTCGCCGGCTTTGATCGCGGCAACTCTCCCCTCGTCGATGTCGACCGCGACCACCTGCTCGCCGGCCTGCGCAAACGCAACCGCCAGCGGCAGCCCGACGTAACCGAGTCCGATGACCCCAATCGACATGCCCGTCACCCTATCGATTGGGGGCTCGAACCGGGCGACCGGCTTATGTCCACCTGCGTCCAGGCGAGCTAGCAACAAAGATCACCCGGCGCGAGTACGGGTGCCAGCTCTGCGTTCCTTGTACATGGAGGTAAAAGGTGTTGTCGTCGTTGAGGATGCCGGTTCCCAGTCCGGCTCCGCGCGCGCCGGGCGACTGGAGGCGTCGGCGCACGTCGCAAACCGGCCGATCGCCGACCACGTCCTCGACGTGCTCGAGTCCGCCGGCGTCCACGAGATCGTGGTCGCGTCCTCGAACGAGCACGCGCGCGACATCCGCGAATGCCTGGCGCCGCGTGAAGCGCTCGGCGGCTTCCGGATGCACTACTTGCAGCAGCCAGGGCCGATCGACATCGCCGGCGCGCTGAGCCTGGCCGCACCGGTCATCGGCGGGGCGCCGTGCATCGTGCACCTCGCCAGCGGGCTGCTCGACGAGCCGCTCGAGCCGGTGATGGACCGAGTCCTCGGCGACTCGCCCGATGTGGTCCTGATCCTCCACCAGGGGCTGGCGCCGCACGAGCACCTGAGCCCGGCGACACAGGAAATGCTGAAGCTCGCGGAGCTCGATCCCGAGCGCGCGGCACTGAGCATGGCCGGGGTGTGCCTGTTCGGCCCGGAGGCCCTCTCCCGCGCGAGCACGGCGAACTGGCGAGCCGGAAGCGACATCGACGTGACGATGGTCGCCGAACGGATCGAGTCCGCCGGCGGGAGCCTGCATCTGCTGCCGGTCAGCGCGTGGCGCAGCTACGCCGGGGACCCACTTGACCTGCTCGAGCTCAATCGGATCGCGCTCGACCGCCTGCGGCCGGAGATGCCGCCGCCGAGCAACCACGGCAATCGGATCGAAGGCCGCGTGCTGATCCACGAGCACGCTTCCGTGCGCGCCAGCGTGATCGTCGGGCCGACGGTGATCGGGCCCGGCGCGCAGGTCGCTGACGCGTACATCGGCCCGTACACCTCGGTCGGCGCCGGCGCCAGGATCGAAGGCGCGGAGATCGAGCGCTCGATCGTCGCCGCCGGCGCCAGCATCACGCACGTCGGGGGCCGGCTGGTGGCCAGCGTTGTCGGCCGTGACGCCCGCGTCTTCAGAGATTTCTCGCTGCCTCGAGCGTTACGCCTGCGGGTCGGCGACGGAACCGTCGTCGGGCTGTGCTGAGCACCTAGCTCGTTGCGTGTGAGCGTCCGCTGAGCTAGGCAGACGTACGCGCTACGCGCGTGCCCGCCGCGCCGCCCCCGCCCGTGAACTCGCGGAGGCGAGTCTCACGCTGCGAGGGGCTCTTGGTGCTGCGCCTGCACCGCCGCGCGGACGATCGTCTCGACCCGCGCCCCGGCATCCTCCCAGGAGCGGCTGGCCACGCTCGCGGCCGCCTTCGCGGCCGCTGCAACGCGCTCGGGTGGCGGACGCTCGACCAGTTCGCTCAGCGCTTCCGCGAGCGCGAACGGCGTCCCTTCGGCATATACGACATGCCGGTTGTCGAGTACGACTCGGTTGTGCTCGGCGTCGTTGACCACCGGGATGCAGCCCGCACCGAGCATCTCGTAAGGCACGAGCGACACGTTCGTCGCCGACAGCACGAGGCCCGCAATGCAGCGGTTGTACAGGGCGCCCAGCGCCGGCGGGGTCAACAGCCCATGATCGATCGTGCGGAACGCCAGCCGGCCCGCGGGTTCTCCGAAGGTATGAATGTCGACCTCGGGGTGTCGCGCGGCGAACAGGTCGAGCGTGATCACCGCCAGCTCGTGCGCCCGGCGGGGCGTGGTCGGCCGGGAGTAGTAGCAGACGCCCAAGCGATCCCGTTCACCGTCGATCGAGCGGTCGAGCGAGTAGCTGTCGAGATCGCAGCCGAAGTCGAAGTGGTCGGCCGGCATTCCGAACTCCTGGCGCAGTCGGCCTGCCAGCCAACGTCCGGCGGTGACGCCGTGGAACCCAAACCGGTAGGTGGCCTCCGCGAGCATCGCCTCGCTTCCCGCGGGGAAGAAGGAGGGCTCATAGTCCTGTACGAGGTACAGGCGGGCGCCGGGCGCGGGCGAGGCGAGCACGGCGTATGCGGTCATCCAACCGGTCGCGAAGATGGCGTGCGCGTCCTCGATGCCCTCGCGCAGATCGCGGATCTCCGCGCCGACCCATGGCCATCCGCCGCGGATCGTGCGCCGATGCTGCTCCAGCGACCATCCGTGACGGTCTTGGAGATAGATCACGCACTCGTGCCCGGCGCGCTCGAGTGCCGCGACCATCCGGAACATCGTCGTGTGGCCGCCCGAGCCCTCGCCCGGGGGGACACAAACCCATGCGACTTTGAGCGGCCGATCCGATCGGAAGGGCATCGGCCCCGGCAGCTCCCACCCGGACGCGGCGATCTCGGCGGCGCGCAGCAAGTCTGCGCGCGCCACGGGCAACTTGCCGTAGCCGGGAGCGGACAGGGTCCGGGAAGCTCGGTCGAACAGCCGCGCCGCAACCGCCGCGCCGCCCTCACTGCGCAGGAGGCGCCGGGCCTGGCGGATTCGCTCGGCTGGGCTCGGGCGGCTCATGCTGCCGCCCAGGGGTAGGTTGCGCGTCGTCTTTTCTTGGACAAAGGTGTTAAACCTCGCACGATTAACGTGGCCGACGCGACGCTGCTTGCGCCCGTGTCGTCGCGGCCCCGCCACCGCTGTGAGCGCGAGAATCGACGGTGCGAAACCGTTGGTTTGGCGCGGTGTCCGATCATCAGCTTGAAGCAGGCGGCCACGCTGACCGGGACCTGTCCCGCGAGGCGCTGCGGGCCGCAACCCTGAGTGGCCTGCGCTGGGTGACGGTGGCTCGAATGGTAGTCGAGCTGATGCTGATGGCCTCGATGGTCCTGCTCGCGCGGATCATCCCGCCGGCCGCGTTCGGCCCCTACGCCGTTGCGGTGGTTGTCCAGGAGCTTGCCATCGGCATCCAGGAGCAGGGCATCGGCAGCGCGCTCGTACAGCGCGTGACGGTGCGGCGCGACCACCTCCAGGCTGGGCAGGCGCTCGGGATCCTGAGCGGTGTGATGCTCGCGGTGCTCATCTACATCGTCGCGCGGGTGGCGGTCAAGCCGCTGTTCGGCGCCCCCACGGCCTCGCTGATCGCACTCTCCTCTCCGCTGTTCATCATCTACGCCCTGGGCATCGTCCCCGCCGCGACCCTGCGCCGAGAACTTGCGTTCAGGCGGCTGAGCCTGATCGACCTGCTGAACTCGGGAGTGCGGATCGCGATCTCGGTCGGCCTCGCGCTAGGCGGGCTGGGGGCCAAGTCGCTGGTCTACGGCTCGATCGCGGCCGGCGCAGCGACCAGCTTCGCACTATGGGCCAGCGCCCCTCCACCTGTTCCATTGCTGCGCAGGCGGGCTGTGCGGGACATCCTCGGCTATGGAACGTCGGCCTCGCTTGCGTCGATCAGCTGGACGGGATTTCGCAACTGCGACTACGTGATCATCGGCGCCCGGCTCGGCACCTTGCAGGCCGGCCTGTACTTCCGTGCCTACAACCTCGCGGTCGAGTACCAGAAGAAGATCAGCGCGGTGATGTCGACGGTGGCGTTCCCGGTGCTGGCGCGCATCGGCACGCCCGACGAGCTCGAGCAGCTGCGCGGCCAGATGGTGCGGCTGCTTGCCGTGGTGCTGTTCCCGCTACTGACGATCATGTCGATCGTCGCGCCGGTGCTGATCCCGTGGCTCCTCGGCCACGCCTGGGCCCCAGCGGTGGTACCGACGCAGATTCTCGCGATGGGCGGAGCGGTGACCCTGATGATGGACACCGCGGGCGTAGTGCTGATGGCCAGCGGCCGGTCCCGGGCGATGCTCGGGTTCGGCGTGGGGCACTTCCTGGCGTATGCCACGGTCGTATGGTTCGTCTCGCCGTACGGGATCTCGGCGGTCGCGATCGGAGCCGCCGTCGTACACACCGCGTTCCTGTTCGTCAGCTACACGGTGATGCTCTGGGGCTCGCCCGACCGCCCGGTGCGGATGATCTTGAGCGAGGCCACCCCCGCGGTGGTCTCCTCGCTGGCGATGGCGGCCGTGGCCGTGCCCGAGTCGATCGCGCTCTCGGCTGTGCACACGCCGGCGTTCGCGCAGCTGGTGCTGGTGGGGATCCCGGCGACCGCCGCTTACCTGCTCACGCTCCGGCTCGTGTTCCCGTCGGCCTGGCAAGAAATGTGCGGCAACCTCGGGCGGATCCTGCGCCTCGATCGGCTCCCGCGCTTCCGCCGGCGCGCCTCCGCCTCACTCGGCGTGACCAACCCCAACTCATCCGCCCAGCCCTGCGGCGCGAGTACGTTCTGCCGCGAAGTACCGGACGTGGCGGCCGACGCCGACCCGGAGACGGGCTATGCAGTCTTCTCCACTTCGGGAGGCAATCCAAGCTGGGGAGTCACTGGTGGTACCAGCGCCGCGGCCCCGCTGTGGGCCGCGGCGGCACTCGCCAATGCCTCCGGCACCTGCCGGGGCCTTCCGATCGGGTTCGCCAACCCCTCCCTGTACCAGATCGCCGCCACCAGCTACCTGAACAACTTCACCGACATCACGACCGCAAGCCCGATCAGCCGGGAGGGCAACAACGACGCGCTCTCGCAGTTCAACATCAGCAGCAACCCAAACGATCTGTTCCCGATCGCGACCGGCTACGACATGGCCACCGGCCTGGGCTCGATGATCGCACCGCACCTTGCCGCGACGCTTTGTTCCCTGCGCGCCCCGGTGTACAAGGTCTCAGTGCCCCACCCGGGCAATCAGACCACGGTCGTCAAGCAGGGCGTTGCACTCCAGATCAGCGCCACCGACTCCGGCGGTGCCTCGCTGAGCTACAGTGCGACCGGTCTGCCGCCGGGCCTGGCGATCAACCCCGGCAACGGGCTGATCAGCGGCACGCCGACGGTTCCGGGCAACTACACCGTCACCGCTACCGCTACCGACGGCTTCACCAACAGCAACCGCACGAGCTTCAACTGGGCGATTATCACGCCGCAGCCGCCGACGTTCGCCGGCGGCTCGCTGGGCAATGTGGCCAAGGGCAAGGCGAAGCTCAGCTTCAAGCTCACCGTCGGCACGTTTGAGCCACCGATCAAGTCGTTCAGCGTTTCGCTGCCCAGCGGATTGAGCTTCGCCAAGACGGCCAAGACGCTCGGCAAGCACATCGTGCTCAATGGCGCTAACGGCATGCGCGCCAAGTACAGCTTGAAGCTGAGTCACGGCGTGCTGACGGTCACCCTGAAGAGCAGCCAAAACCAGCTCTCCTTCTCGATCGCGCCGCCCGCCACGTTGGTCAGCGGCAGCCTGGCCGGCGAGGTCAAGCATCGCCAGGTTAAGAGGCTGAGCGTGGTCGTCAAGGTGGTCAACAGCAGCGGAGCGACGACCAAGCTGACGCTTAAACTCAAGGTGTAGGCAGGGTCAGCGCGGGCCGAGGGCGACCCCCTCGGCGCGCGCTGGCTCTGGGACCAGCGATCGAGGAGACGGGACCATGCGTCGAAGGGGCAGAGGGGTCGTCCGGGCAGCGGTCTCTGTTCTGGCCCCATGGGCGATGCTCGGCCTGACCGCCGCATCGGCTGCCCACGCCGCCTCGCCGGCCTCCAGTCCGACCCGGATTGGGTCAGCGCGGGCGCTACCGCGCGGCACGGTCGTCACCGGCGCTGCGCCTGCGAGGACCATGCTGCGGTTGACCGTCGCCCTGGAGCCCCGGGACCCAAACGGCCTGAGGGCCTTGGCGACCGACGCCTCGACGCCCGGCACACCCGCGTATCGCCACTACCTGAGCTTGGCGCAGTTCTCGCGGCGCTTCGGCGCTACCGCGTCGCAGACCGGAGCCGTGCAGGCGGCGCTGCGAGCACGCGGTCTGGTGGTTGGTCCGGTCACCGCGAATGGTCTGACGCTGCCGGTGACGGGTACTGCTGCGCAGGTGGAGCAGGCATTCTCGACTTCCATCTTGGAGGTCAGGACGCCCGGCGGCTCGATCGACTACGCCAACGCGCAGGCGCCGGCGCTGCCTCGAAGCGTCGCCGCCGACGTGCAGGCGGTAACGGGACTCGACGATCTGGCGCTGGAACGTCCGCAGAACGTCGAGGTCGCCGGTCACGTTCTGCGGGCGCCGGCATCGGCGCCGCACGTGGTCACCGGAGGACCACAGCCGTGCTCGGCGGCCAGTGCCGCCGCACAGCATCCGGGCGGCTACACCGCCGACGCCGTCGCGTCCGCGTATCAGTTCGCCGGCCTCTACGGCGGCGGCGATCAGGGTGCGGGACAGACGGTCGCTTTGGTCGAGCTGGAGCCGTACAGCCCGGCTGACATCGCCACCTACCAGTCCTGCTATGCGACTGGCGTCCCGGTTTCGAACGTCGACGTCGATGGCGGGCCGGGTGCCTACACGCCGGGAGTCAGCAACGACGACGAGGCGGCGCTGGACATCGAGCAGCTGATCGGGCTGGCTCCCAAGGCGAGCGTGGTCGTCTACCAAGCGCCGGACACCGGTGCCGCAGCGCTCGCCGTGATGTCGCAGATCGTCTCGGACGACAGCGCCAAGGTTGTCGCAACGTCTTGGGGGGTGTGTGAGGCAGTCGCGGGCACTAGCCAGATGAGCTCCGAGAACACGTTGCTTCAGGAGGCGGCCGCGCAAGGCAGAGCTTCTTCGCCGCGTCGGGCGACAGCGGCTCGGCGGCCTGTTACCAGTCCGATCACACCAAGATCGGCCTGTCGGTCGCAGACCCCTCCAGTCAGCCGTTTGCGATCGGCGTCGGCGCCACCAGCCTGTACTCCGACGGTGCCAACGGGCCGACCCTGTACACGCCAGGACAGGCGGCGCTGGAGAGCGTGTGGAATGACGGGACCGACAGCACGGGTCAGGCCAGCGCCACGACCGGAGGCATCTCCACGAGGTGGGGGATGCCGTCGTATCAGTCCGGTGCGGCCGCGTCGGTGGGAGTCGTGAACGCCTACTCATCCGGTACACCCTGCGTCATGACCTCCGTGTGTCGCCAGACGCCCGATGTCAGCGCCGACGGCGATCCGGCGACCCCCTATGTCATCTTCGCCAACGGCGTCTGGGTGGGTCTCGGCGGGACCAGCGCGGCGGCGCCCGTGTGGGCGGCGCTGACGGCGTTGGTGAACGCGTCGCCCGTGTGCCGGGGGGTTCCCGTCGGCTTCGTCAACCCGGCGCTGTACGGGATCGCCGGCGTCGCCTATGCGAGCAGCTTCCACGACGTCGCCCTCCCCAGTCCGATCAGCCACCTGGCCAATAACGACGCGATCGGCGCCAATGGCGGCCTCTATCCGGTCACCGCCGGCTACGACATGACGACCGGGCTCGGCTCTCCGGTTGCGCCGGCGCTGGCCAACGCGCTGTGTGGCGGCGGCCCAGGATATTCGGTCAGCGTGGCAAGCCCCGGAGCCCAGTCGACGGTCGCCGGTCACGGGGTGCTGTTGCACGTAGAGGCGTCAGTCGGTGGCCCCGCGGCCCTGATCTACGCGGCTACCGGGCTCCCGGCGGGACTGAGCATCAATCCTTTCACCGGTGTCATCTCCGGGTCTCCGAGCGTCGCCGGCGCCTCGTCGGTGACCGTCTCGGCATCGGATGTCTACAACGACACCGGCGCGGCGCAGTTCAGCTGGACGATCGTCAATCCACCTCCGCCGCCGAGGCTCAGGGTCGGAGCCCCGACGGACTCGCGCACGTCGCTGAAGGGCTTGGCCGGGCGGCGGCCGGCGCTGAGTTTCGCGCTACGGTCGGGCAGCAACGCACCGTTGCTGAAGTCGGTCGTGATCTCGCTGCCCTCGGGGCTGGGGTTCTCCAAGTCGTCGACGTCGCTGTCCAAGGGGGTAGTCGTCAGGAACGGTCGCCGGCGGATCAAGGTCAAGACCCATGTCAACCATGAGACGCTGACGATCTCGCTGCTCGGATCCGTGTCAAACGCGACCTTGACCATCGCCGCCCCGGCGATCAGCGTCAGCACCCGCCTAGCGGCCAAGGTACGCCACGACAGGGTCAAGCAGCTCACGGTGGTGCTGCTGGTCACCGACCAACGCAACGAGTCGACGGCTTTCATCGAGCGGATCAAGGTGTGAGCCGCAGCTGCGGAGCCGGGCGGCAACCAAGCTGAGGCTCACGAAGCTGCTCAACCGGCGTTTTGCGCCTGGTTCCAGGTAATTGCTGCTGGACCAACTGTCCCCAAGGGCCATTGACCAGGCTCGTGCAACTGCCCCCAGGGCAATTGCCCAAGCCAATTGCCCTCTGGGCAATTGGCCCTATACTCATGCCGCCCACGCCTCCGAACGCGCGGTGATTCCCGTCGGCTCCGGCGGGTTTTTCTCGTCCAGATCGCCACGAATACAGGTTTTCAAGCCATGCCCAAGGATGTCATCCTCACTCAGGAAGGGCTCGCCAACCTCAAGGCCGAGCTCGACCATCTAGCGACCACACGCCGCCGTGAGGTAGCCGCGCGAATCAAAGAGGCGCGCGAGTTCGGCGACATCTCCGAGAACGCCGAGTACGACGACGCCAAGAACGAGCAGGCCATGCTCGAGGCGCGGATCGCAGCGCTCGAGGACAAGCTGCGCTCGGCGACGGTCGTCGACTCGTCTGATCTCAGCACCGATATCGTCCGCGTGGGCTCGGTGGTCCACGTCAAGGACGAGGCCGGCAAGTCGACGAAGTACACGATCGTCGGTTCGGCCGAGGCCAAGCCCGCCGACATGAAGCTCTCCAACGAGTCGCCGGTCGGAAAGGCGCTGTTGGGCCGCAAGCGCGGTGACCAGGTCAAGGTCACGACGCCCAGGGGCGAGCGCAACCTGAAGATCACCAAGATCGACGTCGACGCCAAGTAGCCGAGTCGGCGCATGGGCGACGAAGGCGTCGGCGAGGGTCGCGTGGGGGACGAAGGCGCCGGCGAGAACGAGCTGCTCGCGACGCGCCGGCGCAAGCTGGAGGCGCTGCGCGCCGCCGGCGTTGAGCCGTTCCCCCATGAGTTCGACGGCGTGGAGCCGATCGCCGCCGTTCGCCAGGCTCATGCCGAGCTGGGCGCGGGGGAGGAGACCACAGTCACGCACCGGGTGGCGGGGCGACTGGCCGCGCGGCGCGGGCAGGGCAAGATGGCGTTCCTCGACCTGGTCGACCGCTCCGGGCGGATCCAGCTGCAGGCGCGGGCCGATGTGCTGGGCGCCGAGGCGATGGAGCGACTGCTGGGGCTCGATCTCGGCGACCTGCTCGGGGTCGACGGCACCGCGTTCTGCTCCCGCCGCGGTGAGCTGACGCTGCGGGTCGACGGCTTCACGGTGCTGGCCAAGTCACTGCGTCCGCCGCCGGAGAAGCACCACGGCCTGACCGACGTCGAGACGCGCTTTCGCCACCGGGAGCTCGACCTGCTCGCCAACGAGGAGGCCCGGGAGCTGTTCGTCACGCGCGCCCGCGTGATCTCCACCGTGCGGCGGTTCCTTGACGACGAGGGCTTCATCGAGGTCGAGACGCCCGTCCTGCAGCCTCTTTACGGCGGCGCGATGGCGCGACCGTTCATCACTCACCACAACGCGCTGGACCGTCAGCTGTACCTGCGGATCGCCACCGAACTCTACCTCAAGCGGCTGATCGTCGGCGGATTGGAGCGCGTGTACGAGCTCGGCAAGAACTTCCGCAACGAGGGTGTCGACACGACGCACAACCCTGAGTTCACGGTGCTTGAGTGGTACGAGGCCTACGCCGACTACCTGGACGTTGCGCAACGCTGCGAGCGGCTCGTACACGCGGTCGGACTGGCGGTCGGTTACGCGGGCGAGCTGAACCTGACCCCGCCCTGGCGGCGCGAGACCCTGGCCGGTTCGATCCTCGATCGCACGGGGGTCGACATCCTGGCTCACCGGGAGCGCGACGATCTGGCAGCCGCGATGCGCGCCGGGGGGCTCCAGGTCCCCGGCCAGGACACATGGCCACAGCTGGTCGACGAGCTCGTCTCCAAGCACGTGGAGCCGACCCTGATCGAGCCGACGTTCCTGCTCGATTACCCGGTCGAGATCTCGCCCCTGGCCAAGCAGCACCGTGAGACGCCGGGTCTGGTGGAGCGCTTCGAGGCGTTCATCGGCGGGATAGAGATCGCCAACGCCTTCACCGAGCTCAACGACCCGGACGAGCAGCGCCGGCGGTTCGAGGGTCAGCGCCGACTGGCGGCGGCCGGCGACGAGGAGGCCCAACCCTATGACGAGGGCTTCATCCAGGCGCTCGAGTACGGGATGCCGCCGACCGGCGGGATCGGGATCGGCATCGACCGGCTGGTGATGCTGCTGACCGGGCGGCGCTCGATCCGGGAAGTCGTGCTGTTCCCGGCGATGCGCGACTAGTGGCTCCCGCACACACTCTCGACCACTGGCGATGAACCGCCGCGCCTGGCTCGCGTTCGCGGCGATGTCGGTTATCTGGGGCGTCCCGTACCTGTTCATCAAGATCGCGATCGAGCACGGAATGCCGCCCGGTTCGCTGGCCTGGGCCAGGGTCGCGCTGGGGGCGCTGGTGCTGCTGGCGCTGTCGCGGCGGGCCGGCACGCTGGGGACCGTCAAGGGGCGCTGGCGCTGGATCGCCGCCTATGCGGTAGCCGAGATCTCGATCCCGTTCACGATGATCGCCAACGGCGAGCAGCATGTGCCCTCGTCGCTGGCCGCGATCATCATTGCCTCGGTGCCGCTGATCGGAGCGGTTCTGGCGATCCGCTTCGATCACTCCGAGCGACCGACCCCGATCCGCGCCTTGGGGCTGGCGATCGGCTTCTCGGGCGTGATCGCGCTGGTCGGCCTGGACATCGCCGGCAATGGCACGGAATTGCTCGGAGCCGCGGCGATCCTGCTGGCCGCCGTCGGCTACGCGATCGGCCCGATGATCGCCAAGCACCGGCTGGCCGATCTGGATCCGCGCGCGACGATGGGCTGCAGCCTTGCGGTCGCCGCGCTGGTGTTGGCGCCCTACGCCGCGCTGGACCGACCCCACAGGCTGCCATCGGCGGCGGCGATCGCCGCGGTCGTGGTCCTGGGGATCGTCTGCACGGCGATCGCGTTCGTGATCTTCGTGGTGCTGATCCGGGAGGCCGGCACCAGCCGCGCGACGGTGATCACCTACGTCAATCCGGTGATCGCGGTGGCGCTCGGCGTGCTGGTGCTCGGCGAGCATCCGGGGGCGGGCGCCGTCGCCGGATTGCTGCTGATCCTCGCCGGCTCGTGGCTGTCGACCGGTGGCCGCTGGCCGCCGATGCTCGGTCGGCGCATGGCGCCAGGACGGTTTCGCCGCCGCCGGAGGCCGGGGCAAGTCAACATGAACGCCGTGTGAACTGACGCACGCACCGGCGATAACCGGCGCCGGGTAGCCCAGAGCGGCTGTTAGACTTGCGTATGGCCCCAAAGAAGACCGTCAAGGTTCATCCATCTCGGTTATCAGCCGAATACAGATGAGCAGACGGAATCTTCGGCGTCCCCGCAGCCGGTCTTGAGTATTTGACAACGCTGGCAGCGTAGGAGATTGACCAGGAAAACCCACTCGACCGACCTCCGGAAGTATCCGCCACAACACCAGGAAGCCCATGTTCGAGCGATTTACAGAGCGAGCCCGCCAAGTGGTCGTGCTAGCCCAAGAAGAGGCGCGGACGCTCAAGCACAACTACATCGGCACTGAGCACATTCTGCTCGGCTTGTTGCGGGAGGAGGAGGGCCTGGCTGCTCGTGTTCTTGAGTCGCTCGACATAACCGTCGAACGTGTCCGCGCGCAGGTCGTGCGAATCGTCGGTTCGGGCGAAGAGGTCACCTCTGGTCAGATCCCGTTCACCCCGCGCGCCAAGAAGGTCTTGGAGCTGGCCCTGCGCGAGGCGCTGAGCCTCGGTCACAACTACATCGGCACCGAGCACATCCTGCTCGGCCTGGTTCGTGAGAACGAGGGCGTGGCCGCGCGCATCCTGCTCGACTTCGACGCCGACTCGGAGAAGATCCGCAACGAGGTGATCCGGATGCTGTCCGGTCCGGGGAGCCGTCAGCGCGGTTCAGGCGCTGGCGCGGCGGGAGCCGCGGGCCCCGGCGAGGGCAAGAAGTCCTCCAAGCTGCTGGATCAGTTCGGCCGCAATCTGACCAAGCTCGCCTCCGAGGGCAAGCTCGACCCGGTCGTGGGTCGTGAGACCGAGATCGAGCGGATCATGCAGATCCTCTCGCGCCGGACCAAGAACAACCCGGTACTGGTCGGCGAGCCGGGCGTCGGCAAGACCGCCGTCGTCGAAGGGCTGGCGCAGCGAATCACCAATGCCGACGTCCCCGAGCTGCTGAAGGGCAAGCAGATCTACACGCTTGACCTGGCGGCGCTGGTTGCCGGCTCCAAGTATCGAGGGGAATTTGAGGAGCGCCTGAAGAAGGTGATGAAGGAGATCACCCAGCGCGGCGACATCATCCTGTTCATCGACGAGCTGCACAACCTGGTCGGTGCCGGTGCGGCCGAGGGCGCGATCGACGCTGCTTCGATTCTCAAGCCTGCGCTCGCCCGCGGTGAGCTGCAGACCGTCGGCGCGACCACGCTCGAGGAGTACCGCAAGTACCTCGAGCGCGACTCGGCGCTGGAGCGGCGCTTCCAGAAGATCATCGTCGACCAGCCCTCCACCGAGGAAACGGTCCAGATCCTCAAGGGCCTGCGTGATCGCTACGAGCAGCATCACAAGGTCAACATCACCGATGCGGCACTCGAGGCGGCCGCCGATCTGGCCGACCGCTACATCTCCGACAGATTCCTGCCCGACAAGGCGATCGATCTGATCGACGAGGCGGCGTCGCGGATGCGGATCAAGTCGATGACCTCCCCGCCGGTCTACCGCGAGCTCGAGGACGAGATCGAGGAGACCCGGCGCGCCAAGGAAGAGGCGATCGAGTCCCAGGAGTTCGAGAAGGCCGCCAACCTCCGTGACACCGAGCGCCGGCTCACGCAGAAGAAGCGCGAGCTCGCGGATCAGTGGGAGGCCGGCGAGTCGACGGAGCGTCCCTCGATCGGCGAGGAGGAGATCGCCGACATCGTCTCGATGTGGACCGGGATTCCGGTGTTCAAGCTGACCGAGGCCGAGACGGCCAAGCTGATGCGCATGGAGGAAGAGCTCCACAAACGCGTGATTGGCCAGCACCCGGCGATCGAGGTCGTCTCCAAGGCGATCCGGCGCTCACGGGCCGGACTCAAGGATCCCAAGCGGCCGACCGGTTCGTTCATCTTCCTGGGCCCCTCGGGCGTGGGCAAGACCGAGTTGGCCCGCACGCTGGCGGAGTTCCTGTTCGGCGACGAGGACACGATGATCCGGATCGACATGTCCGAGTACATGGAGAAGCACGCGGTCTCACGGCTGGTCGGCTCGCCTCCTGGCTACATCGGCTACGACGAGGGTGGTCAGCTCACCGAGGCGGTGCGGCGTAAGCCCTACAGCGTGCTGCTGCTCGACGAGATCGAGAAGGCCCATCCGGATGTGTTCAACATCCTGTTGCAGATCCTGGAGGACGGCCGGCTCACCGATGCCCAGGGACGGACGGTCGATTTCCGTCACTGCATCGTGATCATGACCTCCAACATCGGCGCGTCGGAGATCGCTCGAAACACGCCGCTGGGCTTCGCCGTCTCAGACGACGAGACCGGGATCACCTATGACGATATGAAGAACCGGATCATGGGTGAGCTCAAGAAGGTCTTCCGGCCTGAGTTCCTCAACCGGATCGACGACGTGATCGTGTTTCACAAGCTGGCCAAGGACGAGATCAAGGAGATCGTCGAGCTGCTGTTGCGGCGCATCCGCGAGTCAATGGCGGAGCGCGAGCTTCAGCTCGACCTCTCAGAAGGCGCCAAGGACATGCTCGTCGAGAAGGGCTGGGACCCCGCAATGGGTGCGCGGCCTCTGCGCCGGGCGATCCAGCGCTACATCGAAGATCCGCTGGCGGACTTCGTGCTGCGCTCACAGGTCCCGTCCGGGTCGACCGTCCTGGTCGAGCCCGGCGTGCCCGACACCGACGACGAGGATGTCAAGCTGTCGGTGATCCAGCCGGCGCCCAAGCCAACGCCGGTCGGAGTCGGAGCCGACGGTGGTGTCGACGCTGACGGCGAGGACGGGTCTGAGCAGGCCCCGGCCGATCCCGACGCTCCGTCCGAAACCGAGTAGCCGTTCAAGTTCCGGGCCGGTCGCCGCCGCCATCGCGGCGGTGACCGCGCTCGTGCTGGCGGGTTGTGGCGGTGGCGGCACCGCCGCCTCCACCGCCGCCGTCGCTGCGGCGGCGGT
>CALAQT010000426.1 GCA_937888775.1 uncultured Actinomycetes bacterium | reverse complement strand
TGGGTCGAGCCCGCCGGCGCCAGGCCCGCCTGGGTCGAGCCCGCCGTAGTCAAGCCCGCCTGGGTCGAGCCCGCCGTCGTCAAGCCCGCCTGGGTCAAGCCCGCCGTCGTCAAGCCCGCCGCCGCCATCAAACCGGCCGCTGTCGGGCTCGCCGCCGTCAGCGAACCCACCTTCGCCGTCGGGCCCGCCGTCGCCGTCGAGCCCGCGGCCGGCTCCCCCGCCGAGTGAGCGGGTGGTACTCGACTCGGCGCACGTCGGCGACATCCATGGCGCCTTCGGCACGATCGGCCAGCACGAAGCGGCCCACCACGGCCTGCGCGCTCGTACGCTGGCCCTGTTGGCGATCATCGGCCCGGGGCTGATCGTGATGGTCGGCGACAACGATGCCGGCGGTGTGGCCACCTATTCGGAGGCCGGCCAGAACTACGGGACCAGCCTGCTCTGGGTGCTGCTGCTACTGATCCCGGTCCTGATCGTCAACCAGGAAATGGTCGTCCGGCTGGGAGCGGTGACCGGCGTCGGCCACGCCCGGCTGATCAACGAGCGCTTCGGGCGGTTCTGGGGCTGGTTTTCGGTTGGGGACCTGTTCGTGCTGAACTTCCTGACGATCGTCACGGAGTTCATCGGGGTCAGCCTGGCGCTCGGCTACTTCGGCGTCTCGAAGTACGTCGCGGTGCCGTTGGCGGCGATTGGTCTGGTCACCATCTCGGCCAGCGGCAGCTTTCGCTTTTGGGAGCGGGCGATGTTCGTCTTCGTGTTCGCCAACCTGCTCGTGGTGCCGCTGTTCTTCCTCGCGCACCCGCACATCGGTGATGTGGCCCAGCACTTCGTCATCCCGGGCATCCAGGGGGGCGCGAACTCGACCTCGATCCTGCTGATCATCGGCATGGTCGGCACGACCGTCGCGCCGTGGCAGCTGTTCTTCCAGCAATCCAACATCATCGACAAGCGGATCACGCCCCGCTGGATCAACTACGAGCGTCTGGACACCTGGATCGGCGCCTTCGTCGTCGTGGTCGGCGCGGCGGCGCTGATAGCGGTGTCGGCGTTCGCGTTTCGTAACACCCCCTACTTCGGTCACTTCTCCGACGCGGGCACCACTGCCAGCGGTCTCGACCACGTGCTCGGATCCACCGCCGGTGCCTTCTTCGCCGTCGTGTTGCTCAACGCATCGCTGATCGGGGCGGGTGCGCTGACGCTGTCGACCAGCTATGCGTTCGGTGACGTGTTCGGCACCAAGAGCTCGCTGCACCGCAGTTTCTCCGACGCCAAGCTGTTCTACGGGATCTTCTCCGCGCTGATCGTCGGGGCGGCGGCGATCGTCCTGATTCCCGGCGCGCCGCTGGGCGTGATCACCCTGGCGGTGCAGGCGCTGGCGGGCGTCCTGCTGCCGAGCGCCAGCGTGTTCCTGCTGCTGCTCTGCAACGACCGTGAGGTGCTGGGCCCGTGGCGCAACCCGGGCTGGCTCAACGCGCTCGCCAGCGTGATCGTCTCTGTGCTGGTGCTGCTGTCGCTGATCCTGATGGCGACTACGATCTTCCCCGCGATCAACGTAACGACCGTAAGCCTGGTCGGCGGGGGTTTGTTGGCGATCGGGCTGCTGGGCTTCGGTCTGGCTGTGCTGCGCTCACGGCGCGGCGCGGCGGCGGTATCCGTGATCGAGCCAGAGCCTGACATCCCCAAGGAGCAGTGGACGATGCGTCCGCTGGCGCTGCTGGCCCGGCCCGAGTGGTCGACGGGCCGCAAGGTCTCGATGCTGATGCTGCGCGGCTATCTGGTCGTGTCGGTCGTGCTGTTGGTGATCAAGGCGGTGCAGCTGGGCGGCGGCTGAGACGCCCGCGGCCCGGGCCCCACGTGGGTGTCTATTCTCATGCGTCTTCCTCGCGCCGATCCATTGTACGACGAGGTGTCGTACGATAGCAGAAGTACGAAGACCGTCGTACAATCAATGCACATGTCCATTCAAACCACAGAAACGATCGCCTACCCCACCGAGCAGATCGGCCACCCGGCTCGGGCCGAACTCGAACTCGGCGCCGTGCTGCACGCGCTTAGTGACCCGGTCCGCCTGCGGATCGTCGGCAAGCTGGCCAAGGCCGAATCTGAGTATAGGTGTGGGAGCTTTGAGCTTCCCGTGACCAAGTCGACCTGCACGCATCACTTCAAGGTGCTGCGCGAGGCGGGGGTGATCCATCAGCGCCAGCAGGGGACCACGCGCCTGAACAAGCTGCGGCGTGAGGATCTCGAAGCACGCTTCCCGGGCCTGCTGGACACGATCCTCGAAGCGTCCGCGGCGGCCACCGCCGCCGACGCCGCCGCCGCGCACGACGCCGCTACCGCGCACGACGCCGCTACCGCGCACGACGCCGCTGCCGCGCACGACGCCGCCACCGACGCCAGGACCACAGCGCCGAGCCCCGGATAGGCTCCCGGCGGTGATCTCCCGCTACACGCGCCGCGAGCTGGCCGAGGTCTGGTCTGACCACGCTCACTTCGAGGCGATGCGCGAGGTCGAGGTCGCCGCCTGTGAGGAGATGGACGGCCCGAGCGCGCAGGAGCTGGAGGCGATCCGGGCCGCCGGCTTCACCGTCGAGGCGATCGCCGAGCGCGAGCGCGTGACCGATCACGACACGGCCGCATTCGTGGACGTGCTGGCCGCGTCGGCCGGCCCGGCGGGACGCTGGATCCATCACGGCCTGACTTCCAGCGATGTGCTCGACACCGGACTTGCGCTGCAGCTCAGACGGGTCGGCGAGCTCGTCCTGCCCGACGCCCGGCGGCTGGTGCAAGCCTTCGCGCAGCGGTCCCGCCAGCACGCCCAAACGCTGTGCGCCGGACGAACGCACGGGATCCACGCCGAGCCCACGACGTTTGGGATCAAGCTGGCGGGCTTCGCCTTCGAGGCCGACCGCAACGCCCGGCGGCTGGCGCAGGCCTTTGACCAGATTGCCGTCGGCGCGATCTCCGGCGCCGTGGGCACCTACTCGGCCACCTCGCCGGACTTCGAGCGGCGGGTGCTCGCTCGCCTGGGGCTGGAGCGCGAGCCGGTCTCTACCCAGGTCGTTGCGCGCGACCGCCACGCCGAACTGCTGCAGGCGATCGCGCTCGCCGGAGCGGGACTTGAGCGCTTCGCCACCGAGTTGCGCCAGCTCGCCCGCACCGAGGTCGCCGAGGTCCGGGAGCCGTTCGCCGCCGGGCAGAAGGGCTCGAGCGCGATGCCCCACAAGCGCAACCCGATCAAGTCAGAGCAGGTGGCCGGGCTGGCTCGGATCCTGCGCGCCGACGCCCAGGCGGCGCTGGAGGACGTGGCGCTGTGGCACGAGCGCGACATCTCGCACTCCTCGGTAGAGCGGGTCATCCTGCCCGACGCCACCACGCTGCTCGACCATCTCCAGCGGCGCGTGCTGGCGCTGGTGGAGGGGATGGTCGTCGACGAGCGCCGGATGCGCGAGAACCTGGAGCTGACCCATGGCGCACTGTTCTCCCAGCGGGTCCTGCTCGCCCTGGTCGGTCAGGGCGCCACTCGCGACGACGCCTATCGGATCGTGCAGCGTCTGGCCCAGCAGGCGCTCGACGAGCGCACGCCGCTGCGCGGGCTGCTGGCCGCCGACTCGGCCGCCGCTGGGCTCGATCTGGACGCGATCTTCGACTACCGCGAATTCGTCCGGCACGCCGACGAGATCGTCGACCGCCTGGACGCGATCGCCTAGTGCCGCGCGATTTCTGAATCACGGCACTAGCTAGTGTCGTGCCCCGAAACTCCCGGATCACGGCACTGGCCGAGCCATCAGATCCACCCGCTAGGATCGGCGCGGTGACAGCTCTGGCTGACCTTTCGCTGCTCGCCTCGGGCAAGGTCCGTGAGATCTATGACCTGGGTGAGTCGCTGCTGATCGTCGCCTCGGACCGCATCTCGACCTACGACGTGGTGCATCCCACGCCGATCCCTGACAAGGGCAGTGTCCTGACCGGCCTGTCCACGTTCTGGTTTGAGCGCACGGCGCAGATCGTCCCCAATCACGTGATCTCGGTCACCGACGGCGTCCCGGCCGAGGCTCGCGGGCGCGGGATGGTGGTGCGCAAGCTGAAGATGCTCAGCGTGGAGTGCGTCGTGCGTGGCTACATCACCGGCTCGGGCTGGAAGGACTATCAGCGCACTGGCGCCGTCTCGGGAATCCAGCTGACGGAGGGCCTGCGCGAGTCAGACCGGCTGCCCGAGCCGCTGTTCACCCCCAGCACCAAGGCCGACGTCGGTCACGACGAGGCGATCGACTTCGAGGGCGCGGTCAAGCTGGTTGGCGACCGCGCGCTGGCCGAGCGCGTCCGCGACGTCTCGATCGCGCTGTACGAGCACGCGGCCGAGCACGCGCGGCGCAACGGGATCATCCTCGCCGATACCAAGTTCGAGCTTGGCCTCGACGACCAAGGCACGCTGACGATCGGCGACGAGATCTGCACGCCCGACTCGTCGCGCTTCTGGCCGCTCGACCGGTACGAGCCCGGCCGCGGCCAGCCGAGCTTCGACAAGCAGTTCGTCCGCGACTGGGCCTCCTCCACCGGCTGGGATCGCAACCCCCCGGCCCCGGCGATCCCCGACGACGTGGTCGCGCGCACACGTGAGAAGTACATCGAGGCCTACGAGCGGATCACCGGCCAGCCGTTCCGTGCCTGGCTTGACCGTACCGGCGCCGGTGGACCGGGCAAGCGCAACGGCGGCGGCTGAACGGTGCGTGCGCGGGTACTGGTCAGGCCCAAGGCGGGGATCCTCGATCCTCAGGGCCAGGCGGTGGAGCGGGCGTTGCCGGCGCTGGGGTTCACCGGTGTGCGCAACGTCCACGTCGGCCGCCTGATCGAGCTCGACGTCGAGGACCCGGCACGCCTGCCTGAGATGTGCGAACGGTTGTTGTCCAACCCGCTGATCGAGGATTACACGATCATGGAGGCCACGTGAAATTCGGGGTCATCCGCTTCCCGGGGAGCTGTGATGACACGGATGCGCAGCTGGCCGCGAGCCGAGTGGGGGAGGCGGTGATCCTGTGGCATGCCGATCGCGACCTGCAGAGCGTCGACGCGGTGATCGTTCCGGGCGGCTTCTCGTATGGCGATTACCTGCGGGCCGGCGCGATCGCGCGGTTTGCGCCCGTGATGGAGGAGGTGGCCGAGTTCGCGCGCGACGGCGGTTTGGTGCTCGGGATCTGCAACGGCTTTCAGGTCCTGTGCGAGGCCCAGTTGCTCCCGGGCGCACTGCTGCCCAACGTCTCGCTGAAGTTCATCTGTCGCCAGGTTGCGCTCGACGTGATCAAGACCGACAGCGCGTTCACCCGCGCCTGCGACCCCACCCGTCCCCTTTCGATCCCGGTCAAGCACACCACCGGGCGCTACTACGCCCCCGAGCCTGACCTGGAACGGATGCGATCAAATGGTCAGGTGCTGCTGCGCTACGCCCCTGGGCACAACCCCAATGGCTCGGTTGATGACATCGCCGGCGTGTGCAACGAGCGCGGCAACGTGTTCGGGCTGATGCCCCACCCAGAGCACGCGGTCGATCCGCTGACCGGCTCCCGCGACGGGCTGGGCATCTTCGAGTCGATCCGAGCTCAGGTTGGCGACCGCGTCGTCGCCTAGTGCCGCGAAATCGATGACTCACGGCACTAACGCCGACCGGCACCGCCGGCTGGGGCTGACCGACTCGGAGTTCGAGCTGATCCTGGCACGCCTGCACCGCGAGCCGAGCGACGTCGAGCTGGCGATGCTGTCGCTGATGTGGTCTGAGCACTGCGCCTACAAGCACTCCAAGAAGCTGCTGCGCACGCTTCCGACCGAAGGGCGCCACGTGCTGCTGGGCCCGGGTGAGAACGCCGGCGTGGTCGACGTCGGCGGTGGGATGGCGGTCGCCTTCAAGGTCGAGTCCCACAACCACCCCAGCGCCGTGGAGCCCTTCCAAGGTGCCGCCACCGGGGTCGGGGGGATCCTGCGTGACGTGTTCGCGGTCGGTGCGCGGCCGATGGCGGTGCTTGACAGCCTGCGCTTTGGCGAGCCCGATTCCCCCCGCTCGCGCTATCTGCTGGACCGTGCCGTGGCCGGGATCGGGCACTACGGCAACTCGATCGGTGTCCCGACGGTCGGCGGCGAGATCTACTTCGAATCCAGCTACGAGCAGAACTGCCTGATTAACGCGATGTGCCTGGGGCTGGCCCCCCACGAGCGGCTGATCCGCAGCGCCGCCGCCGGCCCGGGCAATGTGCTGCTGCTGCTCGGCGCCCTGACCGGCCGCGACGGGATCGGCGGTGCCTCCGTGCTGGCCAGCGCCGAGCTCGGCGAGGCCGACGAGGCCAAGCGCCCGTCGGTGCAGATCGGCGATCCATTTGCCGAGAAGAAGCTGATGGAGTGCTGCCTGGAGCTGCTCGATTCCGAGCTGCTGGTCTCGCTGCAGGACCTCGGCGCCGCCGGGCTCACCTCGTCTGCCTCCGAGATGGCCAGCAAGGGTGGGGTCGGGCTGGAGATCGACGTCTCACGGGTGCCGCTGCGCGAGGCCGGCATGGAGCCGTTTGAGATTATGGTCTCCGAGTCCCAGGAGCGGATGCTGTGCGTGGTCGTTCCTGAGCGCGTCGCCGAGGTGGTGGCGGTCTGCGAGCGCTGGGAGACGCTCGCGACGCCGATCGGGACCGTCACCGACAGCGGCCACATGCGGGTGCTGCACAACGGTCACGTGGTCGCCGAGCTGCCGGTCGGCGTGCTGGTCGATGACTGCCCGCTCTACGACCTCGATCCTGCCCCCGCAGCCGATCTGTATCGGGCCCCGCCCGCGACGCTGATCGGGGGCGAGACCCCGGCGCAGCTGCTGCTGGCGCTGTTGGGCTCGCCCAACATCGCCTCACGCCGGCCCGTGTTCGAGCAGTACGACCCGATCGTCGGATCGCGCACGGTCCGCCGCCCCGATGAGGCCGACGCGGCGGTGCTGGCGCTGGCCGACGGCTCGGCGATCGCGGTGTCGATCGACGGCAATGGCCGGCGGGTGGCGTGTGAACCGAGGCAGGGTGCGGTCGAGGCCGTGTATGAATGCGCGGCGAACCTTGCCTGCGCTGGCGCGGCTCCGCTGGGTCTGACCAACTGCCTGAACTTCGGCAACCCCGAGAAACCCCACGTCGCGTGGCAGCTGGAGCAGGCCGTGGCCGGCATCGCGCAGGCGTGTGAGGAGCTTGAGGTGCCGGTCGTCGGCGGCAACGTGTCGCTCTACAACGAGGCGCCGAGCGGGCCGATCTTCCCGACGCCGGTGATCGGGATGGTTGGCAAGTTGCCCGACGCGTCGCGCACCGGCCGCGTGGGGTTCGTGGCGCAGGGCGACGCGATCGCGCTGGTCGGACCCTTTAACCCGTCGCCGATCGGCTCCGAGCTGGCCAAGCTGCGGGGCGAGGCCCCCGCCGGGCCGTTGCCGTCCATGGATGGGCAGGCTGTCCGTGACGCGCATGAAGCGGTCCGGCTTGGGATCAACTCCGGTGCGCTCCAAAATGCCCATGACATAGCCGAGGGCGGTCTGGCGGTGGCGATCGCCGAATGCTGTGAGGCCGGTGGCATCGGAGCGACGATCGAGCTGGCGGAGGACTTCGATCTGTTCGGCGAGGCTCCGGGCCGCGGGTTCATCGTGTCCGGGCCTGAGGCGGCACTGAGCGGCTTTACGATCATCGGCCGCGTCGGCGGCGATGCGCTGGAGATCGCGGGGCTGCTGAAGCTCGCAGTTTCCGAACTCCACCGGGTCCGTGAGCACGGGCTCGTCGAGTACGTCTGACCGCGCATTGCTAGGCTGACTGTCGAGGCTTGCGGAGACCTCCTGTGATCGACCATCGAGATGGCCCACGCGACGAGTGCGGCGTCTTCGGGATCTACGCGCCCGAGCACGACGTAGCTCAGCTCGCATATTTCGGATTGTTCGCCCTTCAGCATCGCGGCCAGGAGTCGGCCGGGATCGCAACGGCCGCGCGGGGCGGCAACATCATGGCGATCCGCGATCGGGGCCTGGTCTCGCAGGTGTTCGACGAGCACAAGCTGGGCGCGCTGGTCGGCGACATGGCGGTCGGGCATGTGCGCTACTCCACCACCGGCTCCTCGGAATGGGAGAACACGCAGCCGATCGTCCGTGACGACAACCGCACGCTGGCGCTGGCCCACAACGGGAACCTGATCAACGCCGTCGAGCTGCACGCCGAGCTGCGCGAGCGCGACGTGCCGTTTCGCTCGACCTCTGACTCGGAGATCATCGCGGCGCTGCTGGCCACCCATCCCGCGGCGCGGATCGAGGACGCCGTCGCCGATGTGCTGCCCCGCCTCAAGGGTGCCTTCTCGACGGTCGTGATGACCGAGGACGCGGTCGTGGCCTTCCGTGACCCGCACGGGCTGAGGCCGCTGGCGCTGGGGATGATCGAGGGCCACGACGACGTCCCGCCGGCCTACTGCGTGGCCAGCGAGTCGTGTGCCTTTGATCTGATCGGCGCTCGCCTGATCCGCGACGTCGAACCGGGCGAGGTGGTGACGCTGAGCGAGGGCGGGTTTCTGAGTCAGATCGTCGATGACACCCAGCGCCGCGCGTTCTGCGTGTTCGAGTACATCTACTTCGCGCGTCCGGACTCCAGGATGGCCGGCACCGTGCTGCAGGTCGCCCGCTCGCGGATGGGCGAGCTGTTGTGGAAGGAGGCTCCGGTCGAGGCCGATCTCGTGATCCCGGTACCCGACTCGGGCAATCCGGCCGCCCGCGGCCTGGCCCGCGCCGCCGGCCTGCCCCAGGACGACGGCTTCATCAAGAACCGCTATGTGGCCCGGACGTTCATCCAGCCCGGGCAGGAGCTGCGCCGCCAGGGGCTGCGGATGAAGTTCAATCCGCTGCCGGAGGTGGTGGCGGGCAAGCGGCTGATCGTCGTCGACGACTCGATCGTGCGTGGCAACACCACCCGCCAGATCGTGCATATGCTGCGCGACTCCGGCGCGGCCGAGATCCATCTGCGGATCTCCGCGCCCCCGATCAAACACCCCTGCCACTACGGAATCGATATGTCCACGCGGGAGGAGATGATCGCCCACGGGCGCACCGTCGAGGAGGTATGCGCCGAGCTCGGCGCCGATTCGTTGCATTACCTCTCGCTGGAGGGCGTCTACGCGGCGGTCGGCACGTCTCCCAAGACCCACTGCGACGCCTGCTTCAGCGGCGTGTACCCGCTTGACGGCACCGACACCGCCAACGGTAAGTTCGCGCTGGAGAACGAGCTACCGCTGGCCAAGGTCTAGGCTCGGGCTGTCGGCCGGCGTGGCGCTGGCCGGCGGGCTTCGGGCTGTCGGGCCAGCGAAGCGCTGGGCCCCGGGCGAAGGGGTGCGAGGCGACCGGCATCTGGCTCCCTGAGCCGCCGACCGCGGCGCTATCGTCGGCCGCCCGATGGATGCTCGCCAGGCACTGCGCCGGATCTTCGGCTTTGAGGATTTCCGTCCCGGCCAGTCCGAGGCGGTGGGCGCCGCGCTCGCCGATCGCGACGCCCTGGTGGTGATGCCGACCGGATCGGGCAAGTCAGTCTGCTACCAGCTGCCCGCCCTGATGCGCGACGACCTGACGGTCGTCGTCTCGCCGCTGGTGTCGCTGATGCAGGACCAGGTCTCGGCGGCGGCGCGGGTGGCACCCGGCCGGGTAGAGCTGGTCAACGCGCAGCGCGGCTACGCGGCCAACCAGGAGGTGGTGGCGCGCGCGGTAGCCGGTGAGCTGGCGCTGCTCTACGTCGCCCCGGAGCGGTTTGCCTCGCCGGGCTTCATGGCCGCGATGCAGCGCGCGCAGATCGGCCTGTTCGTGGTGGACGAGGCCCACTGCGTCTCCCAGTGGGGGCACGACTTCCGCCCCGACTACTTCTCGCTCGCCGACGCGGCCCGCGCGGTCGGCGCGCGGTCGACAATCGCGCTGACCGCGACGGCGACCCCGCTGGTGGCCGACGACATCGCGCGGCGCCTGGCCCTGCGCTCGCCGGCCCGGGTTACGACGGGCTTTGATCGTCCCAACCTCAGCTTCGCGGTGGTGGGGTGCGCGGGCGCGGCGGACAAGCAGCGGCGGCTGGCCGCGGCGCTGAGCGAGCCCGGCGCGTTGCCGGCGATCGTCTACGCGGGCACGCGTGACGCCACCGAGGGGCTGGCGGCTTCGCTTGCCGGCGTCTTGCCCGAGCCCGTGATCGCCTATCACGCGGGGATGGCCCGCGCCGCGCGCACCTCCGCACAGGAGCGCTTCATGTCCGGCGATGCGAGCGTGATCGTGGCCACCAACGCGTTCGGGATGGGAATCGACAAGTCCAACGTGCGGACGGTCTGCCACGCGTCGGTGCCCGGCTCGCTGGAGGCCTACTACCAGGAGGCCGGCCGCGGGGGCCGTGATGGACGCCCGGCTCGCTGCCTGCTGTTCGCCGAGCAGCGCGACAAGGGCCTGCACGTGTTCTTCATCCAGCGCGCGAGCATCTCCGACGGCGCCCTTCACCGCGTCGCCGAGCGGTTGCAATGGGCTGGCCTCGACGGCCGTTATGACCTGGCGCTGTCGGAGCTCAGCGGTCTGACCGCCGAGCGCGACCGCCGCGGGCGCCGAGGCGGCGACGACGAGACCGTGCGGGCGATCATCGGCCACCTGGCCCGGGCGGGCGCGATCGCCCCCGAGCCCTCGCCACCGGACCGGGCGGTCGGGCGGATGCTGACGGGATGGGATCGCCGCGTGGCGGCGCTTTGCCTGAGCTCAGCGCGGGAGGCCGAGCGCGCCCGCTGGCGCCAGTACCGCTCGATCTGGGAGTACGTCGAGCGGACACAATGCCGCCGTGCGGCGCTGCTGACCCACTTTGGCGACCGCTCCAGCCCGGCGCCCACGGTTGATTGCTGCGACGTCTGCGCACCGGGGGTGGCGGGGGCTGCCGGCCGGGTGGCGGGGGCTGGCGGCCGGGGCGCCGTTGCCGGCGGTTGGGGCGCGGCTGCCCGTGGCGGGGGGTCGGGGTCCCGGCCGGGGCCCAAGCGGAACCTGGCCGAAAAAGCGCATCAGGAGTTCGCTTTTTCGGCCAGGTCCGAGTCGGGCGCCGGCGGCGGAGAGCTGGACCGTGCGATCGTCGCGGTCGTCGCGTCCGCGCGACCGCCCGTTGGACGCACGCGCGCGGTGGAAATCCTGCGCGGCGGGCGCTCGAAGGTGATCGCCGAGCATTCCTACGACGGCCTGCCCGTCTACGGCGCCTTCTCGCATCTGCGCTCCGCCGACGTGCTGGGCCGGGTCGATCAGCTGATCGCGGCCGGCACGCTGCGCTCGACCGGCGGTCGGTTTCCCAAGCTGCGGGCGGCATGAACGTCGCGGTGCTCGCCTCGGGCGCCGGCACGAACCTGCAGGCGCTGATCGAACGTGCGCACGGCCGGGATGGCGTGCAGATCGTCGCTGTCGCCTCCGACAAGCCAAATGCATCGGCGCTGGCGCGGGCACGCCGGGCGGGAATCGATTCCAACGCGTTTCCGCGGGCACGTTTTTCCGACCGGGCCGCCCGGGATCGGGCGATCGCCGACTGGCTGGGCGAGCGGGGAGTGCAGCTGGTGGTGTTGGCCGGCTACATGCAGCTCTTGGACGCGAGCTTCCTGGGCGCCTTTGAGGACGGGGTGATCAACGTGCATCCGGCACTGCTGCCCGCCTTTCCCGGTCTGGACGCGGTCGGTCAGGCGCTGGCCTACGGGGTCAAGGTGTTCGGGGTGACGGTGCACTTCGTCGACGACGGTGTCGACACCGGCCCGGTGATCCTCCAGCGGGCGATTGAACTGCCCGACGCGCGGGACGCCGACGAGGTGCTCGCGCGCCTGCATCCGATCGAGCACGAGCTGCTGCCCGAGGCGGTGGGCCTGATCGCCCGCGGCGCGGTCAGCTTCGATCCCACCAACCGGCGACGCGTGGTCATCGCACGGTAGAGTCGTCGGCCACGTGCTCCGCACAGTGAATACCGTCGAGGAGCAATGAGCATGGAGTCGAGCATCCAGCCCGTGACTGAATACGCCCCGGAGGCGACCGGAAGCCAGGTCGCCAGGGCGCTCCTGTCGGTCTCGGACAAGACGGGGATCGTCGAATTCGCGCGGGGTCTGGTGGAGTTGGGGATCGAGATCGTCTCCACCGGCGGCACCGCGCGTGAGCTTTCGGAGTCCGGGATTCCGGTGCGGTCGATCACGGATCTGACCGGCTTTCCCGAAATCATGGACGGCCGCGTCAAGACGCTTCACCCCAAGCTGTACGCGGGTCTGCTGGCTCTGCGTGACAAGCCCGATCACCTCCAGGCCGCTGAAGAGCACGAGGTCGAGTTCATCGACCTGGTGTGTGTGAACCTGTACCCGTTCGAGCGCACCGCTGCGCTGCGCGGCGCGACGGAGGCCGTTGTGATCGAGAACATCGATATCGGCGGGCCGACTATGATCCGCGCCGCGGCCAAGAACTTCGCCTACGCGGCGCCGGTCGTCAGCCCTGAGAGCTATGACGCGGTGCTTGCCGAGCTGGGCGAGTCAGACCGCCGCCTGTCACTGCAGACCCGGGAGAGCCTGGCCTCGGAGGCCTTCGCCTACACGGCACGCTACGACACAGCGATCGCGCGCTGGTTTCAGGAGAAGCGTGAGGACTTCCCGCCGCTGCTGGTGCGGGCATTTGAGAAGGTGCTGGAGCTGCCGTACGGCGAGAACCCGCACCAGCGCGCCGCCTACTACGAGCAGGTGGGGGCGCGCACCCACGTGCTGTCGATGGTCTCCCAGCTGGGCGGCAAGCCGATCTCGTTCAACAATCTGCTCGACCTCGACGCCGGCCGCCTGCTGCTGAGCGAATTCCAGATCCCAGCGTGTGTGATCATCAAGCACAACAACCCATGCGGGGTGGCCGTCGGATCGACTGCATTGGAGGCCTACCTGCGCGCCTTCTCCTGTGATCCGATGTCGGCCTACGGTGGCGTGGTGTGCCTGAATCGCAGCGTCGACCGCGAGTTGGCCGAGGCGCTAGTGGGGCAGTTCATCGAGGTTCTGTTCGCACGCGGGTACGACGACGACGCGATCAAGGTGCTGGAGACCAAGCCCAACATGCGGATCCTCGATGATCGTGAGCGACGGACGCCGAACATGATCGATCCGCACCTGCGCCAGGTCGTCGGTGGGATGCTCGTCCAGGATCGCGACTACTCCTTGGAGGAGCGCGGTGACATGCAGGTCGTCACCGAACGCCGCCCCACCGAGCCCGAGTGGAACCAGCTCTCGTTTGCCTGGAAGGTCTGCAAGCACGTGCGCTCCAACGCGATCGTGTTCGGGCGGGATCTGACCACGATCGGCATCGGGGCGGGTCAGATGAGCCGCGTGGACGCCGTCCGCTTCGCGCTGGAGAAGGCTCGCTCGGGCGTCGAGGGAGGCGTGATGGCCTCGGACGCCTTCTTCCCGTTCGCCGACGGGCCGGAGCTGGCGATCGAGGCGGGGATCACGGCGATCATCCAGCCCGGCGGCTCCGTCCACGACCCCGACGTGGTGGAGGCGGTCGACAAGGCCGGCGCCGCGATGGTGTTCACCAGCCGCCGCCACTTCCTGCATTGACCGAGCGCCTGGGAGGGGATCCGCCGTCGCCCTATGAGGGCCGGTTCGGCCTCAGTCGGCTGGTCAAAGCTGGCCAGTTCGTGCTGCTCGGCGGCACCACGTCGGTCGACGCCTACGGCGTGATCGTCGGCACGACGGCCTACGAGCAGACGGTTGAGATCCTGCGCAAGCTGGCGCATGAGCTGGGGCGGTTGGGCGCCGGCGTGGACGACGTGATCCAAACCCGCATCTACGTGACCGACATCTCCCGCGGCGACGAGGTTGGCCGAGCCCACGGCGAGGTGTTTGGCGAGATCCAGCCGCTGATGACGATGGTGGAGGTCAGCGCACTGATCGATCCGAGGATGCTGGTCGAGATCGAGGCCGTCGCCTACCGCGGCTGATCGCCCACACGCGGGGCGGCCCGCGCCCTCGTGCGCGATCATGGACGCTTGGCCGCCGTAGCTCAGCTGGCAGAGCAGCGGACTTTTAATCCGAAGGTCGTGGGTTCGATCCCCACCGGCGGTACTGAGAAGTAGCTGGAAATCATGGAGATTTGGTCGCGCCGTGCATGCGCCAGCAGCAAATTTGTCCCCAATTTGTCGCGAAAGGCCGCTACCATCTGATGCATGAGCAGCCCGATGGGCGTGCCGACAGGATCGGTCTTCCGCCGCGAGGGTGCGCGGCGTCCGGTCTGGTACGCGAAGTACCGGCTGCCTGACGGCCGCCAGGTCCAGAAGAAGATCGGACCGGCGTGGACTGAACGCGGCCAGCCAGCCGCGGGCTACTTCACCAAGCGCACCGCCGAAGCCTGGCTGCGAGATGCGTTGGACCAAGCTCGGCGCGGCACCTTGCCCGGAATGGTGCGAACGGGTGTCACGTTCGCGGACGCGGCGGCCGAGTGGCTTCGGTTCATCGAGGAGGACCGCGAGCGCAAGCCGTCGACGTTGGTGGACTACCGCTCGGCACTTCGGGCGCACCTGGTGCCGGCGTTCGGCGAGAAGCCGATCGAGTCGATCACGACCGAGGACATCGAGGCCTGGCGGCGCTCGCTTGTCGGTCTGTCGAACCGTTCCAAGAACAAGCTGCTGATCCAGCTGCACGGCGTCTTCCGCCGCGCGCAGATGGTGTGGGCGATTCAGGTCAACCCGCTGGCCCGAGTCGAGAAGCACCCGATGCGACCGAGCGGCGACATCCAGGTCTTCTCGCCCGAGGAGGTCTGGGCGCTCGTCCGCGCCGCCGCCTCGGAGATGGACGGCGCCATCTTTCTGACGGCGGCCTTCACCGGGCTGCGAATGGGGGAGCTCCTGGCGTTGCGTTGGCGTGACGTCGACTTCGCCGGCTCCACGATCCGCGTGCGAGCATCGTGGGCCGGCAGCGCGCTGACGACGCCGAAGTCCGGGAAGGTCCGTTCGGTGCCGCTCGCCCCCGACGTGGCCAGCACCCTCGCCCAGCTCGGCCGCCGCGAGCACTGGATCGGCGAGGACGACCTGGTGTTCGCCAGTGAGCTCGGAACCTACCTCGACGGCTCGGCTCTTCGTCGCCGCTACAAGGCCGCGCTTGACCGGGCCGCCCTGCGCCCGCTGCGCTTCCACGATCTGCGCCACACCTTCGGCACGCGGATGATCGCCAAGGCTGACATCCGCCGGGTGCAGGAGTGGATGGGCCACGCCGACATCCAGACCACGATGCGCTACCTCCACTACGCGCCCCACGAGCAGGACGCACGTCTGGTCGCGGAGGCATTCGCGCTGCCAGAGACGACGAACCAGCCGATCCACCGAGATCCGTGATGGCGCATTCGTCGATCGTCGATTGTGCCGATTTGCAGGGAAACGTCCCAAGACGTCCCGAAACGTCCCAAGACGTCCCGGTGCACCTGCGTTTGGAACCAAGCGGTCCGCGCCAAACCCCCGCAGCCAAGGGGTTTTCGCGTCGGTCCTGGGAGTGCGGGGACGACTTCAGCACTTTCTGTGCGTAGAGTGTGAGGCTGTCTGTGGGGACGTCTTTGAGGGCAAGACGTCCCACGGTGAGACGGTCGTGCTGACGGTCTCGAAGATCACCGCCAACGCGGCGGGGTATGCGGAGTACCTGCAGGGCAAGGCGCAGCCGGCCGGGCTGGGGGACTATTACCTGCGAGACGGGGAGCGGGTCGAGGCGCCGGGACGGTGGGTCAGCGGAGCGCTCGTGCTGTTAGCGGACGCTGCCCAGCCGGTCGGGGGTGATGAGCTGCGCTCGCTGCTGGCGGTCCGTCATCCCGATACCGGTAGTCCGTTTCGGCGTGCCGGGGGCAATGGGGAGGCGGTCGCGGCGATCGATGCGACGTTCTCGGCGCCGAAGTCGGTCAGCGCGGCGTGGGCGATCGCGGACCAGGGCTTGCGGGAGCAGATCGAGCAGACGCACGAGCTCGCGGTTGACCGGGCGATCGCCTACTCGGTGGGGCAGGTGGCGATGGTCCGCCAGCGGGCCGGTGAGCATGTGTTTCACGTGCACGCGGCGGGGGTGATCGCAACGAGCTGGCGGCACAGCACCGCTCGCGCCGTCGAGGGTCGTGCGCCCGATCCCCAGCTTCACTCCCACGTGTTGCTGCACGGCGCTCTGCGCCGTGAGGGGAGGATCGCGGCGATCGACTCCCGGATGTGGTTTGTGCATCGCCGCGAGATCGCGGCCGCGTATCGCACCGAGCTCGCGCGCGAGCTATCAAAGCTCGGATTCCAGATCCAGCGGGCTACCGGCCGTGGCGGGCGCTACTTCGAGCTTGAGGGGGTACCGCGGGCGCTGCTTGACCGCTGGTCGGGCCGCCATCACCAGGTTCAGGAAGCGATCACGGCTCGCCTCGAGACAAAGCAGGCGGCGCTGCTCGCGCTCGGCACCAGCGAGGCACCCGAGAGCAGGGATGCGGCGCAGCGGCTAAACGCGTTGCGCAGAGCGTCGCGGTTGACCGCGGCGGAGGACCGTTACGCGTCATGGTCAACGCGCGTGGCGAAGGGTCAGGCGACTCATCGTGATCTTGACCGCCAGTGGGCGCAGACCGCGAGCGCGGTCGGGTTCGAGCGCCGCCAGATCGACCGTCTGCACTCAGGCGCGCCCGAGTTGCACCCCGTCGATCCTAAAGTTGTGCTCGAGGCGCTGACGGAGTTCGACGCCACGCTCGAGCGACGCGAAGCTCAAGCAATCGTCCTTGAACGTTCAGCAGGCGTCCCGATCCACGAGTCGCTGGACACGCTCGATCAGCTGGTCTGTGACGGTGAGCTGCTGGTCCTCGACGACGGGCGCTACACCACCCGCCAGCATCGCGCCCGCGAACTGGCGACCGTTACGCTCGCTAACCGGCTCGCCGCCGCGCGAGCACCCGCGCTCCCCACCGAGTTGGTGGCGCTCCAAGCGCGAATCCTCGAAGGCGAGCTGAGACGCGTTGGCGGCACGCTTTCCGGTGAGCAGCGGGCCGCGCTTGAATTGGCGTGTTCTGATCGTCGCCTGGTGGTGATCGAGGGGCAGGCCGGGACCGGCAAAAGCACTACCCTGACCGCGATCGCTCGCGCCCACCAGAGCCAGGGGCGGCAGCTGATCGTGACCAGCACCGCCGCGCTCGCCGCCCAAACCCTCGCGGGCGAGTTCGCCGGCGCCGCAGTCAACGCAACCCCCTATTCCACCGATGCGCTGCACCACGCGATCGAGCGCGGACGCGTTGAGCTCTGCGAAAACGTGACCGTGATCCACGAGGAGGCCGCGCTCGCCTGCACGCGCGAGCAACACCGGCTCCTGACGGCCGTTGAGCTTTGCGGTGCGCGTCTGATCGAGGTCGGTGACCCGCGCCAATCCCAGGCTGTCGGCGCCGGCGGCCTGTGGTCGCGCCTGCAAACCGCCGCCCTCAAGCAGCGGGCGCATGTCGAGCTGACCCGCAACGTCCGCGCACAAGACCCGGCAGACCGCGAAGCACAGGCCTGGTTTCGCGCCGGCCAACACGACCAAGCGATCCGCAGCTACGCCAACCGCGGCCTGGTCACCCTGACGTTTGATCAGCGCGATGCCGAGGATCGCGCGCTTGAAGCGGCGCACGCCGACCGCGGGGCCGGTAAGCACACGCTCGTGATCGCGCAAAGCTCAAACGAGCACCTCGACGAGCTCAACGCCCGCGCCCAAGCAATCCGCCTGCAGGACGGCGAGCTGGGCCAGCACGGCCTCCCGGTCTTCGGACGCCCGTACAGCCTGCACCCCGGCGATCGGGTCCAGATCCGCAACAGCATCAAACACTCCGAGCTGGGCTACCTACCAAACGGCAGCACGGCAACCATCGTCGACATCGACCCCAGGATGGGGGCCGCGACGATCAAGCTCGCCGACGGCCGACACACGACCCTCAATCAACGCCAGATCGATCAGGCAAACGTGCGGCTGGCCTACGTGCAACATCCGTTCCCCGCCCAAGGACAAACGACCGACAGCACCCACCTGATCATCGCCCAGAACACAACCCGAGAGGGCGCATACGTCGCCCTGACCCGCGCCCGCCAGCGCACCCAGATCCATGCCAGCCTCCAACACCTCGAGCTCGACAACCACCAGGACCGCCTCGCCGCACTCGCCGAGCGCGTCAGCCGCGACGGGCCACAAGTCCCGTCAATCGACACCCCACTCGCCCACGAACAGCAAATCGTCGACCAGCACACCCTCTCCATCGACAATCCCGAGCGCCCCGCCGAGCCAGACCACCAACCCGAACCCCAGCCGATCCGTGCCGCCCACGGCGAGCAACGACAGCGCGAGACCGCGCCCGAGCCCACCAACCCCGCCGCCTGGCTCACAGTGCTCGGCCCCCAACCCAATCCCGCCGACGCCGAACGGGCGACATGGAACCGAGCCGCGATCGCGATCGAGCGCGACCGCAACGCCTACAACATCGACCCCGCCGAACCCGCCGCGCTGGGACCCCCACCACCACCCGGCCAGTTCCAGCAACGCCACGAGCAGCGCAAAGCCGCCGAGGCCGTAATCGACGCGATCGAGCTACTGCACCCCACCGACAGCAACGCACACGCGACGCTGCAAGAACGGATCATCAACACCCCCGGCCTGATTCCCGCCAACCACGAACAAGACCGCAGCCCGGGCTGGGAGCCCTGACCCTCACAGGCCGCCGACGGCGCCTGTCTCACCCAGACTCGCGACGGTCCCGGCCCACCCAGTCCGCGCGCGCGCGGAACCATCCCCGAGCACGGACGCGAGGGCACCGCCACGATCTCCGCGCGCGTCAAACTTGCTCTTCACGCACCCCGCCAACCCAAGCCGCGCCCAGCACCCGCCCCCGCGCGCGATCCCCCAAGCCGAGCACGGACGCTCGGCCCGATCTCCGCGCGCGAACACCACGCCCACAACCTCAGCCACGCCGCCGCACCCTCAAAGCGCCATTCGACCACAACTACCGCCCGCCGTATCGCCGGTCGTCGATAGCGCGAAAACTAAGGGAGGGCTCCTAACCTGATTCTTCGTCGGATCGGATCGCCAGTTCCGCCGCGATCATCTCAGCGCTGTCGGCCGCAGCCGCTTTTCTGAGCAATCACGCTACGAGTACGGCCCAGCGTGAGCCCTGATGCCAGCGCTCGGGCTCCTCAGGGGGGAGCCCGAGCTGATCGTCGCCAAGGCCGGGACTGGGCCTGACATGAACAAATATGCCAAGCGCCGCAAGCCCGCTGGATAAAGAAGGGCATCAACGAGATCTAGGTCAACGCCGATTGACTCAGACCGCTCGAACCCGGCGGGCAGCTACGGGTCAGATGCGAGGATGTCAGAGCTGACCTCCGACTGCGGCACACAGATGCCTTCGGATACGTCTACGTCGTCAAACCAGAGGACTACGGGATGATGACCCCGACTGGAACGTGGCACCTTCCGCGATGGACCAGGTAACACGCGCGGTACCGATTCGAGATCGACGATCGGGACGCCGCAAGACCGCTGGTAGGAGAGGACACGCTGAAACGTTGTCCGGCGCGCTTGATCGGCAGTTCCGGCGACTCGAAACGTCTTTAGCCAGTCAAGGCGCGCGGTGGCCGGCGACTTCTTCTCCCTACGTCCGGGACCAAACAGCTACCCGCGCGAACGGAGAACTCCAACCATGGCCAACCAAGCGACCGACGCCAGACCCCGAGCCCCGTCCGCGTCGCGCACGACTGGCTGCTTCTTGATTTGACCAGTTAGCTCAGCCGCAGCCAAGCTAACACCGCGGCGCCGCCGGCGCGGATCGAGCCGCTCTGCATCGCTACCACGGATAGCCTGATCCAGCACACTTCCCGCCGACGGCCAGAGTGCCCGTTCGCATGGAAAGGGGAAGCCAAGGATGGAGGCGGGTCCGCGCCAAAGGACTCCCGTCGACCGGTATGTCCCACAAGCGGACCAGTACCCTTCTCTGACTTCTTTGACGCGCCACCCCGATGGATGAACCCGACGTTTTTTCGGCTCTCCTCGTCGTTTGGGGGTGACTCGCTGGACGCTACGACCATGAATCCCCTGGTATCCGCGAGGTTCCCGGCGCCCCGGCCA
>CALAQT010000425.1 GCA_937888775.1 uncultured Actinomycetes bacterium | reverse complement strand
CGGTCAACATCACCGGCAACGACTGGCACCCAGAGTGGAACTACCGCATCACTCCGACCGACCACTCACCGTAACCAGACCCACAGTTATTGATCCGCGAGCCCTTACCGCGGTCTCGGATCTGCCAGCCGAACGAGCGACGGTAGAACTCGGCCGAGCGCGAGACGTCGATTGCGGGAATTTCGATGTAACAAATCTTCCCGTTAGCCAGCGTTGGCGGTTCTGCTGCTCCCATGATGGTCCTCTCGGATTGTGGTGTCCGCCGACGCTTGGATTCTCCTCGCCAGGCAGGCTGCGACGACGCGCGCGAAGCGCCGTGATTTGACACTAGGGGCGGGGGGCCGCCGCCACATCCATCATCTCCCCGTGCAGCGACTCGGCACCGAGGTAGGTGAGCCGCCAGCCCTGCTCGCGCAGCGCGAGGCCGAAGGACAGCAACCCCAGCTCGTGCAGCTCCCCGGGCGGGCAGGCCAGGATCGCGTGCGGCCCGACGCCCTGGCCCCAGCCGCGAGCCAGTTCGCGCAGCCGCCCGCTCAGGCATCACCAGCCCATGGCGTCGCTCCCAGGCACGCAGGACCTCCGGGCTCTCGCCGCTGCGGAGCTCGCCACGACAACAACGTGGAGATCGACGACGAGTTGATCGAGCGACTGCAGGCGACTGAGTGCACCGAAGCCGAGGTGGTCGCGCGGGAGGAGTCGGGAGCGGCTCGGCGACTGCTGGCCACCCCGCCGTCGGAGCAGCGCCAGGTGATAGTCCTCTCGTTCTTCAAAGAGCTGAGTCACACCGAGATTGCCGCTAGGGTGGGCATCCCGCTCGGGACCGTCAAGGGCCGCCAGCGCCTGACGCTGGACAGGATGCGCAGGGCTGTCGCCCGTGCGCCGTCGTTGGCGATGGTGGCCGGCTGATCGAAGGCTCAGCCGGGGCGGGTCGGCATCTGAAAGGATCGCGGTTGAAAACCCGGCCCAAGGAGAGAAGCTGGACGAGGCAAAGGCGCGCGCTCACATCCAGGCTCATGCCGACGCGGTCGTGCGCGGCGACATGGAAGCGGTGATCGCCGACTTCTCAGAGCAGTTGCGTCCGCAGGTTCCGCAGCTGGCCCAAGCACTTCCCCAGCCGGTGAAGAGCGCCGAGGTGCTCAGCGTTGAGGTGGGTGAGGAGGAGAGCGTGGCCCTGATCCGCTACGCGGGCGACGGTCCTGAAGTTACGATCCGCTCGCACTGGCGCGAGGTCGACGGCCGCCCCACGATCGTGCACGGCGCACCGGTGGACGACTAGCGGCGCACTGGCTCCCCGGCGAGCGCCAGGCCGAAGGGGCTGCCCTCAGAGTCGCGGCAGATCGCCCAGATCGCGCCGGAATGCACGATGGTGCCGCCGAGGGCGCTGACCCGCTCCAGGGCGGCGCCCAGGTCTTCAACGGTGAAATACGGAAGCGAAAACGAGTCGCCAGGGCCGCGTCCACGCGCGTGGACCCCCACGTGGGGCGCGCCCAGGGCGGTCTGCCATCCCTCGCCCTCAGGCTCGCGACGAGGCACGAGCTCCGCCTCCAGCAGGCCGGACCAGAACTGCCGCGCGCGCTCCGGATCATCGGCCGGGAACTCGATCAGGGAGGGTTTGATCGGGGTCATGACCTGCAACCCTACCGACCGCGCGGTTCCCGATCTGCGCGCTGACCGGCTTACGCACCGGCGGATCGCCCAGTCCATCGCGAAAGCCCTCCCTCCAGCTGTGGTATCGGGGCGAGAAGCCAAGCTCCGCTCTGGCCTTGGCGTTGGCGGAGCCGCGAATCTCGGTCATCAGCGAGACGCCGACCTCGCCCGAGGCCAGTCGGCCCAGTCAGATAGGCAGCCGCCGCGGTGGCTTGGCGCCGATCGCCTGGGCCAGGTAGGGCAGCCAGGTGGATACCGATGCCGGCTCATCGTCGACGACGTTGAAGACGCCGCTCTGGCCATGATCAAGTGCGGCAACCGTCACGGCGGCGGCATCATCGATATGGACAAAGGACCACACGCCGGCACCGGGGCCGATGATCGGAAACCGGCGCTTGGCGACCAGATCCAGAAGCGCGCCGCCGTGCTCGATACCGGTTCCCGGCCCATAGAGGTTGCCGCAGCGCAGCACAATCCCCTCGATGTCCGAGGGCGCCGTCAGCAACTGCTCTAGCTCCTTGATCGCCTGCAGCGACTTGCGCTGGGCCTTGGGCGGGTCCGGGTCCAGCCCGTCCTGCTCGGCCTTCACCATCCCGCCCGCGCGGATATTCGGCCAACCCGTGTAGCTCTGCGCCACCAGCCGCGGCACGGCGGCTTGGCGAGCGGCGGCGAGCATGTTCTCGGTGCCCTCGGTACGTAGCCGATTGGTGACCGCGAAGTTGCGATCGAACCGGCGCAGATTGCTGCCCAGCCCTGCCAGGGCGGTCATCTGATGGACGATCACGTCGGGTTCGGCGCGCTTGACCGCCTCAATCAGGCCGTCTCGGTCCAGGCCGTCGACGATCGCCGCTCGTGAGCCCTGGGCACGAAGCTGCTCGGCCTTGGGCTGAGAGCGTGTGGTGGCCACCACATCGTGGCCGGCGCTCACGAGCATCGGCACCAGTCGCTTGCCAACTGCGCCGGTGGCGCCCGCTACGAGAACTTTCATGGTGTCTCCCTTGTCGAGGTTGACCACTTAGACGTGATCGCCAGTCGATCTGTGACACCGGTTGTTGGAACCATGCATGGACCGGCGCTGCACAAACGCTGGCGTCGCCGGGCGCAAACAGGGATGGGGCGGCGCGCGGCGAACAGCCTGATGTCCGTAAGACCTGTCAAGGAGTTATCCATGAACGACTTCGATCGACCCGGCGCTGCCCTTGATGAGCCGGCGACGCGGCGCTCCGCAGGCTCCAGGCTGGCCGATCTGGGTGACCGTCTGTCGAAGACCTTTGGCAGCGTTGACCGAGTCAAGCCAGAGGTGCCGAGTTGGGAGACCGACGGCGATCTCGAATACTCGGTCGACGACACCGCCGACAGCACCGAGCGCTTCGAGGAGCCGCGCTTTCCGATCGCCCGGCAGGGCTATGACCGCAATGCGGTGGACGAGCATGTGGCCGAGCTGGAGCGCGAGCTCTCGCAGCTGCGGGCCAGCGAGCGGTCCGACAGCTCGGTCGCGGCCGAGATCGAGCGGATCGGCGAGCAGACGTCGGCGATCCTGCTCGTCGCTCACGACAAGGCCCAGGAGACTCTGCGTCAGGCCCAGGAGCAGGCTGACCGCTGCGTGGCTGACGCGGCCGCCAACGCCGTCGCGATCAGCGAGGAGGCGAGCCGGAGGCTGCGTCAGCTCGACGGCGAGACCGATTCCGTCTGGCGCGAGCGCGCTCGCCTGATCGACGATGTTCGCCATGTCTCAGGCGCCCTGGCGACGCTGGCGCAGGAGGCCAATGATCGCTTTCCGGCCGAGCCGGACCGAACGGACACGCCCGCCCCGGCGCCTGCGCAGCCGTTCACCGGCCCTGACGGCGACTGAGCCCAAGGGCGACGTCGGTCATTCGCGCGCGCACGCCGTGCAGAGGCCGAAGATCACGACCTCGGCGCCGCTGGGGCGAAAGCCCGTCGCCGCCGCCCGGCGCAGCAGATCACCGGCTGCAAGCTCGCCATCGAGATCCTCGACGCGCGAGCAGTGGCGGCAGACCAAGTGCTGGTGGGGCTCGGTGCGCGCGTCGTACAGCGCGGCGCCGAGGCCGGTGTCGATTCTCCGCGCGAGTCCGAGTTGCACCAGCAGGTCAAGCGTGGCGTAGATCGTGGGGGCAGACGTTCCCGGGAGCTCGTCGTGGACCGAGCGGTGAATCTCCTCAGCGGTCGCGTGGCGGGCGCGGCGGCGTAGGTCACGTAGAATCACGAGCCGCTGGGACGTGACGCGCTGGCCTCGGCCGCGCAGCAGTTCGATCAGGTCGCTCTGGTCGACCGCGGGAGGCGGTGGCTCGGCCGGGGGGCCAGTTACACCGTCGGGCCGCTGGGGTGGACCGACCGGTGGTTGGGGCGAGTGGCGCATGGATAAAGCCGTGTTAGGGCTTCCTAATCTAACACAGTTATTATAGTAGCGACGGTGGTTCAAGCAATCGAACGGCTGAAGAGCGGCGACGAACGTGAGTTTCTGCTGCGCTACGTCCAGCCCGGACTGGTAGGGCTGATCGACGGAACCCTCTCGACGCTCGCGCCGATCTTCGCGGCCGCTCTGCTGTCGGGCTCGCACGCGGCGCTGTTCGTTGGTCTCGCGACCGCGGTCGGAGCCGGGATCAGCATGGGCTTCTCTGAGGCGCTGTCGGATGACGGGACCCAGACCGGGCGCGGTTCGGCGGTCGCCCGTGGCGTCGTCACCGGCGTGATGACCGCGGTGGGGGGTGTGTTTCATTCGCTGCCGTTCCTGATCGGAGCGGTGCACACGGCGCTGATCGTCGCCGGGATCGTCGTCGCGATCGAGCTGATCACGATCTCGCTGATCCGCAAGCGGTTCATGGCCGTCTCGCTGCGCACGAGCCTGCTGCAGGTGGCGCTCGGCGGCGTGCTGATCGTGGCCGCCGGCGTCGTGCTGGGCAGCGCGTAGCGTCTGGTTACGCGAGGGGCTCGGGGCTCTTGAACCGCCGCAGCTCGTCGCGCGCCAGCGTGCGCTTGTGGATCTCGTCGGGCCCGTCGGCGAGGCGCAGCGTACGCAGGTGGGCGTACATCATCGCCAGCGGGAAGTCGTCGGACACGCCAGCGCCGCCGAACACCTGAATCGCGCGATCGACCACCCGCAGCGCCACGTTCGGCGCCGCGATCTTGATCGCCGAGATCTCCATTCGAGCGTGCTTGTTGCCGACGGTGTCCATCAGCCAGGCCGCCTTCAGCGTCAGCAGCCGCGCCATCTCGATCTCGATCCGCGACTCGGCGATCCAGTCCTGGATGTTGGCCCGCTCGCTGATCGGCCGCCCGAACGTAACGCGGTTGGAAGCGCGCTCGCACATCAGCTCCAGCGCGCGCTCGGCGGCGCCCAGCGCGCGCATGCAGTGGTGGATGCGGCCGGGCCCAAGGCGCGCCTGAGAGATCAGGAAGCCGTCGCCCTCATTGCCGATCAGGTTGGCGGCGGGAACCCGGACGTCCTCGAAGGTGACCTCGCCGTGTCCCTCCTGATCGATATAGCCAAACACCGGCACGTTGCGGACGATCGTCACGCCGCCGGTCTCACGCGGGACGAGGATCATCGACTGCTGGCGATAGCGATGGCCCTCGGGATCGGTCTTGCCCATCACGATCATGACCTTGCAGCGCGGACGGATCAGGCCGGAGGTCCACCACTTACGGCCGTTGAGGACGTACTCGTCCCCGTCGCGCTCGATTCCGAGCTCGATGTTGGTGGCATCAGAGCTCGCCACGGCCGGCTCGGTCATCGCAAACGCCGAGCGGATCTCGCCATCGAGCAGCGGCGCCAACCAGCGCTCTTTCTGCTCCGGCGAGCCGAACAGAGTCAGCACCTCCATGTTGCCGGTGTCCGGCGCCGAGCAGTTGCAGGCCTCCGAGGCGATGTGGCTGCGTCCCATGATCTCGGCCAGCGGGGCATACTCGCAGTTGCTCAGACCCGGACCGTACTCGGCGTGCGGGTGAAACAGGTTCCACAGGCCTTGCTGCCTGGCCTGATCCTTGAGCTCTTCCATCACGGGTGGCTCTGAGTGCGGGTCCCCTGATTGCAGCAGCTGCTCGCGGTAGATGCTCTCGGCCGGGTAGACGTGCTCGTCCATGAACGCGAGCAGGCGCTCACGCAGTTCCTGGCATCGATCGGTGAGTTCGAAGTCCATCTGATTTCAGCTCCTTGGCAGTGCGAGCGCATTGGCCCACAGCCTGGTCAGGGTTTTCACCAGCGATTCGGTAGACGCGGTACCGAAGTTCTGGACGTATCTCAAGTAGGCCATGCGGCTCACCATCGCGCCCATGGCGTGCGCGGTCAGCAGCGGATCCAGTTCGGGGTCGGCCAAGCCCCGCCGCTGCAGCCGCGCAATCGCCTGCGCGTTGCGCTCGCCGAACGCGCGCGTCCGCCCGGCGCGCAGGCGCCGGAAGTCCTCGTTGACCTGGGAGACCTGCTCCAGCAGCCCCATCAGCCGCGCGTTGCGCCGGTAGGCCACCAGATAGGCACGGTTCGCCGCCTCGATGACGCTGATCGGATCGTCGCGGTCGGCCAGCTCCCGGATCCGTGGGTGCAGCATCTCCTCGCCGACCTGCTCGAGCACGGCCGCAAACGCGTCCTCCTTGCTGGTGAAATAGGTATAGAAGGAGCCGGCCGCGACGCCAGCCTCAACGGCGATGTCCGTGATCCGCGCGTCGAGGAACCCGTCGCGCTCGAACACGCGCCGGGCGGCCTGGACCAGTGCCTCGCGCGTCTTGGCGCCCCGCGCACTCGCGGGCGCGCGCCCGGTCTGGGCGGGCAACGACTGACGGGCACCGGTGGCTCTGGCCATCCCGGCAAGGTAGCACCGAGTTGAATCTGGCTTCAAGTTCGACTAACCTGGGCCACGGATGGAGTTGGCCGATCGCCACGTTGTGGTCACGGGTGCCGCCAGCGGCATCGGACGTGCCCTGGCACAGCGCTTCGCGGCCGAGGGTGCGCGCGCTGTGGTCGTGGCCGACCTCGAGCTCTCAGCGGCGCGCGACGTCGCCGGCGAGTTCGGTGGGCTGGCGATCCGCACGGACGTGAGCCGCGCGGCGGAGATCGAGGCGCTCGTTGCCCAGGCGGTCAAGGCCAACGGCCCGATCGACCTGTTCTGCTCCAACGCCGGCATCGGCGGACCGGGCGGAGGTCCTGAAGCGCCCGACGCCGAGCTTCAGCGGACCTGGGAGATCAACGTCATGTCCCACGTCTGGGCCGCACGAGCGCTGCTGCCGGCGATGCTGGCGCGCGGGGACGGCTATCTGCTCAACACGGCATCTGCCGCGGGACTGCTAACGCAGGTCTCGGCGCTGGGCTATTCGATGACCAAGCATGCGGCGGTGGCGGTGGCCGAGTGGCTGGCGATCACCTACGGCGACGCCGGCATCAAGGTCTCGTGCCTGTGTCCGCAGGCGGTGCGCACGCCGCTCTTGGAGAGCGCGCTGGAGGACCCGGTGGGTGCCGGACCGCTGCTGTCCGGGGGGGTGATCGAGCCGGCGGACGTGGCCGAGGCGGTCGTGGCGGGGATCCGTGAAGAGCGCTTCCTGATCCTTCCCCATGCAGATGTGGCCAAGCACATGGCACTCAAGGGCGCTCAGCCGGAGCGGTGGCTCAACGGAATGCGCCGGCTGGTGCGCCAGGGGCGCGGTGGCGAGCGGCCGAGCGCCTAAGGGCCTCGCGTCGCGAGCCCTTAGGCGCCGGACACTCGTTGCAGCGCGGTGCGCACGTCCGGCCAGATCACATGAACCCACCCCAGTGCCTCCCGCGCCACTTGCGAATGCTCGCCGCGCGCATTGATCTCGACGGCCTCCAGTGCTTTGAGCAGCCGCCGTGCTCCGAGCATCAGCGCATCGTTGCGCGCAGCGTGGGCGGCATCGGCAGCCGCCGGGAGGTCGCCAGCGGCGAGCGCCGAGTCGAGCGTGATCAGACCGTCCGAGATCCTGGTCGTCAGCTGCGTCACGAGCGCTGGGAGATCGGCTTGCAGCAGATCCCTCAGCTCCTCAAGGCGTTTGAGATCAATCTCGGAGCCCATCCGATCCTCAAGGGTGCAGAAGCCGGCGAACTCGCCGCGCGAGCCGGCCGACGTGGCCGTGAGTGAGACCCGCCAGTCCCGTTACGCCGAGCAGCATCACGAACAAGCCGGCGAGCAGTGCCAGCAGGGCCAGCACGGCCGGCCAGTGCGCCTCGAGTCGCTTGCGTCCGCCGATCAGCATCCGTTGTGCGTTGTCTCCCGCGAACGTGAGCGTTCCGATCATTCCCAGCAGCGGGAGCACGAAGCACAGGTTGAAAAGGACCAAGAGCACGAGTTGCCGGGCCGGGCCAAGTCCGGAGCCGACGATCGCCGCGATCGCGGCGAAGTACGGGAAGGCGGTTGGGAGCTCGACCGCCGTGATCGTGGCGCCGAGGATCGCGCTCGAGCGGGCGCTGGCGCTGGACGACGGTATCTCGCGCTCGGAGAGCCGATCCCGGTAGCTCCACAGGAAAGCCGCGGCGGTCAGCATTGCGACGCCGGCCAGCAGCTCGAGTAGGAAGCGAGTATCGCGATTGGGCGACGGGATCAACGACAGCAGCAGCTGGCCCGGGCCCAGCGCGATGATCGCCCCCCCGCCCAGATAGACCGCAAACACCCCGGCGGTGAAGCGGACCAGCTCGCCGCGCGCGCGGCGACCCGTCGCGAGGTACAAGGCAGGCGCGATCGTCGATGGGTTTAGCGAATCCGCCAACCCGATCGAGACGACCAGTCCGATCAGGCGAATCATGGGCGAATCATCGGCGAATTGTTCCCGGACTGGGAGTTCGCTGCCCGGTGGCCATCGCTGCGGTCTCCCGATGGCACACCTGCCTCAGGCGAAGTGCAGTTCCTCGTCGGGCTCGTCGGACACGGGGCGCTCGCACGTCGGACACCACCAACGGGCTTCCAGGGGCGTTCCGCACACCGCGTGACGCGGCGCAGCGGCTCCGCCGGCGTTCCGCGCACCCCAGCCGGCCAGCAGTCTGAGCGCGCCGGCCAGTTCGCTGCTGGCGGCGCTCAGCTCATAGACGAACCGCGGGGGTCGTTGCGAATATGGACGGGCAGCGAGCAGCGCGCTGCGTTCGAGGTGACGCAACCGTTGCGTCAGGACGTTTGGGGCGATGCCGCGCACACGTTCCTGCAGTTCACCGAAGCGAAGCGGCCCGTCGAGCAGGGCAGCGATCACCAGCAGCGTCCAACGGTCGCCAACCGCGGCGAGCGCGTCCGCGAGCGCCGACGTGACCGGATCGCCGTCCGGATCGGGAGGGGAGCGGTCGGGATCGGGAGGGGAGCGGTCGGGTTGGGATGTCGTGCCGGGCACGTCTCAATCCTACGAGCCTTGGCGTGATAAATTTGTGACTTGCACATTGCAAGTGAGTAGGGTCTGCCATTGAGCACGAATGCGGGAGCCGCGGCGGGACCCGATGCAGAAAGGGATCAGGATGAATGCACTCGAGCAGTTTCAGGACGTGATTGAGGTCGTGGCGGGGCGTGTCGGACCGGCCGTGGTGGGGTTGGGACGGGGTTGGAGCAGCGGGTCCGGTGTCGTGATCGCGCCGGGTCGGGTACTGACCAACGCCCATAATCTGCGCCACGACGAGGTGACGGTGAGCTTTGCCGACGGGCGCAGCGAGCGAGCGCGACTGACCGGCTCAGATCCCGACGCCGACGTGGCGGTGCTGACGTGTGAGACCGCTGACGTGGAGCCGGTCGCGTGGGATCCGGATGCACCAGCGCCGGCGATCGGCTGCGCCGTGTTGGCGCTCGCCGACCCGGGCGGACGCGGCTTGCGGGTGACCCCTGGGTTTGTGTCCTCTCAGGCGCGGAGCTTCCGCGGCCCGCGCGGGCGTCGGATCGCCGGCGCCATCGAGCACACCGCGCCGCTGCCCCGAGGCTCCTCCGGCGGCCCGCTCGTCGATCCGTCCGGGCAGCTGCTGGGGATCAACTCGGTGCGTGTCGACGGCGGCCTGATCCTCGCGATCCCGGCCGACGCGGCGATGCACGAGCGCGTGCAGGCGCTGGGCCGTGGTGAGGCACCCAGTCGGGCTCGCCTCGGCGTGGCGATCGCGCCGCCCCGGGTCGCCCGGCGGCTGCGGCGCGCGGTCGGTCTGCCAGAACGTGACGGGGTGCTGGTACGCGGTGTGGAGGAGGGCGGCCCCGCGCACGGGGCGGGGGTACTGCGGGGCGACCTGCTGGTGGCAGCCAACGGCCGGATCCTGGACAGGATCGACGCGCTCTATGAAGCGCTCGACGCCACCGGAGAGCAGGGCGGGCTCGAGCTCACGATCGTGCGCGGCACCGACGAGCGTGTCGTCACGGTGAAGGTCTGAGCCGGCGGCACATCACGGTGAACACGGTGGCGGACAACCACAGCGACGAGCATCCCGGCGGTGATCACGGCGCGGACGCGCGCGGTGCCGAGGCACTCGACGCGTACTCACGTGTGGTGGTCGACGTGGCCCAGCGGCTGGCTCCCTCGGTCGCCAACCTGAAGGTCACGCGCCGCGGGCGGGCCGGGGAGGTGCCCGTCGGTGCCGGCAGCGCCGTCGCGCTGACTCCGGACGGCTTCCTGCTCACATCGGCGCACGTCGTGGCCGGACCCGGGCGAACTGGCCGCGCGGCGTTCGTCGACGGAAGGGAGCTGCGCTTTACCGTCGTGGGCGTCGATCGCCTGTCAGATCTAGGGGTGCTGCGGGCCAACGAGGGCGAGCTGACCCCGGCCACGCTTGGCGAGGCCGAGCGACTCCAGGTGGGCCAGCTCGTGGTCGCGATCGGTAATCCCAATGGATTTGCCGGCTCGGTCACCGCCGGGGTCGTATCAGCGCTCGGCCGCTCCCTGCCCGCCAGGGCAGGGGCGACGGTGCGCTACATCGACAACGTGATCCAAACCGACGCGGCCCTGAATCCCGGCAACTCCGGTGGTGCGCTGGTCGACAGCGTCGCACGCGTCGTGGGCATCAACACCGCCGTCGCGGGCGTCGGGCTCGGGTTGGCAGTGCCGATCAACGCGGCGACCCGGCGGATCGTCGGCGCCCTGATGCGCGACGGCCGCGTCCGGCGCGCCTATATCGGGATCGCCGCCGGCCCGCGGCCGCTGCCTCCCCGCGCGCGTGTGTAGCTGGGACGCAGCCACGGGGTGGAGATCGTCGAGGTCGTCGCCGGTGGCCCGGCTCAGAAGGCCGGCTTGCGGGCCGAGGATCTCGTCGTGGCGCTCGGCGGAGAGCCGGTGCGCCGAGTCGATGACATCCAGCGACTGCTCGACCACGAGGCGATCGGCCGTAGACTCCCGGTCAGCGCGTTCCGTGGCGAGCGCCTAATGGAGCTCGAGCTGGTCCCGGTGGAACTGAGCGGCGGTTAGGTCGCTACACTGGATTCTCGCCGCCGGGCGGCGTTAGTTCTCGCGCCCGTGGCTCGGCAGCCGTATTCCTTAATCCCCACCTTTCGGGAAAGCCCTAATGGCCCGTGGAGACGTCCGGATCGCCGCGACTCTCGCCTGCGAAGAGTGCAAGCGCCGGAATTACCAGACGAATAAGAGCAAGCGCAACAACCCGGAGAGGCTGCAGCTACGCAAGTACTGCCGCTGGTGCCGGCGTCATACCGCGCACCGCGAAACGCGCTGAGCAAGCGCCGGGATTAGTCCGTGGCTCGCAATCGCAAACGCGCCAAAGAACGGCGTAGCCGCCGTCCTGCCGGAGGCGCCGCCGCGCAGCCTGGGTTGGCGACCGCACGGACCCAGCGCGCCGAACAGACGCCGGATCCGCTCGAGCACGCGACTCCCGACGTGGAGATCGCCGAGGCCCAGATGGCGCTGGGACGCCCTGAGCTGGCGGGCGACTCCGCGCCGGTGGATGGCCTCGACGCCGGTGACGATCAGCTCGGGCCGCCACCGCTGCAGTTCGAGGCGCGCGGCGAGCGCGACGATGAGCCCGAGGCCGAAGACGAGCCCGATGCTGACGACGAACTCGACGCTAGCGAAGATCTCGACGCCGACGACCAGGACGGCTCTGGCACCGAGCTCGATGGCGGTCGCGGCGGAGGTTCCGGGAGCGAACTGGCGACGTCACCTGCCCCGGTCCCGGGGCGGGGCAACCGCCTCGTAAACTTCCTCCAGGGAAGCTGGCGCGAGCTGCAACGGGTACAGTGGCCCGATCGTCGGCAGGTGATGCAGGCCACCGGGGTCGTCATTGGGTTCGTGATCGTCGCCGGCGTGTATCTCGGCCTGGCTGACTTCCTTGCCGGCAAGCTCGTCAATTTCATCCTGAAGTAAAGCTGCCCGAAGAGAGAACATGTTCCGCTGGTACGTCGTAAACACCTACTCTGGCCACGAAAACAAGGTCAAGCACAACCTCGAGCACCGCGTCGTGTCGCTCAACCAACAGCGCTCGGTGCGCCAGATCGTCGTCCCCACCGAGTCGGTCTCGGAGATGAAGGACAACCAGAAGGTGACCGTCGAGAAGCGCACGATGCCCGGCTATGTGCTTGTGAACATGGATCTCAACGAGGATTCGTGGTCGCTGGTCAAGGGCACGCCGGGTGTCACGGGCTTCGTCGGCGCGTCCAACGAGCCCGTCCCCCTGACCCAGGACGAGGTCAACCGCCTGCTGCACCGCGAGGCCGAGGTCAGGCCGCGCAGTCGCGCGCAGTTCGCGATCGGGGAGTCGGTGAAGGTGATCTCCGGCCCGCTGTCGGACTTCTCCGGCGAGATCTCCGAGGTCAACGAAGATGCGCAGCGGCTTAAGGTGCTGGTCTCGATCTTCGGCCGGGAGACCCCGGTCGAGGTCGGGTTCGACCAGGTCAAGAAGATCTAGATAATCGGCAGCAGGCTAAGGTTCGAGCTATGGCAAAGAAGGTCCTCACCCAGATCAAGCTCCAGGCGGTCGGCGGCCAGGCGAGCCCGGCCCCACCGGTCGGTCCCGCGCTCGGTCAGCATGGTGTCAACATCATGGAGTTCGTCAAGGCGTTCAACGCTCAGACCCAATCCGACATCGGGACGGTGATCCCGGTCGTGATCACCGTGTACGAGGACCGCTCGTTCACGTTCATCACCAAGAGCCCCCCGGCGGCGGTCCTGATCAAGCAGGCGTTGTCGATCGACAAGGGCTCGGCCGAGCCACACCGTGACAAGGTTGCCAAGATCACCACCGCCCAGCTGCGGGAGATCGCCGAGAAGAAGATGAAAGATCTGAATGCCAACGACATCGAAGCGGCAGCGAAGATCATCGCCGGGACCGCCCGGTCGATGGGCGTGGAGGTGGTGTGAAAGATGGCAAAGCACGGAAAGACCTACGTTGAGGCCAAGCAGCGCTTCGATCGGGAGCGCGAATATGAGCCGGCCGAGGCGCTTGCACTGCTCAAGCAGCTAAAACGCGCCAAGTTCAACGAGTCCGTCGAGGTTCACGTCCGGACAGGGCTCAACGTCCGTCACGCCGACGAACAGCTGCGTGGCACGATCGCACTCCCCAACGGCCTCGGCAAGGAAGTAAAGATCGCGGTCTTCGCGCAGGGAGATAAGGCTCGGGAGGCCGAAGAGGCCGGTGCCGACGTGGTCGGAGGCGAAGACCTCGCCAAGCAGATCCAGGAGGGCTTCGACGACTTCGACGTGGCGATCGCCACGCCGGACATGATGCCGATCGTCGGCCGTCTGGGCCGGATCTTGGGCCCCGCGGGCAAGATGCCCAACCCCAAGGTCGGAACCGTGACGATGGACGTCGCCAAGGCTGTGCAGGAGTCCAAGTCAGGCAAGGTCGAGTACCGGACCGATCGCACCGCGATCGTGCACCTGGTGATCGGCAAGAGCGACTTTGATGAGCGAATGCTGCTGGAGAACTACGCAGCGGTGATGGACGAGCTAATCCGCGCCAAGCCTTCGGCCGCCAAGGGCCGCTACATCCGCTCGGTCACGTTCGCCACGACCATGGGCCCCGGCATCAAGGTCGATCCCTCGCGCACCCGCGACCTCGTCGAGGAGCCGGTCGCGGCGTAGACTGACAAACGCACTTCAAAGAGACGATGCCCCAGACCTCCGGCCGCTGTTGCATAAGCCCGGAGCAGGCGGAGCCTCGGAAGACAGCCACACCGGCTTTCTCTCGACGCTCGCCATCGTGCGGGCGTCGCTCGTGAGAGAGAGCCGAGATGAACAGAGACGAGAAGACAGCAGTCGTTGAGGAGATCGCGGGCCAGATCGGGTCCGCTGAAGCGATCTTCGCCGTCGACTATCGAGGCATATCGGTTTCCCAGGTGGCGGACCTCCGCGACAAGCTGCGTGAGGCCGACGCGAAGTTCCGGATCGTCAAGAACTCGCTGACCGAGCGGGCCGCCGACCAGGCGGGGCTGGCGGACCTCAAGCCGCTGCTGATCGGCCCGACCGCTCTGGCGATCGTTCGGGGCGACGCCGCACTGGCGGCCAAGGCGCTGCACGACACCGCCCGCGCACTGAACCTGCTCGACTTCAAGGGCGGACTGCTGAACGGCGACGTGCTCAGCGCCGACGACGTCCGTTCGATCGCGCGGCTGCCCTCACGTGATGTGCTCAACGCTCAACTCGTGGGGACGATCGCAGCTCCGCTGAGCGGGCTGGTGCGGACCCTGAACGCGCTGATCGTGGGCGTGGCGATCCAGCTCAAGGCGATCGCGGACCAAGGTCTGGTGAGCGGAACCGCGCCGCCGGCCGCCGCGCCGGCGGAGGCGGAGGCGACGCCCGAGGCCGAGCCC
>CALAQT010000424.1 GCA_937888775.1 uncultured Actinomycetes bacterium | reverse complement strand
GGCGGTCCGGGTGGCGGCGGCGGTCCGGGTGGTGGCGGCGGTCCGGGTGGTGGCGGCCGTCCTGGCGGCGGCTCGCCCGCGGGGGGCTCACTCATTGTTGGGACTCTTCGTCATTTGGGGGTAACCCGGCCCTCGCGGCAGCCCAGAACCTGACCAATAGCAGGCAGTTATCGCCCATCCGGTCCCGCGAGTCACCCCCCGAATCTCGAGGAAAGCCATTTTGGGTTCCGTACCCTCGTTCGTTCAATCCCGCGACACCGCAGATCCCTCAAATTTCCGGCGTGTGCAATAGGATAATAGGATTAGCATGGACGAAATCGACCACTCGGTCAAGGGAGCGTCATCAGATGGGGACCGCGGTTTGCAGTGCCCCAGGTCGCGGCCCAACGTCGTCGGAGTCCCGTAGTTGCGGCACAGCTACCGCTGATTTGGCGGCTAGCAGTTCGTGTCGTCGACTCCTCACTCGCGCCCCGTCCGTCGTCTCCTCGTGTAAACCTAAGATCCAATCTGCGCAATTGAGGGCGACGGCAACGCGATGGACGGCGACGAGATCCTTGAGGAGCGGCGCGCGGAGGACAACGAGCGCGGTGAGAGCTATTACCACGACGTGGGCGGACCGCTCACCGTGAGCGAGGGCCGATCGCTGCATCTGCTCGTGGGGGCGTGCATCGATGCGGCCGTTGACGCGGGCGTCGCGCCGACGGACGATCACAACGGCCCGCATCAGGAAGGGGCGGGATGGTTTCAGTTCACGCAGCGAAACGGCCGGCGCTGCAGTGCCGCGGTCGCGTACCTACATCTGGCACTCGCGCGCGGAAATGTCGAGGTGCTTACCGATGCGCTCGCCACGCGCGTGCTGTTCGAGGGTGGGCGCGCGGTCGGCGTCGAGGTGCTGCGAAACAACAACCTGGAGCCGGTGCGCGCCGAACGAGAAGTGATCGTGTGCGCCGGCGCCTACCACTCGCCACACCTGCTGCTGTTGTCCGGCCTTGGCCCCGCCGACGAGTTGCGGGCCTTGGGGATCGAGCCGCCCCAGCTTGAAGCGTTCGCTTCGGTGTTCAGGCTCGACCGGCGGCGAAGCGTGGTTTAGCTGGCCGGCGAGTGAGGCGGAGGGGCCCCGGGTGGTGGCGGCGGCGGGATCGTCGTGAGCTCGGGCGCGATGTCGGGCCAGATGAGCAGGACTTGGCAGGGGGCGTGGTCGACGACGAAGCGCGCCGCGGGGCCGAGGCTGCGCGGTCCGAGCCACTCGCGGTCGCCGTCGCGGGCCAGGACGAGGATGTCCATGCTCTCAGCGGCGCCGACGACCTCGTGTTTGACGCGCCCGCGGAGCGCCTGGAGTGCGGCTGGGCGCCCCAGCCGCGTCTGCGCGTCGGCGAGCAGCTCGTTGGCGGCCTGCTCGGAGATCGCCGGTAGCGGCTGCGGTTCCGCGTCTTGCGGTGGGTGGCGGCCCAGCAGGCCGCGGCGCGCCGCGCGGGCGACCGTTTCGGGTTCGGTGCTCGCGACGTGCAGCAGCGTGATCTCCGCGTCGCTGGGCAAAAACGCCGCGGCCTGTGCGACGGTGGCCTCCCAGGTGTCCTCGATGATCCAGACGAGCGCGCGCATAGCGGTTCAGGCCTTGAGAGCTAACCACAGGAGCACGGTCGCCGCAACCAGCGACGCGGGCACAGTCAGCGCGCCCAGGCGCAGGAACTCGCCCAGCTCAACATCGGTGTCCTCGGCACGCAGGACGCGGCGCCACAGCAGCGTGGCCAGCGATCCGACATATGTGAGGTTGGGGCCGACGTTGACGCCGATCAGCGTCGCCAGGACAGGTCCGGGGCCGGCGGCCGCCGCGACGGGGATGAGCATCAGCGTCGCGGGCAGGTTGTTGACGAGGTTGGCGAAGATGGCGCTCAGCGCGGCGATCGCGAGCAGGTCGGGCAGCGAACCGCCGGTCGGGAGCACGGCGCGGACCGCGGTGTCCAGGCCGTTGGCGCTGGCCGCCTGGACGATCACCCCGAGCCCGAGGACGAAGATCAGAAACCCGGGCTCGGCGGCACGGGCGAGCGCCACCGGGGTGGCGGTTTTGCGGCCGAGCGCCGGGATGGTGATCGCCGCGGCGCCCGCGGCGGCAAACCAGACCGGCTCGATCCCCACCACCGAGCTCAGCGCGAACCCCGCCAGCGTCAACGCCAACACGGCGACCGCAAACCGCGGCAGCTCGGGGCGTGCCGGCCGCACACCCGCCTGGCGGGGGCGTTTGAGGTCGACCGCGAAGAAGCGCCTGAACACCACCCACTCCACGCCCACCGCCGCGACCGTCGGGAGCACCATCAACGCCGCGAACCGCACAAACGACAGGTGGCTGGCGTGGAACGCCAGCAGGTTGGTGAGATTGGACACCGGCAACAGCAGCGACGCCGAGTTGGCGAGGTGCGCGCACGCGTAGACCTGTGGCTTGGAGCTGGTGCGCATCCGCGCTGCCGTCGCGAACACTATCGGGGTGAGGAGCACGATCGTGGCATCGAGGCTGAGCACCGCCGTGATTGCCGCGGCGATCAAGAACACGAACGCCAGCAGCCGCTGCGGGCTTCCCCGCGAGCCGCGGGCCATCACCGCGCCCATCGCGTCAAACAACCCCTCCCGCCGGCAACCGTCCGCGATCAACAGCATCGCCGCCAGAAAACCCACCGTCGGCGCCAGAGCCCGAAGCGCGTCGCCTGCCCCCGAAAGCCCGATCGCACCAACGATCACGAGAAGAACAGCGCCGGCAGCGGCGGCCGCCGCCTCCGACACGTACGGCGGGCGGGTCACGGCGACCGCGAGCGTCGCCGCCAACATCAGCAGCGCCAGAGCGAGCGCGAGACCGTCAGTCACGCCCGCTGCTCATGATCTGACCGGTGGGCCTGTCATCTCGTTCCTGCGGGGTGGTCGGGCGGCAACGCCATCGGCTGATCTGGGCCGGTCGCGAGGGTGTATGCCCAAGTCGGCCCGGCCGCCAACCAAGCCAGTGTTCACCTGCCTGCGAAACGATCGGCACCCTGTCGCGATCCGGGCCCGCGCTAAACACCCGATGGCAGGTATTGATGGCGCTGCTGAAAGAAAGGACATCGCCGCCCGCAATGCAGTTGCCGCTGTCCGCGATGAATGCCCGACGAGCCTGGCAGACCGAGCAGCAGTGACAGCGATTGCGCGCCACCCGGCACGGCCGCATAGCGGCCATGTGGCAACGCAGCCGCGAGCGCCTCGACAGGCCACGGGCATTATCTTCGACGCCCGCCACGACGAGCGTCGGAACCGCGATCCGCCCGAGCGCCTCTCGCGGCGTGTCGACGAACGTACCGAGGACATTGACCAGCGCGACTGGGTCGCCACCGACTCGCTTGACGAACTGCTCGACCTCCCATTCCGTCGAGCCTGGCTCAAACGTGCCGAGATTCGCAAGGATCTGGCGATAGAGGGACCCACGCCCAGCGGCGTGGAGGATCGGCTCCAGTCCCGTTCCAGCCACGATCGTTCGAGCAGGCGTCGCGCCGCGAGCCAGCATTGGCGCGACGATCCGGCCGCCCAGCGAGTAACCACCGAGATCGCAGTCGGCGAGCCCGAGCTGCTCGATCAGCGCAAAGCCATCCTCGACCAGCGCGTCGGCCGGGTAGGCCCGAGTGTCGTGCGGCTTGGCGCTGCTGCCGTGGCCGCGCAGGTCCGGCATGATCACGCGATAGCACCGAGCGGCGACCCTCGAAGCCAGGCCGTGGCGCACCCACGTGTCGGTCGCGGTCGAGAGATAGCCGTGCAGCAGCACCAGCGGCCGGCCTCTTCCATCTCTCGATACGCAAGCTCCACGCCGTCGCGGCCACGGAACCGGCCGACCGGAAGCTCAAGCTCGGTCACCGCGCTCCCCATCTCAGAAGCAGATTCGGCGTTCGCACGTATCCCAACGATGTTCGCAGAGCCTTCCCGAGTTGAGACGCGCACGACGCTGGCTGTGGACGCCCTCAGCGGACGCTCCGAGCGTCCGCTGGTCGATGGAGCACCGGACGCCGTGCGCCTCGCCGGCGACGCCGCTTGAAGGTGCCCGCAGAGCTCACGGCTGTCGCAAACCACGGTCCCTGCCGCACGTGGCTGCCCACCCGTTAGGCGAGTGGCGGCGTTTCGTCTTCGGGCGGGGGCGTACCGACGGGGATGCGCCCGGCGTGGATATCCCGCTCGTGCACGGCGAGGACGTCGCAGCGGTTGTTGAGCGCGACCGTGCTGTGCCCTTGAACGCGCTCCCAGGTCACGGTGTGCGGCTCGATGGCAGCTAGTGGTGCGTCTCGGTTTTAGCTGGTGATTGCATCGAGGGTCACGCGTCCGC
>CALAQT010000423.1 GCA_937888775.1 uncultured Actinomycetes bacterium | reverse complement strand
TGATCAGCATGAACATCAGCCCCCCGCGCGCGACCGCCGACAGGAAGGTCGACAGAGTCCCGAAAGTGAACGCCCGGATCCGGAACAGCGGCAGCCTGAACATCGGGTTGGCCACCTGTCGCTCGATCACGGCAAAGGCGATCAGCGAGGCGACCCCGCCGAACAGCAGCGCGATCACCCGCGGACTGCCCCAGCCGGTCGGCGAATGGCCGTAGGGCCGGATCCCATAGGTGACCGAGACCATGATCAGGATCAATCCCAGCGCGAAGCTGACGTTGCCCGCCCAGTCGACCGGCGCGCGCTTGGGCTGGGAGCGCTCCTCCAGCTTCAGGTAGGCCCACACGGTCCCGAACAGACCGACCGGGACCGAGATCAGGAACACCAGCCGCCAGTTGATCGGTGCCAGCAGGCCGCCCAGCACGAGCCCGACGAACATGCCGCTGACGCCAACGATGTTGTTGATCCCCAACGCCATCCCGCGCTGGTTAACCGGGAACGCGTCGGTCAGGATCGCCGCCGAGTTGGCCAGCAGGCAGGCCGCTCCGATCCCCTGAACGACCCTGAACACGATCAGGAACGTCGCCCCGGGGCGCCCGGTCAACCAGTCGACGGTCAACAGCAGCGACGCGGCCGTGTAGATCACGAAGCCCAGGTTGTAGATCCGTACGCGTCCGTACATGTCGCCCAGGCGTCCCAGGCTGACGATCAGCACGCTGGAGACGACGAGGAAGCCAAGGATCATCCACAGCAGGTAGAAGCTGTTGCCTGGCACCAGCGGATCGAGGTGGATGCCGCGGAAGATGTCGGGCATCGCGATCAACGTGATCGACGCGTCGAGCGTGGCCAGCAGCACCCCGAGCGTCGTGTTCGAGAGCGCAATCCACTTGTAGTTGTCCCCGGGGCTGGCCCCGGACGCGCCGTTGGCGAAATTACGCAAGCCAGACGGTCCGCTCACCCTGGGCGCGGTGTCGGCTCGCCGTCGCAGGGCTATCCGGTTTCCTGCGCCGCCAGTTCTGGGTCGCTGACCAGCGCCCGCCGCGTTCGCTGGGCGCCTGGCACAAACGTGGCGGCGACCACCGCGACCACCAGGAACGACGCCTCGAGCGCGAAGGACGCGGTGAACCCGGTCACCGTCGGAAGGCCATGGGAGACGTTGTTGGCGATGAACGTCGCGACGATCTGGCCGCCGAGCGCGCCCCCGAGCGTGCGCATGACCGTGTTCATGCCAGTCGCAACGCCGGTTTGCTCCTGGGGAACCGCCTGCACGATCAGGTTGCCCAGTGCGGAGAACGCCAGCCCGATCCCGATCCCGAGCAGCGCGGCGCTGATCAGCATGTCGTAGGGGTGTCCGTGGGCGACCGCCAGCCAGCAAAACGCGCCCGCGGTCACGCCGCTGCCGACGATCACCGCGATTTTGGAGCCGAACCGGCGCGCGACGCGGCCAGCGAAGGTTCCGAGGATGCTCATCAGGATTGCCGCCGGCAACAGGTACAGGCCTGCCGTGACGACCGAGGCGCCAAAGCCGAAGCCGGTGCGCTTGGGCAGCTGAGCGAACTGCGGGTAGATCAAGAAGGAGGCATACATCCCGGCGCCGAGCAGGAACGCCACCAGGTTGGTCGTCCAGACGCCGCGAATTCGCATCATCGTCATGTCGATCAGCGGTTCCTGGCTGCGGACTTCGACCGTGATCCACGCCAAGCACAAGAGCAGGCCGACGGCCAGCAGACCGAGTGTCTTGGGCGATCCCCAGCCCCACGTGATCGTCTCGGAGATCGCGATCAGCACGCAGATGAAGCCGGCTGACATCAGCGTCGCGGCAAGCCAGTTGACCCGCCCGGGGACGCGAACCGGCGACTCAGGAACGAACCTCCAGGTGCAGAACGCAGCGACGATCGTGAAGACGAGCGGAATCCAGTACAGCCAGTGGTAGTTCAGATGCTCGATGATCAGGCCGCCGACGATGATGCCGATCCCGCCGCCGACGCCGAGGATCGAGGAGAGCAACCCGATGCTCCCGGCGACCCGGTCACGGGGAAACTCGTCCCGGACGATCCCGAACGCGAGCGGGAAGATGCCGCCGCCGGCGCCCTGGATCACACGGCCGACGATCATCAGGCCGAGCGAGCTGGAGACCGCCGCGATCAGCGTCCCGGCGCCGAGGATGATCAGCGTGATCAGCAGTAGCCGCTCCTTGCCGTACATGTCGCCGAGCCGGCCGAGAATCGAGGTCCCGACCGACGCCGACAGCAGATAGCCGGTCAGCAGCCAGGTCACACCCGTCTCGTTGGTGTGCAGGCTGTGCTCGAGCGGGGTCAGGGCGGGGATCACCGCAGAGCTCAGCATCGCGTAGGCGAGACCCGCCAGCGCGGTGACCGCCAGGATCAGGTTCGGGTGGATTCCATGGTCCCTGTGGGGGTCAGTCGCCACGGCCAGGTACTCTAACGGAATGACCATTCCGCGCTTGGTCGAAGAAGCCCCGCCGACGAGGGCCGCGGTCGAGACCGACTGGTGTTCGCTGGAGCCCGAGGCCAAGCGTGAGCGGCTGCTGGCCGCCGCCGGTGAGGTGTTCGCGCGTGAGGGCCTCGACGCGCCGATGCCGGCCGTCGCCGCCGCCGCCGGGGCGGGCGTGGCAAGCGTGTACCGCCAGTTCCCGTCCAAGCACGAGTTGCTGGCCGCGCTCGTCGCGCGTCGCTTCGAGCAGGCCGAGCAGGCGGCCGAGCAGGCGGCGTTGAGCGACGGAGACCGCTGGACGGCGTTGACCGAGATGCTCTACGCCCTGGTGGAGCGCCAGTGGGCCGACGACTTCCTCGGCGAGGCCAGGATCGCCGTCGCCGACCACCCCGACGTGATCGAGGCGGCCGCGCACGCCGCCACGTCGATCGAGGCCCTGCTGTGCGACGCTCGCGCCGAAGGGCGCCTGCGCGCCGACGCCACCACCCTCGACCTGCGGCTGGTGTTCGCGGCCACCCGGGCCGCCAAGCAGGTCGAACCCAAGGCCTGGCCGCGGATGCTGGAGCTGATGATCGACGCGCTCGACTCGCACCAGCGTGCCTGACGGCTCGCTGCTTCCGACCCGGTTGCCACGTTGCTCAGAGCCGGCCCCGCCGACCGATCGGGCGCCGGCGACCAATAGTGTTGGCCCGCACGCACATCAGAGAGGAGCTCGAAGTTGAAGATTCGCGCTGCAGTGCTGGAGGAGTTCGGCCAGCCACTGAACGTGACCGAGGTAGACCTCGCCGAGCCGCGGGCGGGCGAGGCGCTGGTTCGCCTGCAAGCGTGCGGCGTCTGCCACACGGACATGTACACCGCGTCCGGCGCGGATCCATCCGGCTACGCCCCCACGGTCCTCGGACATGAGGGGGCCGGGATCGTCGAACGTCTCGGCGAGGATGTGACCAGCGTCGCCGTCGGCGACCATGTGGTCACCCTGTTCTCGCCCCAGTGCCGCCAATGCGTCCACTGCCAGAGCCCGCACACCAACCTGTGCCTGGCCATTCGTGAGCAGCAGAACCTCGGCTACCTACCCGACGGGACCGCGCGGCTGTCGCGTGACGGCAAGCCGATCCGCCACTTCATGGGCACCAGCACCTTCGCGCAGTACACGGTGATGCCTGAGATCGCGCTGGCCAAGGTCTCACCCGAGGCCGAACCCGATCGTGCCGCCCTGTTCGCGTGCGGACTCTCCACCGGCCTCGGCGCTGCGATCAACACCGCCAAGGTGCAGGCCGGGTCGACCTGCGTCGTGTTCGGCGCGGGCATGGTCGGGCTCGGCGCCGTCGCCGGCTGCCGCCTGCAGGGGGCGCAGCGGATCATCTGCATCGATATGTCGCAGCAGCGCCTCGAGTTGGCTCGCGGCCAGGGCGCCACCGACACGTGGGTCGGCGGCCCCGAGACGGTGGCGCGAGTGCTGGAGGAAACCGGTGGCTTTGGAGCCGACTACACGTTCGAGGCCACCGGCCTGGTGGCGGTGATGCGCCAGGCGGTGGAGGCGGCCCGGATGGGCTGGGGGCTATGCACGATCGCCGGGGTCGCCGGTAAGGGCGAGACGCTCGACATCGTCCCGCGCTTTCTGATCACCGGCCGGCGCGTGTGCGGCTCGTCGTTCGGCGGCGTCAAGGGGCGTGACCAGGTGCCCGAGCTGGTCCAGCTCTACCTGGACGGAAAGCTCGATGTCGATCCGTTCATCTCGCACCGGATCGCGCTCGACGAGGTCAACCGCGGCTTTGAGCTGATGGAGCGCCAGGACGGCATTCGTAGCGTGATCGAGTTTGACTGAGTACTAAGGGCCCACGACGAAATGGCTCGACCGGCCCCTGGGGAGCCGGTCGAGCTGTGGCTACGATCAGGCGCTCGGCGCGATCACATACCCGGACAATGGTGTGAGCCATTGCGGCCCGGAGCGGGCGCGGTATGTGAGGACGTCGTACTGGTCGTGGTTGCAGCGCTCGACGGCGCTGTGGTCGTGCTCGAGGTGGCAGCGCTGGCGATTGCCGCGCCCCCGCCGCCGACTGCCGCGGTTACCGCGAGCGCCGTGAGCAAGGGTCTGATCTTTGAAGGCATTTGATCACCTCCTTTGGTGGCCTTGAGCACAAGATGGGCCATGCTCGTCTGAGCGCTGTAGGACGCAGATAAGTGTTTGCTACGAGCGGCCCGGCGGTGCTCCCACGACTCAACGTCGAATCCGCGGTAGGTTTTCCGCAACCCACAGTTCGACAACTGATCGGAGGGACGGCATGCGCGTGCAGTGGTACGGACAGTCAGCGTTCTGCCTTGATGGAGAGCAGACCACCGTCTTCATCGACCCGTTCGGTGACGTCTCCGGGCTCGCCGCTCGCGGCTTGAAGTTCGAGTACCCGCCGATCGAGAACGTGAGCGCCGAGGTGCTGCTGGTCACCCACGAACACGCCGACCACAACGGCGTCGAGGCGATCGGTGGCAATCCGGCGACCCTGCGCTCAACCGCCGGCCGGCTAGGTTCGCCGATCGGCGAGGTGCTCGCCGTCGCCTCCGAGCACGACGAGGCCGCGGGGACCGAGCGCGGACCCAACACGATCTTCGTGTTCGACCTGGAAGGCATGCGGGTGTGCCACTTTGGGGACTTCGGTCAGAGCTCGCTGCGCGAAGAGCAGGCGGCCGCGATCGGCACGCCGGAGCTGCTCTTCCTGCCGGTCGGCGGAGGCCCGACGATCGACGCAGACCACGCGGCCGAGATCGTCGAGCGACTCAACCCGCGATGGGTGGTGCCGATGCACTACCGCACGCCGCGGCTCGGTTTCCTGGACACGGCCGACGGGTTCCTGGGGCGGATGCCCAACGTGCACCGGGCCTCCGGCCCCAGCTTCGAAACCAGCGGCCTGCCCGCCTCCGACGGCCCGCTGGTCGTGGTTCCGCGGGCTCCCTGAGCCCTGCTAGCAGCGCCCGGCGACAGCACCGGACGCAGCCCTCAGGGTCTAGGCCCGCGACGCGAGGCGTTCGCGCTACCTGCGACGCGCCGCCGGCTTCAGGGCTGGGTTCTGCCAGCCGGCGTCGCCCTCGCTTAGGTTCACGCCGGGCGCGACGATCTCGTCGATCTTGTCCAGCACGTCGTCGGACAGCCCGACGTCGGCCGCGGTCAGCTGTGACTCCAGATGCTCCATCGTCCGCGGGCCGATGATCGCGGCTGTGACTGCGGGATGACGGATCACGAACGCGAGTGCCATCTCGATCAGCGTGATGCCGGCCTCGCCGGCCAGCCTGGCCAGCGCGTCGGCGGCCTCGAGCTTGCGCTGATTGCCGGGCAGCGACATGTCATAGCGGCTGGGGATGCGCTCGGCGCGGAGTGACTGCGGCAGCTCGGCGTCCTTGCGATAGCGGCCTGAGAGCCAACCACCGGCGAGCGGACTCCAGGGGATCACGCCCATCCCGTATCGCTGACAGGTCGGCAGTACGTCGTTCTCGATCTCGCGCACGAGGATCGAGTACGGAGGCTGCTCGCACACGAAGCGCTCCCGGCCGCGCTCTTCGGCGACCCACTGCGCCTCGACGATCTGGCTGGCGGGGAAGGTCGACGAGCCGATGTAGCGGACCTTGCCGGCCCGCACAAGATCGGTCAGCGCGCCGAGCGTCTCGTCGATGTCGGTGTCGGCCTCAGGACGGTGGATCTGGTAGAGGTCGATCCAGTCGGTGCCCAGCCGTCGGAGGCTGTTCTCGACCTCCTTGATGATCCAGCGGCGTGAGTTGCCGAACTCGTTGGGATCGTCGCCCATCGTCCCGTGCACTTTGGTCGCCAGCACGACGTTGTCGCGCTTACCGCCGGACAGCGCCTTGCCGACGATCTCCTCGGACTCACCGCGTGAGTAGACATCCGCGGTGTCGATGAAGTTGACTCCCGCGTCCAGTGCGCGGTGGATGATGCGGATGCTCTCGTCGTGGTCCTGGTTCCCCCAGTCCCCGAACATCATCGCGCCCAGACATAGCGGGCTTACCTTCGTTCCTGTGTGGCCTAGTGTTCGGTAGTTCATGTTCAACACCCTACCCACCCCAAATCCGCTGCCCGCGGCCCAACCGGGATCCGCATCCGGGTTGCGTGGCGAGCGCGCCGGGGTCGGCGCGCACACCTGAGGCGCCGATCGATGCGCTGGCTGGCGGTCGCCCCACGGGCGCTGACACCGCTCGCCCTGCTCGCCGCCGCGCTGGCGCTGGTGCTCCCGTCGGCGACGCTGGCCGCGCGCTCGGACCTGCTGCTGGCGCTGCTGGTGTTGGCGACCGCCCTCGGGATCTCGTTCACCGATCTGCGCGGTCTGCGCGACCACGTCAGAGAGGTGGCGATCCTGTCGCTGGCGCCGCTGCTGGTGCTCTGCCTCGTGGCCTGGGCGCTGGGCCGCCCGTTCTCGGCTCCGATTCGCGACGGCCTGCTGGCGACCGGGCTGTCGAGCTCGGAGGTGGCCTCGGTGGGTCTGGTCGCGCTAGCCGGAGCCGACGCCACAATCGCGCTGGGCGCAGTGACCGGGTCGCTGGTGTTCGCGGCGCTGCTGGGCCCGGTCGGCGTGGGCCTGCTCGCCTCGGGCGCGGGCCACGCCGGCCCGGGACGGCTGCTCGGCCGCTTTGCTCTGGTGGTGATCGTGCCGCTCGCCGCCGGGGTGGCGATCCGCAGCCAGATCGGCCTCGTGACACGGCTGACCAGGCTTGACCCCGAGCGCGAGGGCGTCGCCGCGATCACCGTCGCGGTGCTGGTCTACGCGGCACTCAGCGGCACGCACGGAGCCCACCATCTCGGCTCGGCGCTGCTGGCCAGCGTGCTGTTCCTGTTCGTCTCGGCAGCCCTCGCCGAGGTGTGGCGCCGTCGGGCCAGCGCATCCGCGGCGGTCCCGGGCGCCCTGGCGATCGCGATGCGCGATTTCGCGGTCGCAGCGGCGCTGGCGACGCAGGCGTTCGGCACCGCGGCCGGAGCGGTGCCCGGCGTCTACGGGGTGGTGATGCTGCTGGCCGGGTCGGTGGCCGCCGGTCGCCTGGCCCGCAGTCGAAGATCAAGCGCATAGAGGGCGCTCGCGCAGCGGGCTACTTGGAGCCCTCCAGCCCCGGGATCCAGGTGGTCCCGGCCAGCGGTACCTTGGCCATCGCGGCGGCCTCGATCGTCAGCGCCACCAGATCCTCGGGCTCGAGGTTGTGCACGTGGGACTTACCGCAGGCGCGCGCCAGCGTCTGGGTCTCCAGCGTCAGGGTGCGCAGATAGTTGGCCAGCCGCCGGCCGCCCTCCACCGGGTCAAGGCGCGCCGCCAGCTCGGGATCCTGGGTCGAGATGCCGGCCGGGTCCAGGCCAGCCTGCCAGTCGTCGTAATAGCCCGCCGACGAGCCGATGTCTTCGTAGTCAGATTCGTGCTCGGGAGCGTTGTCGCCCAGCGCGATTAGCGCGGCGACGCCGATCGAGACCGCGTCGGCGCCGAGCGCCAGCGCCTTGGCGACGTCGGCTCCCGTGCGTATACCGCCGGAGACGATCAGTTGCACCTCGCGGTGCAGGCCGAGATCGACCAGCGACTGCACCGCCTGGGGAATCGCGGCGAGGATCGGGATCCCGACGTGCTCGATGAACACCTCCTGGGTGGCCGCGGTGCCGCCCTGCATGCCGTCGAGCACGATCGCGTCAGCGCCGGCCTTGACCGCCAGCGCGACGTCGTAGTAGGGGCGGCTGGCGCCGACCTTGATGTAGATCGGGATCCGCCAGTCGGTGATCTCACGCAGCTCCTCGATCTTGATCTCCAGATCGTCGGGCCCGGTCCAGTCGGGGTGCCGGCAGGCGCTGCGCTGATCGATGCCCTTGGGTAGGTCTCGCATCTCGGCGACCCGATCAGAGATCTTGTGGCCCAGCAGCATCCCACCGCCGCCGGGCTTGGCGCCCTGACCGACGACCACCTCGATCGCGTCCGCGCGGCGCAGGTCGTCGGGATTCATCCCGTAACGGGAGGGCAGTAGCTGGTAGACCAGCGTACGAGAGTGCTCGCGCTCCTCCGGAGTCATCCCGCCGTCGCCGGTCGTCGTGCTCGTGCCGACCTCGGTTGCACCCCGGCCCAGCGCCTCCTTGGCCGGACCCGATAGCGCCCCGAAGCTCATCCCCGCCACCGTGATCGGGATGTCGAGCTTGATCGGCTCGCGCGCGAACCGGGTGCCGATCACGACCTCGGTGGAGCAGCGCTCGCGATAGCCCTCCAGCGGATAGCGCGACACGCTGGCGCCCAGGAACAGCAGGTCGTCGAAATGCGGCACGCGCCGCTTGGCACCGAAGCCGCGGATGTCGTACATCCCCTCACGCGCGGCCCGCTGGATCTCGGCGATGACGGTGCGATCAAAGGTCGCGGACTCGCGCAGCACCGGGCGCCAGGCGCTGCTGGCCGAAGCGCTCATGTCAGTAGCTCCCCAGGTTGTCGACATGGAAGTTGTAGAGCTGGCGCGCAGATCCGTAGCGGCGAAACTCCAAGGGGTCGGCAACGATCTCCGCGCGCGCCAGCAGCTCGCACAACTGGGCCAGATGCTCTTCACGCAGTTCCTTCTCTATGCAGTCGGCACCGAGGCCGGCCACCGCTCCGCGCACGTAAAGCCGCGCCTCATACAGGGAGTCGCCCAGTGACTCGCCCGCATCTCCGCACACCACCAGGCTGCCGCGCTGGGCCATGAACGCGCTCATGTGACCGACCGATCCGGCCACCACGATGTCCGCACCCTTGAGCGAGATCCCGCACCGCGCCGACGCGTCGCCATGGATCACCAGCAGGCCCCCGCGCGCGGTCGCGCCGGCCGACTGGCTGGCGCTGCCTTGCACCACGACGCTGCCCGACATCATGTTCTCGGCCACGCCGACGCCGCAGTTGCCGTGGATGCGAACCGTGGCGTGCTTGTTCATGCCGGCGCAGTAGTAGCCGACGTGCCCCTCGATCTCGACCTCGTAGGGGGCATCGAGCCCGACGGCGATGGCGTGGCGCCCGGCCGGGTTCAGAACCCGGACCAGACCCGCCGGCTCGCCTTCGTGCAGGCGCCGGTTTAGCTGGCGCACGCTGTCGATGCTGAGATCAAATGACAGCGCTGAGCCGCTGACTAAATCCGGAGTGGCCATCACGCCACCAGAGCCCTGCCCCAGCTGTATACCCGGCCAGGCTCAGGCTCCCAGGTGACCGCATCCTCGGCGCCCGGCAGAACCGCGATCGCCCGGTACTCAGACGCCATCGCCACCCACTCGTCGGTCTCGGCCATCACCGCCGGCTTGCAGGCGATCGGGTCACGCAGCACGGCAAAGCCCTCGCCAGTGCCAACCGCGAACGTGTAGAACCCGTCGAGGTCGTCCATGCAGCCCTCCAGCGCCTGCTCCAGCGTCGCACCCTCGCGCATGCGCCAGGTCAAATAGCCGGCCGCAACTTCGGTGTCGTTGTCGGTCTGAAAGCGGATGCCCTCCCTGGCCAGCGCGCGCCGCAGGCTGTTGTGATTCGAAAGCGAACCGTTGTGCACCAGGCACAGGTCAAGTCCGGTGGAGAACGGATGCGAGTGCTCGGTGGTGACGCGGCTTTCGGTGGCCATCCGGGTGTGGCCGAGCGCGTGACTGCCGCCGATGCTGGCCAGCTCGAATCGCTTGATGAACTCCTGCGGGGGCCCGGCGGCCTTGTAGATCTCGATCGAGCGCCCGGCACTCATCAGGGTCAGCTCGGGCCGGTGGTCCAGCAGCCAGGACTGCACCTGCTCGGCTTGCGCTTCGATCACGAACGTAGCGTGGGTGGCGCGGACCTGCGGCGGCGAAGCGGCCCCGAACTCACGGCGCAGCTGAGCTCCGACGTCATTCCAGCCCGGGTCCTGCGCCGCCGAGTGCAGCGTCACCTTGCATGAGCCCTCGGGAGCAGGATCCCGGTAGAACGCCACCCCGGCGCTGTCCGGGCCGCGAAACGAAAGCTGCTCGAGCATCTTTGACAAATGCTCACCAAGTTGGTCATGCAGCCCGTCTGACTTCGTGTACAGGCCTGCTATTCCACACATGCAAACCAGCCTAGAGCCTGCCCGCGGCCGCTCCAATGGTTCCCGCGGGCACACTTTCGTCTCCGATTGTGGTGTCTGGCGCTACAGCGTGGCCGGCGCCACCCGGCGCATGGCGTTCACACCAAGAGCCGCTTCTGCGCGCGCCGGACGACCAGCAGCGCCTCGCGCAGCTCGGTCCGGGCGATCGGCGGCAACGCCCCCGGGTCGATCAGGTTGTCGGCGGGCGTCCCGGCCGCGATCAGCTCGGCGTGATGCTCGAAGCGCAGCCGCGTGATCACCTCAAAGGCCTCGGCCAGCGCCTCCTTGAGAGCAGGCTCGAGCCCCCCAGCGCTGGCGACCGCTTCGAGCCGGTCGAGCGTCGGTGAGATCGAGACCCCGTTAGCCAACGCGTGATAGCGGACCAGGTTGACCAGCGGGATGATGGCGCCCCGCTTGATGTCCAGCCGCCCGGCCGCGTCGCCCTGGCGCTCGGTGGCCAGCTGCCCGCGGAACCCCAGCGCGACCTGGAAGCCGGATGCACTCCGGGCCAACAGGCGCATGAACTGCGGGTACTCACGAGCGGCGCGGATCCGGCCGGCGAGCTCGGCCCCCAGCTGCAGGCCGCCCGCGGTCGGCCGGAAGTCAAATGCGACGGTGGCGCGGATCAGATGCGACTCGTCGGGCTCGCGCAGGCACTCGTCGAAGGTCTTGATCCAGTCGGTCTTGGACATCCGCCAGCGGCGGTCGCCGGCCATCACGCCGTTGTTGTCGGCGCCGATCCCGCACCGTGCCAGGCCCTGGTTGATGTCGGACCCCAACCGCTGGAAGTACGCGTCCACGTCAGCCGCCTCGTTCGGCAGCGGGGTGGCGTAGGCCAGCGCGTTGTCCTGGTCGGAGGCGAGCGTGAACTCCCGTCGGGCGGCGCTGCCGAGGTCCAGCCACGCCCACGGCAGCGGCGCCTGACCGTGTTTCCAGATCGAGAAGTCGACCAGCCGCGCCACCACCGCGTCGTGTTGCAGGCTCAGCACGCGCCCAAGGTCGCGTGAGGGCACGCCGGCCCGGGCCAGCGCCACGAACAGCCGCGGCAGATGCGATGCCGCCCGGACCAGTAGCTCCTCGTCGGCGGCTCCCAGGATCGTGTGGCGCAGGGCGATCGGGCTGCGCGCGTCGAGCCCCAGCAGATCGGCGGCGGACAACAGCCCGCAGATCCGGTCGCCGTCGAGCACCGCGACCTGCTCGGTGCTCGCCGCCAGCATGTCAACGGTGGCCTCGATCGCCAGCTGGCCAACCGGCACCGTCGGCACCGGGGCCCGCGCGATCGTTGCGACCGACGCGTCGAGCGACACGCGCTCAGAGACGACCTTCAGACGCACGTCGGCGTCGGTCACGATCCCGATCTCGCCGTCCGCCAGACGCACCAGCAGCGCCGAGATCCCCTCTTCCCCCAGCCGACCCGCGGCCCTCCGCACCGACTCGTCGCCCTCGCAGAACGTCGCCGGACGCATGATCGCCGACACCGGCGTGGTGCCGACGTCAAGCAGTCCATGGGCGGTGTGGCCGATGCGCGTGAGGCGCTTTCGCATCGTCGCAGCCACATAGGCTGCCCCCGCCTGCGTCCCCAGCGCCCGGCGCCCGGTCTCGGCGCCGAACAGCGCGCAGGTGCACGGCTCACGGGCGCGCACGGTGAACGCCGGCGCCATCCCCGAAAGCAAGGACGGATGCCCGAAGCATTCCCCCGGTTCGAGCACCTGGATCACCGCCCCCTCGTGTACGAGGTCCATCGATCCGGTGAGCAGCACCCACAATCCGGTGGCCGGCAGCCCGTCCTCGACGAGCACCAGCTCGCCCGACGCCTGGCTGCGAACTTCGACCTCGGCGACCAGCGCGTTCAGCAGTTCAGGGCCGATCCCGTCGAACGGAGGGTAATGAGCGAGGAATGTGTCCAAGTGCTCCATGTCGCGGCCGCCAATTGTGTTCGCATCGCGCCTTGGTGACCTACCGATGACGTGTCAGCCTAACCAGCGGCAAATACAAGCGGACCAGGAGGGCTAATGGCCGGCGTTCCACCGGAGCACGACGAGCTCGTATACGAAGCTGCCGGACTTCCCAAGACCACGAACTGGTGGGGTGCGTTCGTGATCGGGCTCGCGGGGACGATCCTCGTAACGGGGATTGCGCCGGTGATGGTGACCTCGCTCGGTGCGGCGTCGATTCCGATCATCTTCGTGATCACCTTCTGCGGCTACGTCCTTTGCCTGTTCCTGGCCGAGCTCTCGGCGATGATGCCCGACCGCGCCGGCGGCTCGCCGTCCTACGCTTACCCGGCCTACAAGGACCGCTGGCCCCGCCTGGCGGAGCACATCAACGGTTTCACGGCGTGGGCTTACTGGCTTGGCTGGTTCCCCGTTGCGCCGCTGAACATGATCCTCGCCTCGTTCTACATCGTCGACCGCTTCAACCTCTCGACGGCCGGATTCACCCCGATCAACACGCCGATCGCCTGGTGGACGCTCGCGATCTCGATCGTCGGGATCCTGCTGCTGTTCATCCCCGCCCTGCTGGGACTGCGCTTCGGCACCGTGTTCGCGACCACGCTCGCGTTCCTGTCGATGATCCCGCTGACGTTCCTGGCCATCGCTTGGATCTTCCACCCCTCGGTCGTCAGCTTCGGCCAGCTGTTCCACTTCCGCCACACCGACGGGACCGGCTTCTTCGCCAGCCAGTTCCATCACGGCTGGCTCACGTTGGCGATTGCGTTCTCGTTCCTGTTGACCTGGAACGTGATCGCGATGGAGGCGGCCGCGTGCTACATCGGCGAGACGCGCAACCCGGACCGCGACGCAAAGATCGCGATGAACCTCGAGGGCGGCTACGGCCTGTTCATCTACGTGATGATCCCCGTCGCGTTCGTGATCGTGCTCGGCAACAAGGCGCTCGGCAACACGGCGCTCGTCGACCCCAAGACGATCTTCGTCCACTTCGCCTCCAAGGTGTTCGGCGCCGGGGCCGGGAGCAACCTACTCAACTGGCTGATCGCGATCATGCTGATCCTGGCGCTGGTCCTGTCGGCGCTCAATGCGATCACCGGGACCGCGCGCTCGCTGCATCAGATGTCGACCGACGGGCAGTTCCCCCGCTTCTTCCAGCACGTCAACCGGCACGGCGTTCCGGACTACTCGATGATCTTCAACGTGGCCTGCTCGATCCTGGTTGTGTTCGCGGGCGGGGCGGTCGAGATCTACACGTTCTCCAACGTCGGCTACCTGGCCTCGTTCATCCCGGTGTTGATCGGCTACTACCTGCTGCGCAAGCACCGGCCGAACCTCCGGCGACCATTCAAGCTGCCGGAATGGATGAAGTACGTCGCTCTGGCGATGGCCGCCCTGTTTGCGATCATCTACTTCTACGGCGGCCCCGTCTATGCGAGTTGCTCGTGCAACGCGGCCGGGCGCAAGACACTCCCGTACTACTTCATCGGGATCGGTGTGCTGCTGATGTACCTGCCGCTCTACTACTGGCGCAAGCACGGGGATAAGCGCAATGAGCCGACCGCGCCGGCGACCGCCGCCACGTCGGCCGCCGAGGTGGCGAGTCCGTGAGTGCGGTGGCCTCAAGGCGGCAACCTAAGGCATCGCAGACGGAATCGTTCCAGCGGATTCTGCTCGCATCCGAGGGACGGCCGATCCCCGACGCCGCGATCGCACGCGTGGTCGAGCTGGCACGGCCGGGCGGCGCCAGCGTGCACGTGTTCTCGATCGCGCGAGTGCACGGGGTCGCGTTCGGGATGCCCAACCCGGGCCTGCTGCCCACCAAGGCCGAATGGAAGGATCAGCGCGCGATCATCGCCAGCGCGGTCAAGCGGCTGCGGCGCAAGGGCATCGAAGCCGATGGCCAGGTGCTCGGCACCCGTAAGACCACCAAGCGGATCTGCGACGAGGCGGCCAAGGAGGGCTGCGATGCGATCGTGATGGCCGCCGACCCGGACCGCAACCGCCTGATCCGCGACATGCTCTGGTCCCAGGAGCCCCAGCGCGTGCGCAGACGAGCCAAGCTACCGGTGTTCCTGGTGTCAGACGAAGCTGGCGACTAACCGGCGTCGTCCGCTGCACCGCCAGTCGTCCGCGGAAACGCTTGCGCGATTGCGTGCCAATTGGCACAATTCATCGATTAGGCGAGATGCACCTTCAGCTACACCTGCCGCATCATCATTCCCCGCGGTCATCTACCGAGCAGTCGATTGCGGGGCGGACGCTGGCCGCGAAGGCGTGGTTGAACCAGTTCGAGCTTGACCGGGAGCTAACCGGCGGAGTCGACATCCACACGTCGGCCGAGCTTCAGGCTCGGGCGCGGCAGCTTCAAAGCGAGCATGTCAAGCGCCACCTCGTGGCTGCGATTGACGGCGCTCTAGAGAAGGCCGAGCATCCGCCCCAATGGCGTAGCACGCGCCTGCCCGTGCAGGCATCTGAGGTCAAACACGCGCGTGCAGCGCTCGCGGCGCTGCAGCAAGCGCTCGCCTCGCCCGAACCTTCGGTGCGCGGAATCGCCCGGCATCCTGCCTGCTCAATGACTTCGAGAGTCCGCTGTATCACCACCGGGACGGCCTCACGGTCGCCGAACTAGCGAATCTCGCCACGGCAGCGTGCACAAGGCCGTCGCAGCAGCTGTCGCAACTGCTTTGAAGTCAAGTCCGCGCTCGCATCACCACTGATTCGGAAAAGACACGCAGCCTCAAACCGCCGCCGATCAGTTCCGGCCACCTGACGGCGCAGCGGCGGCGCTATGGGCGGCAGCGAGAGATCGACAATCGCACCGTCGACCCTCGCGCCACCCAGTGCCCCGCTGCCGGAACCGCGCCCTTGACCACAGCTGTCCGATCGGAGTACAGCGACGATTGACGTGTGGACGGACATGACCACCACAACGTGCCCGGCGCCACGAAGTTTCGCGCCGGCGTCAACCGGGGTTCATGACGCGGCCGGGCGCCGGTGCAGGCGGGCCAACTTGATCGCGAGCTCCAGCGACAGAAGATCGTCCTCGTCGAGCTTGAGACCGGTCAGCTCCTCGATGCGCCCCAGACGCTGTCGCAGCGTGTTGGGATGAATGAACAGCGCTCGGGCGCTCTCGATCACGCTGCGCCGCTCCGACAGGTAGCGCTCCAGGGTGTCGAGCAGGGCGGTCCGGCGCTTGGCGTCGTAGGCGATCAGCAAATCGACGGCAGCGCGCATCCGGTCACGCGGCGCGTCGTCGGCGCCGATGTGGACCAGGTAGCGGTAGGCGCCGACCTGCGAATAGGCGATCGCGCCGCCATCTGCCAGCAGCGCTCGGCCGACCGTGGTCGCGTCGAGCGCCTCCCGGTAGGCGCGCGCGGAATCGGCGGGCGCCCGGCGCAGTTCGCTGATCCCGATCGCCGCGCCGCTGCGCCGGCCCAGCTCGCGGCAGGCGTTCACGACCGTCTCGACCTGCTGGGAGCGCGTCGTACCGAGTGCGAGCACGGCGCGCACCGGCCCTGGCCCGGCCTCGATCGCCGAGTGCGCGCAGAGCTCCGAGAGGCCGCGGCCGAGCACCTCCGCGGCGGCCCGCCATTGGCCCGATGCCTGCTCACGGCCACCCGCGGGCTCGGCGCACACCATCAGATAGGGGGTGGTCAGATCGCAGCGGACCTCCGATGCCTTGGCCGCCGCGAATTCGGTCGCGCCGGCCGCCAGCGCCTCGAACAGGTCCTTGACGATGTTGGCGTTGGTCAGTCCTTCGATCAGCTCGGCGCGCTTGATCGCGACCGCCGCGAGGTGGGCCACGGCCCGGGCGATCTCGGCGTCCTCGTCCTTGAACTCCTGAGCCGGATTCGAGCCCACGCACAGCAGCCCGACTCGCTCGCCGCCGGCCGACAGCGGCGTGACAAGCAGGTCGGCGGTGTCCATCCCGGGCCACAGCGTCGCTGCCGCCGGCCGGGAGCCGCGTCCATCGAGCGCCGCCAGCATCACACCGGCGTCCGACAGCGCCGATGGTGCCGACACCGTCTCGGGCATCGAGGCCAGCAGCACCAGCCCCTTGCCGTCGGCCTCGAGGCGGTACAGCTGGCACACCTGGGCGTGCAGCAGACGGCGAGTCCCGCGCGCGACCACGGGCGCGAGCTCAGCGGTGCTGGTGGCGGCCGCGACCTCCTGCGCGAGCGCTGACAGGCGGGTCAGACCATCGACGCGCCGGCGCTCCTGGTCATAAAGCTGCGCGTTCTCGATCGCGCCGCTGACCAGCGAGGCGATGTGCACGAGCAGCTTCAGCGTGTCCTCGCCGAACTCGTGCGGCGCCTTGGTGTGCAGCACGATCACTCCGATCGTCTCCCCCGCGCGCGACAGGATCGGCACGGCCGCCATCGACTGAAAGCGTTCTTCCTGCAGCAGCGGCACGAATTTCATCCGCGGGTCATCCATCGCGTGGTCGCGGATGAACTCGGGGGTCCGGTGGCGCGCCACCCAGCCGGTCAGCCCCTCCTGAACGGAGAACTGCACGTTACCGACCGCCTCTCCGAACACCGGCGAGGCCGCGCGGATCGTCAGCCGGCCGTCCGCCAGCAGGTAGATGAAGCACGCGTGGCAACCGGTCGCCTCGGTCGCCAGATCCACCACGCCCTGGAGCATCGGCGCCAGCTCAAGCGAAGAGGACACGAGCTTGATCACGCCGTAGAGCGTGCGGTTCTCCTCACGGAGCCCGCGAGTTTCGCCGGCGAGTCCAGCCGGCAGATCGGCGCTGATCGGCACTGAGTAAAAACGCTCCTATGTGCGGGACGCACATGCTAGCCGCAGCTAACGGGTGCTCCGGACCATTGTGCAGGACCGACCCGGGCGGATATACCTGCAGTCATGACAGAGCCAGCGCAGAACGCCGACGATGCCCGGCGAATCGTCAAGGACGGCGGCATCGAGTTCCTGTTCGCGCAGTTTGTCGACATGCACGGCAAGCCGAGCGCCAAGCTGGTCCCCGCCCATCACCTCGACGGCCTGCTCGAGGACGGGGCCGGCTTTGCCGGCTTCGCCGCCGGTGACATCGGCCAGGGGCCCGACGACCCTGACATTGCGGCAATCCCGGATCCGCGGACGCTCACGGTGCTGCCCTGGCAGCCCAACGTGGCCCGGTTCGCCTGCGATGTGACCGTCGAGGGTCAGGCCTGGCCCTTCTGCCCGCGCACGATCCTGCGCCGTGCCCTGGACCGTGCCGCCGCGATGGGCTACGAGCTGAAGATCGGCGCCGAGCTCGAGTACTTCCTGCTGCGGCGCTCGGCCGACGGCGGGATCGAGCTCGCCGATCCGCTCGACACGCTGGATCAGCCCTGCTACGACATGCGGGCGCTGACCCGCAATCTGGATTTCGTCTCCCAGGTCTCGCACGCCGTCACCGGCCTGGGCTGGGACAACTACGCCACCGACCACGAGGACGCCAACGGCCAGTTCGAGCAGAACTTCCAGTTCGCCGACGCCCTGACGACGTGCGACCGGGCTGTGTTCTTTCGCTACATGGTGGAGTCGCTGGCCCAGCAGCGCGGGCTGATCGCCACCTTCATGCCCAAGCCGTTCGCGCATCTGACCGGCAACGGCTGTCACTTCCACGTCAGCCTGTGGCGTGACGGGGAGAACGTGTTCGAGCGCGATCGCACCGAGGATCCCCGCGGACTGGGTCTGTCGGACCTCGCCTACCAGTTCATCGGGGGTCTGAAGGCCAACGCCAAGGCCTACATCGCCGTGACCGCGCCGACCGTCAACTCATATAAGCGACTGACCGTCGGCGCGCCGACCAGCGGCGCCACCTGGGCGCCGGCCTACATCAGCTACGGCTACAACAACCGCACGCAGATGCTCAGAATCCCGGCCCCCGGGCGAATCGAGGACCGGACAGTCGACGGCTCATGCAACCCGTACCTGGCCGCGACGGCGATGCTGGCGGCAGGGCTGGACGGAATCGAGCGCGGCCTTGATCCAGGCGATCCCAACTCCGCCAACCTGTACACGATGAGTGCCGCCGAGCGCGCGGCACAGGGCATCGAGCTACTACCGGAGAATCTGCTCGACGCGACGCGCGAGCTGGAGCGAAACGACGCCATGCGGGCAGCGTTCGGCCGGACGCGCGACGGCGACTACATCGACTACTTCGTCGAGGTCAAGCGCCGCGAGGTGCAAGCCGTCCACGAGCAGATCACTCAGTGGGAGCTCGACCGCTACCTGCAGCTGTTTTGAGATTTATCGATTGGGTTGGTTACGGCCGCGCGCGCGTGCGCCGGGGCGCGGTTGAGTTTGCGGTTGAGATCCCGGATACCGCGGTGAGCGAGTTTCTGGCCCCCTAGGGGCGCCGCACACTGCGCAGTGTCTCCTCGGCGCGCTGCAGGGATCCGACCGTCTGCGGTTGGCCGGCGTCCAGATGGCTCGCGAGCGCGATGAACGCCTTGGCGGTCGTGAGCGCGTCGCCGAGCGCGTGGTGGGGCGTCTCGGCCGGTTGTCCGAGCACGCTCGCGAGCCTGGCGAGCGAGAGCCTGGCCGGGGCGACACCGTCGCGCTCGCGCAGCCACAGGCGTCCCAGCAGTTCGGTGTCAGCATCGGCGGGCAGGCGAGCTCGCCGGCGTTTCAGCTCGCGGCCGAGGAACGTGCGCTCGACCATCGAGGTGTGAAAGACGGGCACCCGGCCGGCCAGCGAGTCGAGCAGCAGGTCGATCGCCTCGTCCAGCGGAGGCGCATCGGCGAGGTCGGTGAAGCGCAGCTTGTGGACCAGCACCGCCGCGTGCTGCGGGGGCCGCGAAGGCCGCGCGAGCGTGTACATCGCCCGTCCCAAGGTCAGCCGGCCGTCGTCGATCGGGACGGCGCCGATCGCGATGATCTGATCGCGGCGGTCGAGGCCGGTCAGCTCCAGATCGACCACGCACCAGCCCGCCTGGCGCCAGGGCGTGTCCGGGCTCGGCTGGCCCGCCCGCTCCAAGCGCGCGGCAGCGCCCCGCGGGGCGAGCAGCCGCCTCACGGCCGCAGCTCGCGGGTGACAGTGCTGACGGCTCGGAACACATCCCGCAGGTGACCCCGGGTGAGCGGACTCATTGCGGCCGGATCGAGCAGATCGTCGGCCGCCTCGCCGGCGGTGAGCTGCTCTAGCTGGTGGGCGATCCTCAGCTGCAGCACCAGCTCAAACGCCTCCGACAGCGTCTGCGCCTGACTGTCGCGCAGCACGCCCTCGGCGGCCGCCGCCCGGAGTCGCTCCGGCGTGGAGCCCTCCCCGGTGCCGGCCACCGCAGCCGCCCAGCGCCCGAGGGACGCAATCGGCACGATCGCCGCCAAGCGCACGTTGAGGCGATCTCGGCGGCTGCCGTCGAGGCCGAGCACGGTGTCGGCGTCAAAGCCCGAGGGCAGGTCATGGGCGAACGCTCGCGTCGCGAGCGCGTCAATCAGGCGCGAATGGACCGCCGGATCGGTGACCCGTTCGACGGCCGGCAGCGGCTCGCTCGGTGTGCCCCACAGCGCCCGGCGGTCGGCCAGCACCGACAGGGCCAGCTCGTCGTCGCCGGGCGCTGCGGCGGCGATCCAGCCCTGCCCGTCGCGGGCCACCACGGGATCGGTCAGCCCGAAGCGCGCCAGCGTCACGCCCAGGCGCTCGAGCAGCCCCGGCTCGAGTTGCACCTGGGCGCCGAGCACGAATGTCCCGCGGCGGTCCGAGGCGAGGGTCAGCTCGCGCCGGGCCTGACTGCCGAGTGCCAACCACACGATCCCCTCGGGGGGGAGCTCGGCCTGGGCCAGCGCGAGATCGAGTGCGCGCGCGGTGAGCGCGTCGACCAGCGCCGACAGCACCCGCGCCAGTTCGCGTCCAGGAACGTCGGCGCGGTGAAGGTCGAGCATCAGGTCCGGCAGGCGCTCGGCGACCTCGCTCAGCGCGTCGAGGCTCCGGGCCCGAGCGATCGTCCGCCTCGCCCAGAACCAGGAGCGCGGCTGGGCAGCGAACAGGTCGGCGTCCTCCAGCACGCCGACCAACTGGCCGCGCTCCGAGACCACCGGCACGTGCCGGATCCCGCGCTCGAGCATCTCGTAGAGCACCTCGCCCCCGAGGCGGTCCGGGGCCACGACGAATACGGGATAGGTCATCGCCGAGTCGATCCGGGCGCCGCCCGAGCGCCCGGCCGCGAGCACGCGCGTGCGAAGGTCCTGGTCGGTGATGATCCCGATACCGCCGTCTTGCAGGTGCACGATCGCCGAGCTCGCGCCCGCGGCGGTCATCCGCTCGGCGACGATCCCGATGCTCTCCGACGGTTTGCAGGTCACCGTCGGGCGGCGGATCAGCTTGGCCACCGCCTGGTGGCCGGGCTGCTGGGCGCTGACCTGCAGCTCGCGGCTGCGCGCGCGATCGAGCAGCGGCCTGGCCACCGCCACGGGGATCCGATAGCAGAGCGTGTCCTCGGCGGCACGCGCCTCAAAGCCCGGCGGCAGCCCCGAGAGCATCGCCGCGTGGCCGAACGTGTCACCGGGTCCGAGCAGGTCCAGTAAGCGGCCGTCGTGTGAGACGTCAACGCCGCCGCTGTGGATCACGCGCAGGAACGTGACCGGGCCGCCGTCCTCGGAGAGGATCACGGCGCCGGTCGGATAGAACTCGATCGCCGCCTGCGCTACCACCTCCCCCAGTTCAGCCGCGGCGAGGGTGTCAAACGGCGCCCGCTGGGCGAGAAAGCGCGCGACCTCGCTCAGGCCGGAGTCCAAGTTGGCCTCCTGCACAACCGACGGTTCATCCCAGTAACCGTAACGTTCAGCGGCAGCCGGGAGCCGTCACGCGAGCAGTCCCAGTCGCTGGGAGCGCTGCACCGCCTCGGCGCGGTTGCGCACGCCGAGCTTTCTATACAGCGAACTCGAATGCTCCTTGACGGTGTGCTTGGAGATGTGCAGCGATTCGGCGATCTCCGGGTTGGTCAGTCCGTCGGCGATCAGCTCGAGCACGGCGCGCTCGCGCTCTGAGAGGCCCAGCGCGGACTGGTGGTCGTGGCGCTCGAACACGGTCTTGCCCAGGCCGACCATGCGCACGGCGCTGGCGATCCGCCGCGCGGGCCAGTCCTTGTAGGCGAAACCCGACGCGCCCGCCGCCCGCGCCGCCTGGGGCGAGATGTCCCCCGCCCCTGAGAACAGCAGCACGCGCGTGTTGGGCTCGGTCACTCGCAGCTGCTCGCAGACCTCGGCGCCTGACTCCTCGCCGATGAACAGGTCGACCAACGCCACGTGCGGCCGGTAGCGCGCAGCCAGCGCCAGCGCCTCACGGCCGGTGTGGGCGCTCAGGCACCTCTGCACCCACGGCTGTTGGGTCAGCATCAGGCGAAAGCCCCAGTGCACCACGTCATGGTCATCGACGACCAGCACGCTGAGGCGTTCGGGGCTGCGCTCCCCGTCAGACATCCTCGACATCCTCGCCGTCGCCGTCCAGCGGCACCACGAGCCTGACCTGCCAGGTTCCTGGCTCACGCTCACCGAACTCGATCACGCCTCCGCCGTGCAACGCCTCCAGCGCCGCCAGGCGTAGGCCCATGCCCGCATGCCGGCGGCTACCGGTGACGCCGTCGTTGGCCACCTCGACCACGAACGCACCGTCCAGTTGCGCGACCTTGACGCCGACGTGGCTGGGGCTGGCGTGCTTGCTGGCGTTGCGCACCGCCTCGGCCAGCACCGACTGCGCGAGCGCCTCCAGGCTCGACGGCACCTCATGCGAGCCGCCCGCCTCGAGCCTCAGGCCGAGGCCCGGGTGCGCCCGCGCCAGGCGCTCCACCTCGGCCACGAATGTGGTCTGGGTTGCCCGCGGCGCACGCCCCAGGGGCCGCTGCAGCGCGACGCGGAGATCACGCAGCGCCGCCTGCGTCTCTGAGGCGCAGCGCTCGCGCGCTGGGGCCGGCAGGTCGCCCAAGCCGTCGAGCGCCATCGACACGCCGAACAACCGCTGAATCACGCCCTCGTGGATCTCCCGGGCCAGATCGATCCGCTGCTCGAGCTGCTGAGCGCGCTCTGACTGCGTGGAGAAGATCCGGGCCACGGACGCCAGCGCCGCCGCCTTGCCCAGCGTCCACAGGAGGTTGCGATCGGCGTCGTCCAGCGGCGGGGCGGACATCAGCCGGTCGGCGAGGATCACCCCGAACGCGCGGTCGGCGGCCGTCATCGGGGCGCAGAACAGCCGCACCGGCTCTGACACCAGCGCGGCGTATTCGTCGGGGACTTGACCGCTGACGTCGCCCTCGGCCTGAACCACCTTGTCCTCACGCAGCGCCCGGGCGGCGATCGGCGCCGAGTCGACCGTCACGTGGGCGCCGGCGAACTGATCCAGGTCCAGCCCGTGCGAGCCGGCCGCCCGCACCCGGCGCCCGGCCGCGTCGTAGCGGAAGATGATCGCCCGACGCATGCGCGCCAGCCGGCACACCGCCTCGCACAGGCGGTCATAGAAGCCATCGCCGCCAGACGAGCTCTGCTCCGATTGCGAGAGCACCTCGACGAACAGCTCCAGGGCCTCGATCCCCGAGCCGGCGGGTGAGTCGGTGGACCCGCCCGCGCTCATCGCGCCGCCGGCGTCAATGGTCGTGACGGCGTCAGTCGCCGTGAGCGTCCATCAGCCCGAGGCGCAGCGCCTGCTGAGGCGCCAGGTACACGCGCCAGTGCTCCTCGCAGGTCGGGCATCGGCATTCCACCGACGGATCGTAGCCGTCCAGCGCGGCCTCCCACTGCACCTGCTCGCTGCGCAGGCAAATGGGGCAGGCCAGCGAGGCCGTCACGAGCGCATCCGGATCGTCGGCGCGGAATCGGGCTACATCGGCGAGTTGGGGCATCCGACCAGGATCCTCGCGGACCGGCGGCCGGGCAAGGCAGCGCGGGTCACAACCCCCCGGGCGGGGGGGTTGTGACCGGTCATGCCGTCAGCGCGTCAGAGCGGGCGATGGGCCGCTTCCCCCACCGGCTCTGGGTGGCGAAGTCAAGCAGGCGCTCCAGGTACTCACGCAGCGGCGAGACGCAGATTCCGGCCGGATCCAGGCGCGCGCAGGTGGCGGCCTGGTCGAACACCGTCCCGATCGAGAAGTAGGGGAAATACGCCCGGCTGGACTCGATCGCTTTTCGTTCGCTGGACTCGGGCTCCAGCGCGCCGAACTCAGCTGGTGAGAGCACGCGCGGCAACGGGCGCCGGAAGTAGCGGCTGGCCAGCTGGGCGATCTCGCCGATCGTGCTCGCGTGCACGCCGGCGGTCAGGTGATAGGTCTCCCCAACGCCCCCGTCGGTTTCGCACAGCTCGTGTATCGCGTCGGCGACGTAGTCGATCGAGACCACGTCAACGGGCGCGCTCTCGACGGCGGGGACGACCTCGAACAGGCCGCGGGCGAACGCGCGCAGTGGCCAGTAGAGCACGTTGAAGGCGGCCGTCCAGCCGCTGTGGCGATCGCCGACGACGATGCTGGGGCGCAGGATCGTGAACGGGAGCCCCTCGTGTGAGCGGACCAGCTGTTCGGCCTCGAACTTGGACTGCTCGTAGGCGTTGTGAAAGCCCTGGCCGACGTCGAGATCGGATTCGGCGAAGCGGCCCGCGTGGGTCCCGGCCACGTAGGCGGTCGAGACGTGCCCGTAGCGCTCCAGGCCTCCGAGGCACCGAGCCAACTGGGCGAACTCCAACATCCGCCGCGTGCCTCCGACGTTGATCTCCCGCGCCTCGGCCAACGGCTGCGTGAACGAGACCGACGCGGCGCTGTGCACGATCTTGGTCACGCGCTGCGCGAGGCGTTCACGGCGCCCTTGGTCCAGGGCCAGCCCGGGGGTGGTCAGCTCGGCGGCGACCGCCTCCACCCGCGACGCGTACTTCGGGGCTCGGGCGCCGAACAGGTTGGCCAGCACGGCCTGCACGCGCGCGGCGGCCGCATGGTCGTCGTCGGCGCGCACGAGCGCGACGATCGGACGCTCGCTGCGCTCCAGATAGCGAGCCAGCAGCTCCATCCCGACAAAGCCGGTCGCCCCAGTCAACAGGACGGCTCCGTCGCCGGTGCTCATGCGCCACCCGCCAGCGAGCGCAACGCCCAACTCAGGCGCTCACGGGTTTCGCCCGGGGTGATCAGCTCATCCACGTAGCCGGCCGCCGCGGCCACCTCCGGGCTGAGCTGGGCGCTGGCGTACTCCCGGGCCAGCCGCGCCCGCTCGGCTTCCGGGTCGGCGGCGGCGGCGAGCTCGCGACGATGGATGATCCCCACCGCCGGGTGGGCTCCCATCACGCCGATCTCGGCCTGCGGCCACGCGAACACGTAGTCGGCCCCCAGGTCCTTGGAGTTCATCGCGATAAACGCGCCGCCGAACGCCTTGCGCAGGATCAGCGTGACCCGCGGCACGGTCGCCTGCGCGAACGCGTGCACGAGCGATGCGCCGAACCTGATCACGCCCGCCGACTCCTGACGGGTGCCCGGCATGTACCCGGGCGTGTCGACCAGCACCAGCAGCGGGATCCCGAACGAATCGCAGCGGGAGACGAACCGTGCACCCTTCTGCGAGCTGTCGGCGTCCAGCACGCCACCCAGATACCGGGGCTGGTTGGCGATCACCCCGACAGGCCGGCCGTCGATCCTGGCCATCCCCGTGAGCAGGTTGCGCGCCCAGCCGCTGGAGACCTCCAGCAGCTCGCCACCGTCGACCAGCGCACCGATCACGTCGCGCACGTCATACACACGACGCGATTCCCGGGGCACCGAGGCGGCCGGGTCGCGACCGGTGGCCGGCCGGGGCGCCGCCACAGGCGCTGGCTGCGTGCGATGCCCGGGCAGATAGCCGAGCAGATCCCGGGCCAGGTAGGTCGCGTCGACGTCGCTGCGCGACACGAAGTGGCAGACACCATTGCGCTCGTGCACGCGGGGGCCGCCGAGCTGCTGAGGGGTGACCCGCTCACCGAGCGCGTCGCGCAGGACACCGGGGCCCGTCAAGAACATGCTCGATTCCTCGGTCATCACGACCCAGTCGGTCAGCGCGGGCGAATAGGCGCCGCCGCCTGCTGACAGGCCGGTGATGATCGAGATCTGCGGAACCTGGCCCGAAAGCGCGACCGTGCGGCGGAAGATCCGACCGTAGCCAGCCAGTGCCGCCACGCCCTCCTGCATGCGTGCGCCACCGGATGAGACGAAGCCGACGACCGGGGCGCGCGCCCGCTCGGCCAGCTCCAGCACGCGCACGATCGTGTTCGCGTGCGCCTCCCCCAGACTGCCGCCGGCATAGCTCGAGTCCTGGGCGTAACAGAACACCGGTCGTCCATCGACCAGACCCGCACCGCCGACCACGCCGTCGCCCGCGCGGGACCGGTCGGCCATCGCATTGGAGACCACGTCGGAGCGGATCACCTGCATCGAGTCCCGGTCGCAGAGCAGCTCCAGGCGCTCGAACGGGCTCAGCGCGGTGTCGGACCGCTCGGCGAGCGCCAGGCTCATGGCCGGCCCCATTCGATCACCGTGGCACCCCAGGTGAAGCCGGCGCCGAAGGCCCCGAGCAGGACCCGGTCGCCTTCGCTGAGCAGCCCGTGACGCTCGCTGAACTCCAGTGCCAGCGGCAGCGTCGCGGCCGAGGTGTTGCCGTACTCGCCGATGCAGTCCACCACGCGCCCCGCGGACAGGCCGAGCCGCTCGCCGACGGCGGCCAGGATCCGCCCGTTGGCCTGGTGGTAGACGAACAGCTCGACGTCGGAAAGTCCCAAGCCGGCCGCCCTGACCGCGTGCAGCGTAGTGAGCGTCAGCTGCGCCACGGCCTCGCGGAAGGTTTCGTGGCCGCGCATCCTGATCATCCCGTCAGAGCGCCGAGCGATGATGTGATCCGCACCGGCGCCGTCGGCGCCCAGCACGATCGGGCTGATGCGACCGGGTGCGATGGTGTCCTGCAGCACCACTGCGCCGGCCCCGTCGGCGAACACCGCCGCGGTGACGCGATCCTGTGGATCGGTGATCCGGGACATGAAGTCCGCCCCGACCACGACGACGCAAAGGGCCCGGCCGGCTTCGATCGCCGATGCGCCGACCGCCAGCGCCGACAGGAATCCGGTGCACGCCGAACCGACGTCGAACGCGCCCGCCCGGGTCGCCCCCAGGGCGTGGGCCACCAGCGGCGCCGTCCCCGGCATCAGCTCATCCGCGGTGGTGGTGGCGACGACGATCAGATCGACGTCCTGCGCGGCGACCCCGGCGCGCTCCAGCGCTCGCCGCGCAGCGCGGGTCGCGTGGGTCTCCAGGCGCTCGTGCGGCTCAGCGATCCGTCGCGTACGGATCCCCGTGCGCCGCTCGATCCAGGCCTCGTCGACGCCCAGGCGCTGAGCGATCTCGGCGTTGGCGACGATCCGCTCGGGCACACTCACCCCCACCGAGGCGACGGCGCAGCCGACCCGCCTGGGCATCGGCGGATCGGGCAGCGCCAGCGTCTCAGGCTGGCTGGTGGTCGCAGTCACATCACACACGGTGCGTCAATTGTGCGCCGGATTCCAACCGCGGGTGGCCCAAACCCGACAGCCGGGGGGTATCAGAGCCACCCAACCCCGACGCGAAACCCCTGCATCGAGGAACCCCGGGGGTGTCGTAGCGCGCGACGCGCGCGCTAGCCCAGAGGTGCCGGAGCGTCCGACGCACCCGCCACGCCAGGGGGTGCCGGAGCGCACGACGCGCCCCGGCGACCCCCCGCCGGGACGCGTCGACCCCCGTTGCGCCTGTGCCCCACTGGTTGACTCGCCGGGCGCCAAAGGAGGAGAAATGGCGCCCGGCGAGGTCTCGCGGCGTCCTGTTACAGGCCTGGCAGAACCCGGGTGCCTTCGATGCGAACCGCGTCGAGGCTTTGGGGATCCAGGCCCAGGAGCCGCAGGATGGTGGGTGCGATCTGCTCGGTCTTCACCGTCTGGCCGATCAGGTTGGCGCCCACGGCCGCGGGTGCGTAGACCACCAGCGGGACGTCGCGATCCTCCGGATTGGCGCCCCCGTGCTCGGCGATCTTGGCGGTTGCACCCGTGTAGACCACACCCTGCTGGACCACCCCCACGATGTCGGGATGGTGGGGGTCGCTGACCGGCACGCCGAAGTTCTGTGCCGCCCCGTCCCCGGCGTAAACCTGGGCCAGACCGGAGGCTTGAAGCGTCCGTGAGCCTCCCGTCGCTGTGTTGCCGGTCGCCGGATGAGTCAGCAGATAGCGCTCGACGAAGCTGGTCGCCTCGGGCGAGCGGTCGCTGAGCCAAAGCAGCATCCCATCGTCGTCGCTGGACGCCGCCACGAGCGCCCCGGCGCCCGGATGGGCCTGCGTCCAGGCGGCGTTGATCCCGGCGATGATCGGACCGTCGTCGATCCGGGTGAGTTGATTGGGGTCCTTCGGCGACTGGCCATGCTTGGCCGTGAAGATGATCGCCGTCGAGTCCGCCACTCCCTGGGCTCGCAGCTCTGAGACCATCCTGGCCATCTGGTCGTTGATGTAATCCAGCGCCTGCTGCAACAGCGGCCCCGGATCGGTGGCGCCGGGGTAGTAGCCGCCCCTCAGGCCGTCGGAGGTCGGGAGCTTCTCGGCCGTCGAGACGGTCTGGAAGTTCATCCCGAAGATGGCCGGAACGCCGACCTTCTCGCCGCGGCTGTGGTTATAGCCATCGATCTCGTTTATGACCGCCTGGACCTTGTAGGAGTCGTACTGCATCGTGGCGGCGTTGTCGCTCGTCCAGGTGGTGTCATTACCCGGGTACCGGGTCCCGTTGGGCTCCAGCGCGAGACTGTCGATCTCCGGCGTGAACAGGTCGTCGATCCCGTTGCCAGAGGGTCCGTCGAGGATCTCGTAGGCTGGGTGCTTGTCCGAGTAGGCCGTCCGCAGCCCTGCATCGTGGGCGACGTTGAAGACGGTGTTGACCCCCAGGTACTGATGCGGGTAGACCGGCGTGCATGTGTTGGGATCGACGGGCAGGCCGGACGGCACGATCAGCGATTGCGGGTGGCCGGTCATCTGCAGGATGCTGCCCGGCAGCCCCGAAAGTCCCTCGCCGGCGTCCAGCCGCCTCGAATTGATGTCGACCGGCGAGTCGTAGATCACCGGCGACCCCAGCGCCAGCCCCGGGGTGCACGTCGTCGTGCCGGGCGGCAACAGGGCATGGTTGTACTCGTCGTCGTAGTAGACCCCGGTCACGCGCGGATCCCCGCCGGTGAACATGCCGACCGTTCCGGGGAATGAGTCCGACGGGACCTGGGTCTGCGCATTGGCGTATTGGGCGCCGTGCTCTGCGAGCGCGGCCAGCTCTGAATTCGGATGGTTGCGCGCATACCACTCCAGGTCGGACTGGTGCATACCGTCGACCGAGATCACCAGCACGTGCTGTAGGCCTTGCCGAACCTCGGCTCGCCGAGCCGGTTCAGACCGTGGGTGGGCATGCCCCGCGAGCGCCGTCACCGGTGCCGAGAGGGCGCCCGCGGCGAGCGCCGCCGCCGCCAGCCCGCCGAGCTTGAAACGTCCTGACATCTGATGGCTCCTTGATCGCAACGATTACGAAGCTCGATGTATATGGACGGCGCCGAGGCGGCCTGTAGCCCCTGTGTGCAGATCATGTGTACCTCTTGTGAACATCGCCGCCGATCAGCCGGCGTGATGCGTCTTGGAATCGGGCCGGGGCCTCTTAAGCGTCGGGGCCGGCGGCGAGCTCATCGATCAGCGCCGCCAGGCGAATCAGCAGGTCCGGCGCCAGCTCGCGTTCCCCGGAGGGCAGGGCCGCGTAGAAGGCACGCTGGCGACCTCGCAACCAGGCGTCCTGGCGACGCAATGCCTCGCGCCCCAGCGCAGTCAGGGTCACCGTCACGCCGCGGCGGTCCTCCAGCGAACGCGCCCGGCGCACTATCGCCCGGCGCTCCAGCACGTCCAGGATCCGCGTCGCCGTCGACGGCGTGATCCCAGCCTCGGCCGCAAGCTCCTGCACCCGGGCGGCCTCCCGTGCCGACAGCGCCTGCAGCAGCGAGTGCTGCGAGAGCGTCAATGCGTCTTGCCTGACCTGCGCGGTGGCGCCGCGCGCCCGCCTCACCGCCTGAGCGAAGCCGTCAAACGCGAGCAGGAAGCCGTCGACGCGGCTGTCGGGCGGAGTGCTCATCTCAAGCGCCATCGCTGCTCAGAATAACAGCACTTGGCATGCTAATGTTTGGCATGCTAGGTTAATCGTTGGAGACCTCGATCCATGTTCCGGAACATCCTTGTTTGCGTTGACGGCTCCTCGCACGCCGAGCGGGCTATGACCGAGGCGATCGACATCGCGATCTCCAATCGCGCGCGGCTTTCGATCCTGACCGCGGTCTGCCGGCCTCCGTCCTGGGCCTGCACGCCACTGACGATCCCGGCGATCGGACCGCTGACCGCCGATCTGGAGCGCGAGGCGCAGAACGCCCTGCGCGACGCCGTCGATCGTGTCCCGCAGTCGGTGCCCGTGACGAAGATCCTCAGCCATGAGCCAATCCGCGACGCGCTGATGTCCCGCCTGCGCGAGGGCGACCACGACCTACTGGTAATGGGATCCCGCGGCCGGAGCCCGCTGACTGCCTCGCTGACGGGCAGCGTCAGCCAATACGCGCTTCATCACAGCCCGGTGCCCGTACTGGTCGTCCACTCCGACGAGGATCCGGGTGGCGCGCTGTCGCAGTCGCCTGAGTCGCCGACGCAAGAACGGACGCTGGCACCACCCGGAGTCACTTCGTCCGGCGGAAGTCCCGCCTGACTTGCGGTCGTCCCGCGGGGCGAGACTCGCAGGCGCGCCGGTGTCGTGATTTGACACCAGGCCGGCCCGGATAGGCTGAGCCGATGCCCGAGCTTCCAGAGGCGGAACGAGCCCGCCAGCGGCTGGCAACCGTGCTGGGCCGCCGGATCACGCACGTGGACGACCGCGACACCTATGTGTGCCGGCCCCACGCGCCGGGCGAGATCGCCGATGCGCTGGCTGGCCACCGGCTGGTCGCGGCGCATCGCCGCGGCAAGTTCCTGTGGCTGGACACGGCCGACGGGCCCACCCTGGGCCTGCACCTCGGCATGGCCGGCTCGATCGCACTCGACGGGCCCGATCACGCCTCGCGCTGGGACCGCTTGACGGTCGAGTTCGACGATGGGACCCGCTTTGCCCTGCGTGACAAGCGCCGCCTCAGCCGCGCGATCCTCAACCCCGACTTCGATCATGTCGGACCCGATGCGGCCGACGTCAGCCGCGCGGAGTTCCGTCGGCGGATCGGAGCCGGCCACACCCCGCTCAAGGCCCGGCTGCTCGATCAGCACGCGATCGCGGGAGTGGGCAACCTGCTGGCCGACCAGACGCTGTGGCAGGCCCGGCTCACCCCCACCCATTCCACCGGCGATCTGACCGAGGAAGAGCTCGACCGCCTGCGCCGTGAGTTGCGCTCGGCAATCCGCTCGGCGATCCGCAAGGGCGGGGTACACACGGGCGGGTTCGTCAAGGCCCGGCAGCGGGGCGGATCCTGCCCGCGCTGCGGGCACTCCCTGGAGCGCGCCACGGTTGCCGGCCGGACCAGCTACTGGTGCCCGGTCTGTCAGTCCTGAGGCGACGAGCCGTGGGGGTCCCAAGCATCGCCACCGCCGCATACGAGCACGAAGACGACGCGGCCCCCAGAGCGGTCGCCCGGGCGATCGAAGCCGCGCCCCCGCCGCCCAATGCGCTCGGGTTGCTCGACGACCACGCCCACCATTGCGTAACGGCAGCGCCTTCCGCCGACGAGCGCAATGCGAAGACCGACGAGCTGATGGCGGCCGTCGGCCGGCTCATGCGTCGCGGCCGCTCGTCTCTGTGGTTGCCGCTGACGGCCGCGTGGGCCGCTTTGACTGCTGGCAGATCAGAACCGGATCGCGCCGTCCGATCAGTTCCCGACCGGTGCCACCAGTCGCGCGAAGAGCTCGTCGAGCGTCTCGGCCGGGTCATCGCACAGGCCGGTATGGACCTCGGAGGCCTGGATGATCGTGCTCGACGGGGCTGCGAGCCAGCCGAAGCGCTCGGACTTCGGCAGCGTCGCGATCGGGCCGGCGCCGGCGTCGCCCTGCGCCACTCGCATCAGCGCCGCCAGATGCGCTCGAACGTCGGCTGGGCTCACCTCGGGCGCCAGCGTGGCCAGACGGGCCTCGTCCAGTGCCACGCGGGCGGCGAGGAAGTCGCGCTGACGGCAGTAGAGCACGACCCCCACGTTGAAGCGCTCGCCGCGCTCGACGCGCGGAACCAGGCGGACGATCGCATAGGCGAACGGGTCAGCGCCGAGCACGCTCGGCCTCTTGGGCAAACGCCTGGCTGGCGAGCCGGCGCGTCAGATACTCGACGTAGGTCTCCGGCGGATCGCCGACGAACCAGTCAACCGGCACCAGGCCGACGACGGCCTCGATCGACTGCTCGTCCACCCGCGCTCGCAGCCGCTCGTCGGCTTCCAGGATCGAACCCGCGAACGGGAGCAGGACGTGCTCGGCGATCAGCGGGAAGGGCCGCTGCGCCTGGGCGGCAGGATCCAGGCCCGCGTGCTGGAGGTAGAGCGCGGCGCCGTGATCGATCAGCCAAAGGCGGTCGTGCCACAGCAGCAGGTTGGGATTTCTGGCGCTGCGGTCGACGTTGGTGGTCAGCGCATCGAGCCACACGACCTCGGCCGCCAGCTCCGGGTCGGGCGTCCACGCGCCGGCGGGCGTGTAGGGCAGCGCGCCGGGCAGGAAGTCCACGCCGAGGTTGGAGCCCGGGCTGGCGGTGATCAGCTCCTGGATCTCCGGATCGGGCTCCGCCGCCCCCAACCGCGGATCGATCTGCACGGTGACCAGCTCAGGGACCAGCGGCCCAGCGCGGCGGACCAGCTCGCCGACGATCACCTCCGCCACGAGCGCGTGCAGTCCCTGGCCCGCGCCGCGGAACTTGGTCACGTAGAGACCGTCGTCGTCGGCCTCGACCAGGCCCGGCAGTGATCCTCCCTCTCGCAGTGCGGTCACATAGCGGGTCGCGACGACGGCGCGTAGCGAGGTGGCGATCGGCATCGCGTGACCGTATCGCCGTCGGGCCCGGCGCGCAGCTTGGAGCGACGCCAGGCCGGGGCGAGCGCGAGACCTTCCTAACATCAATCCCATGCGCCTTTCCGTTCTCGATCAATCGCCGATCCCCGAGGGCCTGACCGGCGCCGACGCGCTGCGCAACACGATCGACCTGGCAAGACTGGCCGACGAGCTCGGCTACCACCGTTACTGGGTCGCCGAGCACCACGGCGGCGCGATGCTGGCCGGGCCCAGCCCGGAGGTCCTGATCGGTCCGATCGCATCGGCCACCGAGTCGATCCGGGTCGGCAGCGGCGGCGTGATGCTTCCGCACTACAGCCCACTCAAGGTCGCCGAGTCATTCACGATCCTGGCTGCCCTGTATCCCGGGCGGATCGACCTCGGGATCGGGCGAGCCGCCGGCACCGATACGCTCACCACGTTCGCGCTGCAGCGCGACCGGCGCCAGGCCGCGCCGGACGATTTCCCGCACCAGCTCGGCGAGCTGCTGGCCTACCTCGAGGACAACCTGCCAGCCGATCACCCCTTCCGCCATCTCGCCGCCGGGCTTCCCGGGCGGCCCGAACTGCCGGTTGCATGGCTGCTGGGGTCCTCACCGCAGAGCGCGATCTGGGCCGGGGAGCTGGGTCTGCGCTACGCGTTCGCGGACTTCATCAACCCGGGCGGCAGCGAGATCGCCGCGCTCTACCGCCAGCGGTTCACCCCTCTGCGAGACCTGCAGGCGCCCCAGACGGCGGTCGCGGCCTGGGTCCTGTGCGCAGCCACCGATGAGGAGGCCCAGCGTCTGGCGGCCAGCAGCCGAATGACGATGACGCTGCTGCGACGCGGCCAACTGATCCCGGTGCCAGCCCCGGAGAAGGCGCTCGCCTTCCTGGCCGCCGAGGGCAAGCCGCTCATCGGCGGCATACCCGGCCGTCGCGCGATCATCGGCTCACCGGAGAAAGTGCGGGCCGAGATCGAGGAGCTGGCTTCCCAGTACCAGGCCGACGAGGTGATCGTCGTCACGATCACCTACGACCATCAGGCGCGGCGACGCTCCTACGAGCTGGTCGCCGAGGCGATGGGCCTGTCACCTCGCGCGCTCGCCGCAGCGTCCGCCTGACGTTGGGAAACAGCTAGGGCTAGGATCGATTCCCGCCGTGGACGCAAACGAGAGAGATGCGTGATGCCTCAGTGGGTGTATGACTTCGCCGATGGCTCCCGAGAGATGCGAGACCTCCTGGGGGGTAAGGGGGCGAACGTCGCTGAGATGACGCGCGTCCTGGGGGCCGATCGCGTCCCGGCCGGATTCACGATCACCACCGAGGCATGCGTGGAGTACATGCGGGCCGATCGCCACGAGCCCGAGGGCATGGAAGATCAGGTCGCCGCCGCGGTGGCGCGGCTGGAGGCACACGCGGGCAAGAAGCTCGGCGATCGCCAGGATCCCCTGCTGGTGTCGGTGCGATCCGGTGGCCGGGTCTCGATGCCGGGAATGCTCGACACGGTGCTGAACCTGGGTCTCAACGACGATTCAGTCATCGGTTTGGCGCGGATCACCGCCAAAGAGCGCTTTGCCTGGGATTCCTACCGACGCTTCGTGCAGATGTTCGGCAACGTCTCACGGGGGATCGCCGGCGACCGGTTCGAGCAGGCAATCAAGGAGGCCAAGGAGGCACGCGGGGTACAGCAGGACACCGACCTCGACGCCGACGCGCTGCACGAGCTGACCGACACTTTCAAGGCGATCTACCGCGAGCACACCGGGGAGGACTTCCCGCAGGACACCCGCGAGCAGCTGCACCTGTCAATCCGCGCCGTGTTCGACTCGTGGGTAGGGGACCGCGCGATCGCCTACCGGCGGATGAATCGGATCCCCGACGACTGGGGCACGGCCGTCAACGTGCAGCAGATGGTGTTCGGCAACAAAGGTGACACGTCGGGGTCCGGCGTCGCGTTCTCACGCGATGAGGTCACCGGCGCGCCGGAGCCCAGCGGCGATTTCCTGCCCAACGCGCAGGGCGAGGACGTCGTCTCAGGGGTTCGCACTCCACGGGACATCGCCGACATGGAGCGGTGGCTGCCCGGAGCCCATGCGCAGCTGATGGACATTCTGCGCACGCTGGAGCGCCATTACGAGGACATGCAGGACACCGAGTTCACCGTCGAGGACGGCCGCTTGTACATGCTCCAGACGCGCAGCGCCAAGCGCCCTGCGCAGGCCGCCGTGCGGTTCGCCGTGGACGCCGTCAACGAGGGCCTGCTGTCCCGGGAGCAGGCGATCGAGACGATCGACCCCGGCTCGCTGGATGCCCTGCTGCACCCCACGTTCGACCCCAAGGCCCACTTCGAGGTGCTGGCGACCGGGGTGAACGCCTCCCCCGGGGCCGCCAAGGGCGAGGTGGTGTTCACCGCCGCCGACGCCGTCGCTGCCGCCGCCGAGGGTCGCGACGTGATCCTCGTGCGTCCGTTCACCGACGCCGAGGACGTCGCGGGCTTTCATGCAGCAAAGGGGATCCTGACCACCGAGGGGGGCAAGGCCTCCCACGCCGCACTGGTGGCGCGCGGGATGGGGCGTCCGGCGGTCGTAGGCGTCGAGGCGCTGGCGATCGACCTGGTTGCCAAGACGATACACGTCAACGGCACTGTCATCCACGAAGGCGACCGGATCGCCATCGACGGCACCAAGGGCTGCGTGACGACCGAGGACGTCCCGCTGGTCGAGGCGCTGGTGGACGAGAACTTCAGCACCGTGCTCGAGTGGGCCGACCAGATCCGCAGCCTGGGCGTGCGGGCCAACGCCGATACTCCGGAGGACGCGCGGCGGGCGCGCGGGCTCGGCGCCGAGGGCATCGGCCTGTGCCGCACCGAGCACATGTTCATGGCCGAGGACCGCCAGCCGAAGATGCGCGCGATGATCATGGCCAACACTCGTGAAGCGCGGCGCGAGGCGCTCTCGGAGCTGCTCCCGCTCCAGCAAAAGGACTTTGAGGGGCTGTTCGAGGCGATGGCGGGGCTGCCGGTCACGATCCGCCTGCTGGACCCGCCGCTGCACGAGTTCCTGCCCAGCCTGCCCGACCTCGCCGCCCACGTCGAGCGCGCCCGGATCGAGCAGTCCGATGACCTCGCGAACCTGGAGCGGATGCTCACCCGCGTGGAGGAGATCTCCGAGGAGAACCCGATGCTCGGCACGCGCGGCTGCCGGCTCGGGATCCTGTATCCCGAGATCTACGAGATGCAGATCCACGCGATCCTGCGCGCCGCCAAGACCGCGCCTGAGCCGCCCCATCCGGAGATCATGATCCCGCTGGTCAACTACGAGCACGAGATCGAGCTGATGCGCGAGCTGGTCGTGCAGATCGGCGATCAGGAGGGGCTCAAGGTGGGCACCGACTACACGGTCGGGACGATGATCGAGCTGCCCCGCGCCTGCTTCGTCGCCGACCGGATCGCCCGGTTTGCCGACTTCTTCTCGTTCGGCACCAACGACCTCACCCAGACCGCGCTGGGCTTCTCCCGCGACGACGTGGAGTCCAAGTTCGTCCCGGTCTACATGGAGCGCAAGATCATCGACCGCAGCCCGTTTGAGACGATCGACCGGCCCGGCGTGGGGTGGCTGGTCCGGCTCGGCGCCTGGGTCGGTCGCGAGGCCCATCCGGGGCTCAAGCTGGGGATCTGCGGCGAGCACGGCGGCGATCCCGAATCGATCGCCTTCTTCCACGAGGCCGGGCTGGACTACGTCTCCTGCTCGCCGTTCCGGGTTCCGATCGCCCGGCTGGCGGCAGCTCAAGCCGAGCTCGCCCACCCGCGCATCGGCTGGGGCTACCCGGACGATGAGGATTAGCGCCCGCCGCCAGAGCTAGTCGGCCTTTGCGAGCCGGAGGAGTCCGGCGGAAATCGGCGAACGCAGAAGCCTATGGCCACTACCGGTGAGGGCGAGACGCGTTCGGTCTACGTGGTACAGCGCCACTTTCGACTGGTCCGGCGCGGCTATGACCCGGCTGGTCCAGAGCACACGCTTGGAGGCGGAGGCGACCCTGGAGGGTGCCCGGCTGCAAGCGGCCGCAATCCTTGACCAGGCGCGGCTCGACGCCGCGGAGGAGGTTCGCGCTCTGCGAGCGCAAGCGGAGCGGGACCTACGCTCCTACGTCGAGCGCCGCCACCGTGAAGTCGACCGACTGGTCGACGCGGCGCGTCATGAGCGTCGCCGCAGCGGCGACGATTCTGATGACTGACACGAGCCACCGCAGTCTTCGGATCATCGAGTTTCCATAGCGGAAGCCGGCTCGCGCAGGGAGCGATCAACCGCTCGGGCGACCTGCTCGCGGGAGCGGGCGTCAACCGCGCTACTGAGGGCGACCCGCCAGCGTTCGGGAGTCGCGGCTGACTGCTCAAGCCCCAAGTCAGCCAGTAGGGCGGTCTGATCGACGTGAGCGGCAATCTGTTCGGCGCGGCGCTGGGCGGCGATGTGTTGAGCGCGCGCCAGCGGCGTGCGCCCCCGGTCGCCCGCGAGGTTCATCAGGTCATCGGCCACCAGCGGCACAGCTCGCCGCGCGCATTTCTCCCACGGCGCGTCGGCCGCCGAGTCGACCACAACCTGGCGCACGACGCGCCAGCCCGCGTGGTGGGAATCGCAGCGCGCCACCAGAAACCGCGCGAGCGCTTCGGCCACCCCCTGCGCTCCTGGCTCTGATCCGTGGCCGTCAAGATGCTGCAAGGCGTCGCCGACGCTACGGCCGTCGTCCACCGCCCTGGCGAGCTGACGGGCAGTCCGTCGCGGTTTGCGTGATCCATCGTCGATCCATCTACCGTACTCGCCGCTTGACCCGCGGTCCGCGGAGACCTCTGCGAACGAACCGTCGTCGTCGATGCTCGCGCGGTCGAGGTGCCCCAGAGACGCCCGTCCCTGATCCCTCGACGACTCGCGGGGACGCCGTCGGTCCCTGTCGGCGCGTTGGGCGCTTGGCTTTCTGAGCCCGTCAGGCGATCAGGACAAGACCACGGGACTGAGACCGATGGGTAGGGTGCGTCAGGTGTTTGAGGGCTTCACCGAACGCGAGCTCGATACCGGCCGCGGAACGATCCACGCGCGGGTGGCGGGCAGCGGGCCGCCGTTGCTGCTCTTACATGGTTACCCGCAGACCCATCTGATGTGGCACGCCGCGGCACCGCTGCTCGCCGAGCGCTTTACGGTTGTGGTCACGGATCTCTCCGGCTACGGGGCTTCGCTGCGACCCACTCCGGCGAGCGACCACGCCCCTCATTCCAAGCGCGCTCTTGCACGCGATCAGGTGCCGGCGATGGCTTCGCTTGGCCACCGGCGGTTTGCGGTGGCCGGGCACGATCGCGGGGGCCGCGTCGCCTACCGCATGGCGCTTGACCATCCAGATCGTGTGAGCGCGCTGGCGGTGCTCGACATCGTCCCCACCGCAGAGGTGTGGGGGCGCGCCGATGGCCGCCTGTCGCTCGTCTACTGGCACTGGGGGTTCCTCGCCCAGCCGGCTCCGCTCCCCGAGTGGCTGATCGCCGGGGATCCTGATGCCTACTTCGAGTACCACTTGCGCGCCATCGGGCTCGGCCGTGAACCTGGTCGTCATCCGGAGCCGGTGATGGCCGCGTACCGAAGCCAGCTGGACGACCCCGGCGCGGTGCAGGCCATCTGCGAGGACTACCGCCGGGGCGAGCATCGACCGCGAGCATGACGAGGCCGACCGCGGACGGCTCATCGACTGCCCCGTTCTCGTTCTATGGGGCGCACGCGGCGCGCTGGAGTTCCTGTACGGCGACGTGCTCGAGGTGTTGCCGCCGAACGGCACCGCCGGCTTCGCGCGGTCCAGCGTCAGCGGCGCAAGCCGCTTGCCCTCGCCGCCGGGCAAGCGATCGCGAACACCCTGGCCTGGTCGCCGACGCTCATCGCGCACCCGCTCCCGCGGTCGACAGGGCGCCCGACACGATCTTCTGCGCCTCGGCCAGGATCCGCTGAAGGTGCTCCTCGCCCTCCAGCGACTCGGCGTAGACCTTGTAGACGTCCTCCGTACCGGAAGGCCGCGCCGCGAACCAGCCGCGTGCCGTGACGACCTTCAGCCCGCCGATCGGCGCCCCGTTGGCGGGCGCAGTCGTCAGGACATCGGTGATCGGATCTCCCGCCAGCTCCGAGCTCGGCACCTGCTCGGGCGAGAGCTTCCTGAGCACGTCCTTCTCGGCCGGCGAGGCGGCGACGTCGATGCGCTTATAAGCCGCCCGGCCGAAGCGCGACGCCAGACCATCGTAGATCTCCCCCGGGTCACGCCCGGTCGTCGCCTTCATCTCCGCGGCCAGCAGGCAAGGGATCAGCCCATCCTTGTCGGTGGTCCAGACGGTCCCGTCGCGGCGCAGGAAAGAGGCGCCCGCGCTCTCCTCCCCGCCGAAGCCGAGCGTCCCCTCGAGCAGGCCGGGCACGAACCACTTGAACCCAACCGGCACCTCCTCGAGCCGCCGGCCGAGGTCATCGGCGACCCGGTCGATCACGCTCGAGCTGACGAGCGTCTTGCCGACACCGACGCCGTCCCCCCATTCACGGTGACCTCCGAAGAGGTAGGAGACGCAGGCGGCCAAGACGTGGTTGGGGTTCATCAGCCCGGCGCCCGGCGTGACGATGCCGTGGCGGTCAGCGTCCGGGTCGTTGGCAAAGGCGACGTCGAAATCCCCAGCCATGTCGCGCAGTCGGGCCATCGCCCACGGCGAGGAGCAGTCCATGCGCGTCTTGCCGTCCCAGTCCAGCGGCACGAAGCTGAACGTCGGATCGAGGGCGTCGGAGACGACCGTGAGGTCGATGGCGTGGCGCTCGGCGATCGCAAACCAGTACGCCAGCGAGGCGCCACCAAGCGGGTCGACCCCCAACCGCAGCCCGGACCCGCGGATCGCGTCAATATCGATTACCGCTGGGAGATCCTCGACGTAGGCCGACATGTAGTCGCGAGGGTGAACGTCAGCGGACTCGAACGCCAGCCGCGGCACCCCGCGCAGGTCGTCCTTGAGCAGCTGGTTGGCCTCATGCTCGATCCAGCCCGTAACGTCGGTGTCCGCCGGACCACCGTGCGTGGGGTTGTACTTGAAGCCACCATCCTCGGGCGGGTTGTGCGACGGCGTGACGACGATGCCGTCCGCGCCACCGCGCCCGCCGCCGCGGTTGTGGCCGAGGATCGCGTGCGAGATCACCGGCGTCGGCGTGGCGCCACCGGCGGCGTCAACCACCACGTCCACGTCGTGCGCCGCGAGCACCTCGACGATCGTGCGGAATGCCGGCTCCGACAGCGCGTGCGTGTCGCGCCCCAAGAACAGCGGGCCATCGACCCCGTGCGCCTCGCGGTAACGACACACCGCCTCGCTGATCGCGACAACGTGCGCCTCAGTGAAGGTGCCCGCCACCGACGACCCGCGGTGGCCGGATGTCCCGAACGCGACACGCTGCGCCGGATCCGACGCGTCCGGCCGTTGATCGTAATACGCGGCGATCAGGCGATCGATATCGATCAGATCACCCGGCTCGGGCAGCTGGCCCGCCCGCGGGTGCGTGCCCTCTGCGCTCATGTGGTCCTCCTCCCGGGTTCCAATTCCGCGCACAGTTCACCATTAAGCGGCGGCCGCGTGCGCAGATCTTGCAACGGCAGCCACTGGCATGGCGAACGGATCTGCAGCACCAGTATCCGTAATCGAGAGTCCGGCTCGACCCGAACCGAGCGCCGGCCCAACCGGATGAGGTGGAGGCATCTGCTCCGAGCAGATGCCTCCACCCCAGTCGACCCAGAACGCGACGTACTCCCGGCTGCCGTTCGTACACAGGTTGCCCGAATAGCCGCTGGAGAGCTTTACGTCGATCGTCGCGACGAGCTCGTCGGTGGTCGTGTCCAGGCCAACACACCCCAGCTGCTCGTAGGTCTCATCGCCCTGCGGGTCGAGGACGGCGCCGACACGTTCCCCTACTCATCGCCGGGCGGGGCCGGTCGCCGGGCCCAGCTCGGCCAGCCGCCGCTTGAGCAGGCGCCGCTCGGCATCGTCGTGGACCAACGCCAGGGCACGATGGAATGCATCACGAGCCTCTGCTGTGCGCCCCAGGCGACGCAGGAGCTCGCCCCGTGTCGAATGCAGGTAGCGGTAGTCCTCGAGTACGAGGCGATCGACAATCTCGAGCCCCGCCTCAGGACCCTGCTCCTCGGCGACCGCGACGGCTCTGCTCAGCTCGATGACCGGCGACCCGGTGAGACGGGCAAGCTCGCCGTAGAGGGCAGCGATCTGGGACCAGTCGCGCGGCTCCTCGGCATGCAGGGATGCAATCGCCGCCTGAAGGATGTAGACCCCACCCACCCCACCGCCGTGCAGAGCGAGCGCCCGGTCGAGCACGATCCGCCCCTCGGCGATCTGCGCCGCGTCCCAGAGCGAGCGATCCTGGTCGGCGAGCAGCACCAGGTCGCCGTTGGAAAACCGCGCGGCGCGGCGAGCATCGCCAGCAGCAGCATCGCCAGCAGGGCGTGCACCTCGGGCTCGTCGGGCATCAGCTCGGCGAGCGCCCGCGCCAGCCGCAGAGCCTCAGCCACGAGCTCGCCGCGGCCACCGTAGCCCTCGTTGAAGATCAAGTAGACGACCGCCAGCACGGCGGCCAGCCGATCGGGCAGCAGGTGGTCAGGCGGAACGCGGAACGAGATTCCGGCAGCCTTGATCTTCCGCTTTGCCCGCACCAGCCGCTGGGCCATGGTCGGCTCTCCGACCAGGAATGCGCGAGCGATCTCAGCGGTGCTCAAGCACCCGAGCGTCCGCAGGGTGAGGGCGACCTGCTGGTCGGTGGCGAGCGCCGGATGACAGCAGGTGAAAACGAGTTCGAGTCGCTCGTCTGGAAATGTCGTCGCGTCCATCGTGTCCTGCGCTGCCTCGGGCATCGCGAGCAGGCGGGTCTTGGCGGCCAGTGTGCGATCGCGGCGGATGCGATCGATCGCGCGGTTGCGCGCCGTCGCCACCAGCCAGGCACCGGCGTTGGTCGGAGTTCCGTCGCGCGGCCAGCGCTCCGCGGCGATCGTAAAGGCCTCCTGCGCGGCTTCCTCGGCGAGATCGAAGTCGCCGAGGAAGCCGATGAGCGCAGCGAGGACGCGTCCCCACTGCTCGCGGAAGGCCTGCTCCAGGATCGCTACCACTCCATGATCGGACGGACTTCAATCGCGCCGCCCATGCTGGCCGCCGGGATCCGCGCAGCCAGTTCGATCGCCGCGTCGAGGTCTTCGGCCTCGAAGAAGAGGTAGCCGCCGATCGCCTCCTTGAGCTCGGCGAACGGGCCGTCGGTGGTCAGCGTCGTGCCGTCCTGCACCCGCACGGTCGCGGCCGTCTCAGGCGGCTGCATCTGCTGGCCAGAGGTGACCCCGGGGGGCTCGTTGATCGCCTTGTAGGCGGCGTAGACCGCCCCCTTCTCCTCCTCGGAAAGGTTCTCCCACTCCTCCGACGGTGGCGTCGGGGTGGTGCCCTGATGGATGAGCAGCATGTACTTCATCGCTTCCTCCTACTTGGAATGGTCGCCGATAAGACGAACGGCGAGCGAGGAATCGACAACTACCGGAAATAAGCCGCCGACCGAGATCGTCGGGCTCGACGCGAGAGTAGTCTGCCAGTCCATGAGCGCGATAACAGAGATTCATGCCCGGCAGATCTTCGATAGCCGTGGCAATCCGACGGTTGAGGTTGATGTCAAGCTGAAGTCGGGCGCGACCGGTCGTGCGGCTGTACCGTCGGGCGCATCGACCGGCGAGCACGAAGCCGTCGAACTGCGCGACGGTGGCAAGGCATTTGGTGGGAAGGGCGTAACGCAGGCGGTCGGCCACGTCAACGGCGAGATCGCTCGCGCGGCCATCGGCCGTGACGCCGCCGATCAGAAGGCCCTGGACCGGTCGCTGATCGAGCTGGATGGAACTGACACCAAGTCACGCCTGGGCGCGAATGCGATCCTCGGAGTCTCGTTGGCGAGCGCGCGTGCGCAGGCGGCCGAGCTCGGGGTGGCGCTGTGGCGTCATCTCGGCGGCGAGCAGGCCACTCTGCTGCCGACCCCTATGTTGAACGTGCTCAATGGCGGCGTGCACGCGGACAATCCCGTGGATTTCCAGGAGTTCATGATCGTGCCGGTCGGCGCTGGGACGTTCGCTCAGGCGATGCGGATGGCCAGCGAGACCTACCACGAGCTCAAGCGTACGCTGCACTCCCGTGGCCTGGCCACCGGTGTCGGTGACGAGGGCGGCTTCGCGCCGGCGCTGGAGTCAAACGAAGCGCCCCTGGAGCTGCTGGTCTCAGCGATCGAGGCCGCCGGATACAAGCCGGGCACCGAGATCGCGATTGCGCTGGATCCGGCCAGCAGCGAGTTCTTCTCAGACGGCGCCTACCGCCTCGCCGGCGAGGGACGCACCCTGTCCTCAGGCGAGATGGTCGACTATTGGGAGCAACTGGTCGGCCGCTACCCGATCGTGCTGATCGAAGACGGTATGGCCGAGAACGACTGGGACGGATGGCGGATGCTCACCGACCGCCTAGGCCAGAAGATCCAGCTGGTCGGCGACGACGTGTTCGTCACCAATCCGGCGATCCTACGGCGCGGGATCGACGCCGGGATCGCCAACTCAATCCTGATCAAGCTAAACCAGATCGGAACGCTCACCGAGACGCTCGACACGATCGCACTCGCCCACGAGGCCGGTTATCGCGCCGTCGTGTCGCATCGGTCCGGGGAGACCGAAGACGCCCTGATCGCCGACTTCGTCGTCGCCACCGGCGTCGGGCAGATCAAGACCGGCGCCCCCGCGCGCTCCGAGCGCGTCGCCAAATACAACCAACTGCTGCGCATCGAGGAAGAGCTGGGCGACCGAGCCCGTTTCGCCGGCCGAGCGGCCGTCGAGCGCTGATCCCGTAAGTCGTTCCGAGGGCGGGTGCGGGCCGCTGCTCGGCTGAGCTTCGGCTGTTCTGATCGCGGGTCGCGTTCTCGATCCCGATCGGGCTGGCCCCCTGCCGCGGCGATGGCGATGCGATCGCCGCGGCGTGTGACCTACTTCTTGGCGCGGGTGCGCGCCGCCTTCTCGGCCGACGCGCTCCGGCGCTGGGCGTTTCGCTTGCGTGTGGCAGCCGCCTGCTTAGCTGCGGCCTTGCGCTTGGCGGAACCGCCGGAGACGCGACCTTCGGCCTCGGTGACGAGCTTGCCGAGGTCGGTGAGTGTTCGTCGCACCGACTTGGCGGGCTTACGGCGTCCGTCGCCGATGTCGGAGATGAGCTTGGCGGTGCGCTTGCGCAACCCCTGGGCTCGCAGGCGCTGGAACAGGTCCTGGTCTCGCTTGGTCTTGGCCATCGGTTTCTCTCCTGTGTGAATGCTTGCTGAGGTTTGCTACCCGGTTCGGGCCTCCGGCTACCGGGGTGACCTTGGGGGATCTTGACCGCATAGTGTGATTTGACGCCAAGGCCCCCGCGGCCCGCGTGATCGGTGTGGCGATCAGATAGCGGAGTGGTTCAGCGGTCGACGACCCGGAGCGCACCCGGCGGCCGCGCGGCCGGCGAGGGACAGCCGCTCGGAGATGCTCCCGGCGCATTCGGGCGCATCGCCAACGCGCGGGGGCGGAGCGGAAGCTGGTTGACGGTCTCCGCGGCCTCGGCGGCGACGCGCTGCGAGCGCTCGGGTGCGACGTAATACCGGCACGGAGTCAACGAGCACGCGGTAGCGCCTACGTAGCACACGCCGGGCAACAAGGGCGGGGCGGCGACGGTCGGGCGCTGAGGGGATTTGGCGGGCATCGAGCGGACGAGTCGATGAAGCCGGCCGAGCAGTTGGGCCCGCACCGGTCCCACCAGGCTTGAGCGGTAATGTTGGCTGCGCGCGCCGGCGAGGGTGGGCGCGACGATGATCGCGGCGCCGATGGCCAAGCCGAGGCTCGTGACGACGAGCGCGCGTCTCACGCCCGCCAGTATGCGGCCGATCGACCCCAAGTGCAAGCGCCTTCGGCATCGATGCAGATCCCGTCCGGAGCGCCTTCGCCGAGGTCGGCCTCGACCCGACTCCGGCGACGGCTCTCGTGCAGCTTGTTCTGAGCGATCCCCCGCACCCACGGAACCGCCGAGCTGAGAAACGGTGGTCTTCCTTCGCCGATCAGAGCCCGGAAACGGGCTCCGGACGCGGATTTCAGCCCCTGGTGAACCCAACGATCAGCTGGGCGGTCTCTAGCGGCGCGTCGAGCTGTGGACAGTGGCCGATGCCCTCGAGCTCCACCCAGTCGGCGTTAGGAAGCCATTCGTTGCGGTAGCGCGTAGCGCCGGCCGGCCAGAGCAGCAGTTTGTCCTCGGTGCCCCACACGATCCGCACCGGACACGTGATCTTCTCCGCCTCCAGGTGGTAGCCCTCGCGGACCGCGTACTCGATCAGCGGGAAGACCGCCTCGCAGTTCGCGGCGCCGCGCATCTGGTGGGCGAGCAGCGCGGGCGGGATGTGCTCGAAGTTCGTGGCCGTCATCTGGGTCGCGCGCCGCCGGCCCTCGGCTGTCGCCATGATCGCCTCGGCGTGTGGTGCGGCCGCCTTGAGCACCTCCTGCATCTCACCGAAGAACTCCAGCGTCTGCCTGAACGACCGGTCTCCCCGGGGCCAGCCGCCGGCGGGGGCCAGCGCTACGACCGACCGCGCCCGCCCGCGTGCGGCCAGCTGTAAGGAGACATAGCCGCCGAGCGAGTTGCCGACGATGTGCGCGGTCTCAAATCCCGCCTCGTCCATGGCGCGCTCGATCGCATCGACGATCAGCGAGTCGCTGACCACCTGACCCTCCAGAGCGGGGCCGCCCGCGTGACCAAGCAGCGTCGGGGCGAGAACATCATGATGGCGTTCGAGCGCGGGCAGCACCAGCTCCCAGGTCCGCCAGGTGTCGGTGAAACCGTGCAGGCAGACCAGCGGCGGCCCGGAGCCACCGCGGTGCGACGGGGAGAAGGCGGAGTCCACACGGCGAAGGCTAAGCCCTTGCGTGATCGCGGGCCCAGGCGATGATGTTCGCGCTGCGGTTGATCGTCGCGCCGTCTGGCAGGCGCAGGACGGGCAGCTTCTCCTGACCGCTCAGGCGCTTGAGCTCGGGCCGCCGGCCGGTGGTGAACAGCCCGAACGGGATACCCCGCGCGGCGATCACCTTTTCGAAGTCATGGCCGCTGTCACGCAGCGCCCGCTGCGCGCGTTTGCATGCATGGGGCGGGGCCCGCCATCGTCGATGTTGCATACGAACAACGTCAGCTTCTCGCTCATCCGTTCTCTCCTGGGTAACCGCGACGGCGTCTGGTCAGATCCGGTTGATGTAGCTGTCGGCCAGCGCGGCCGCAGACTCGGCCAGGTCGCCGATCCCGATGTGATCGTTGAGGATCTGTGCCGCCGAGGGCAGCTCGTCGGGTCCCGGCCAGCTCTCGACACTCCACAGCCCGGAGCGCAAGATCGACTTGGCGCAGTGCAGGTACGCCTGCGCGACGGTAACGACCAGCGCAAGCGCCGACGGGCGCCCGCCGGTCTGGAGCCCGTCCAGCAGCGCCGGGTCACGGGTGAGGACGACCCGCCCGTTGACCCGCAGCGTCTCGCCCAGACCGGGGATCAGGAACAGGAGGCCGACGCTGGGGTTCTGGAGCATGTTCTGCAGCGAATCGAGCCTTCGGTTCCCGGCAGCATCGGGGATCAGCAATCGCTGGTCTTCCAGGACGCGAACAAACCCCGCCGGTCCGCCCTTGGGTGAAACGTCGCAGGCGCCCTGCGCGTCAGAACTGGCGACCAGGACGAACGGGCAGAGCGCAATGAACTGGCGGCAGTGCCGATCGAGGTGGTCAAGCTCCTTCCTGACGGCACGCTCAGCAGGAGGCGGATACAGCTCGCGAAGCTGCTGGAGCGTTGAGATCTCGTGCTGGGACACAAGCCAATCTTGACATGTGAGGCCGCCGGCGCCAGCCCTGTTCACCGACTGTGGAGCGCCGATCACCCCCCGGACCGGGTCGCGCTAAGCGCGCCGGCCGCCCCCCGGACCGGGTCGTCGTTAAGACGACTCTCACGCCCACCGCACCTCGCCCGGGCAAAGCCCGCCGGCGGTGCCGCGATAGCCTGAGCGCGATGCGAACCGAGACACAGCGCCGGGCTCCGGCGCCCGCCGACTCCGAGCCACTGTTGCGGATCGCACTCGCGTGAGCGCCGTCTGGCTGGCCGACCCCGGCGAGGCCGCCACGGTGGCCGGACTGCTGGTGAAGTTCCGTGACCATTACGAGCGCTCCTCGCCGTCTGAGGACTCGGTTCTGGCTTCCGTCCAGCAGCTGATCGGGCGCTCCGATACCGAGTTCTGGCTCGCGGCTGCGGATGATCACGCGCCCGCCACCGGCATCTGCCAGCTCCGTTTTCGCCACAGCGTCTGGACCGCGGCCGAGGACTGCTGGCTGGAGGACCTGTACGTCGCGCCCCAGGCTCGTCGGCTCGGCCTCGGCCGGGCTCTCGTGCAGCGCACACTTGCCCGTGCCCGAGAACGCGGCTGTCACCGCGTCGAACTCGATACCAACGAGGACAACCACAGCGCGATCAGGCTGTACCGAAGCCTGGGCTTCTCCGACACGGCCAAGGGGGCAAGCCGAAGCCTGTTCTTCGGCGCCCGCGTGGCGCAGTAGGACGGCACCGGCATGGCGCGGCGCAACCGGGTCACGCCGCTCGGCGAGCTGATCGCCGATCCCGCGCGCGGCCTGGTGTACGGCAACCGCGGCTGCCTGCACGATCGCCACGGACGCATCCGCCGCCCCTATGACGGCAAGCGCTGGATCGCCTGCCGGCTGCAGTTCCGCGGCTGGCACCGCGAGCCCCTGATGGCGCCCGGGCGGTTCACCGAGCTGTTCTTCCTGGATGAGGCGACCGCGCTGGCGGCCGGACACCGGCCGTGCGCCCTATGTCGCCGAGATGACTACCGGCGTCTGGTGGCGATCTGGGCCGAGCTGCACCCTGACCAGACCGGCGCCGACGCGATCGACACTCAGCTCCACGCCGAGCGAATCTCCCCCGCGCGGCTGACCAGAGGACTACCCGACTTGACGGCATCCTCGCGTCGGCCGGCGACGATCACTCGCGAGCGCCGCTATCACCAGACGACGCTGGACGACCTGCCGGACGGGGCTTTCGTTCTGTGCGACGGCGCGCCGTGGTTAGTGCGCAGCGACGAGCTGCTGGGCTGGACACCCACCGGTTACGTCGCCCGTCGGTCGCGACCTGCCGGGCAGCGCGCACTGCTGGTCACGCCCCCCTCACTGGTGGCGGTCCTGCGTGGCGGGTGGCAGCCGCTCGTCCCGCTCCTTCACCCGTCCGCAGGATAGTGCGCCACCGATCGGTGGCCATGGGCGGCATCGGCCGTCAGCACCGCGCAGGCCGCGTTGTGACCAGGGATACCGCTCACCCCTCCGCCGCGTCGCGCGCCGGCGCCGCAGATCCACACGTTGGCCCGTGCGGTCTCGACTCCCCACCCACCGACCTCAGTCTCTGACCCGGCAAACGGCCACGCCAGGTCGCAATGGAAGATGTGGCCGCCCGGCAGCCCCAGCTCGGCCTCGAGCTCGACCGGCGTGTGCGCCTCCAGGCAGGGCCGGCCGTCCCGATCCGCCAGCAGGCAGTCCTCGATCGGCTCGGCCAGAACCGAGTCCAGCGAGCGCAACGTCGCCTGGACCGCCGCCCGCTTGGCCGCCCTGTGGTCGCCTGTGAACAGCCGCGCCGGCATGTGCAGCGAAAAGACCGCAGCGTGTGCGCGCCACGGCGGCGCAGCTCCGGCGCCAGGATGCTCGGGTCGGTCAGCGAATGGCAATAAGCCTCGCACGGCGCCAACACGGGAATCCCCCCCGCCGCGGCCTGAGCATGGGCCTGCTGGAGCTGCTCATGGCCTTCGTTGACGTGAAAGGTCCCCGCGAACGCCTCCGCCGGGGTGACGGTGGGATCACGCAGGCGCGGCAGTCGACTGAGCAGCAGGTTGAGCTTGAGCTGGGAACCCTCGGGCGCGATCGCGGGCGGGGAATCGCCGATCAACCGCGCCAGCACCGAGGGGGCCACGTTGGCCAACACGTGGCGCGCGGCGTAGGTGCTCCCGTCTGCCGTCCTCACCTCCGCGTGCTCGCCGTCGGCCTCGATCGCGACGACCGGCACGCTCACGCGCAGCTCTGCGCCCGCCTCGCGAGCGCCCGCGGCCAGTGCGCCGGTCAGCGCGCCCATGCCCCCTACCGGGACATCCCATCGGCCGGTGCCGTTGCCGATCACGTGATAGAGAAAGCAGCGGTTCTGGATCAGCCGCGGATCATCGGTGGTAGCGAACGTGCCGATCAGCGCGTCGGTCGCCACGATGCCGCGGATCAGATCGCTGGCGAAGGTGTCCTGAAGCACCTGTGACAGCGGTTGCTCAAACAGCGCCTCCCAGGCCACCTCGTCGGCCACCAGCGCCCGGATCTCAGCCCGTGAGCGCAACGGCTCGGTCAGCGTCACGAACAGCCGCTCAGCGACGCCCGCTGTCAGCGCCCCAAACCGGTCAAGCGCCTCCACCGTGCCGTCCTGGCCAACGGTCCGGGCAATCGACGCCCGCGTCCGCTCCCGGTCATCGCAGATCAGCACACCCGCGTCGCCCGACGGCGTGTAGGACGCGATCGGCCTGCGTCGCAGCTCCACGTCCACGCCGAGTTCACTGAGCAGGCCGCGGGGGAACAGGCTGACCAGATACGAGTAGCGAGAGATGCGCGCATCGACTCCAGCGAACGGCGCGGCCGAGACGGCGGCCCCGCCAAGCCGGTCGGTGCGCTCGAGCACCATTACCGAGCGGCCGGTGCGGGCGAGCATCGTCGCGGCGACGAGGCCGTTGTGTCCGGCGCCCACGACGATCGCGTCAAGCACCGGCATCTTCGGGCGTGATGGTCAGGGCAGGCGGCGGGTGTATAGGGGAAACACGTCGGCCAGCACGTAGACGCGAGCGTGGGGCGGGACCCTCGTCCCGGCGGGAAGCGTCAGCACCACGCCCGAGATGTTGCCGGCGCGATCGATTGACGTGCGCTGATCGGTGTAGTCAAGTCCGAGTGGTCGCCCGCCGCGGTCGACGAGCAGCACACCGATCCGGTGATCGGCCGCGGGGTAGCGCGCGCCGCGGGCGAGCGCCAGCCTGACCGTCACTGCTCCCGCCGTGACAGCGGTCGGCGCCTGGAGGCTCACCGAGCCGACCGACAGGCCGGGTGGGCGTCGTGCGGCCGGACCGCCGGCGGGATAGGCATTAGTGATGAACGTGCCGGCGGCCGCCAGCGTCCCGCCCGCGTTGCAGACGCCGGTCAGGAGCGTCGCCTTGCCGTAGTTGGGGACCTGATCGCACCGGGCCTCGGCGTACATGCTGGCGCCGGGCAGCGCCTGGAGCGCGCGCCCGAACGCGAAGCGCATGTCCAGCTGCGCCAGCGGCACGGTGCCGAAGCTGAAGGTGAGCGTCGCGCGCTTGACGGACAGCAGCAGCGTGTTGGCGCGGTAGGTTCCGGCCAGTGGGAACACCAGCGTCCCCCGGGGGTCGGGCTGATAGGAGCCGCCGGCGCCGCTGCGCGCCTGGGTTGCCCACAGCAGAACCGATCCGGCTCCGTCGGGACCGGGACTCCCGACGCGGATCGCTCCCACCAGCAGCACGTAGCTGTCAAACCCGATCTGGTTGACCGAGGGGAGGAACGCCGGCAGCGGCAGCGCCAGTCGCCGCAGCTCCAAGACGCTCACCCGCTCCGGCCCCGCACGGAGCGGAAACCGGCCGCGTCGCGGCGCGGTGCGAAAGCGAAATGAGCCTGAGAAGTGTCCGAAGCGCGTCCAGGTACCCGGCAGCGTCCAATCGGCCTCGCGCCGTCCGTCGGCCCCCCATCGCCCTGACACCGTGACCCGGTAGGTGGTGTCGGGGGCCAGGAGCGAGGTCGGGGTGATGAAGATGTAGCGGCCATCGCCTGACAGCTGGGCCCGGAAGGAGAAGCGCGGCTCGGGGTGGACAAGTGCCGCCGCGGTCGGCGCCGGCAGCATCGACGCGTACACGGTCCGGCCCGCGCGGCGAACGATCAGCCGCGCGGTGATCTCCGCCGAGCTCGGCACCGGACCTTCGCTGCCGCTGCGCTCGGTCGTCCCGCCGGCCGTGACCGGGTAGACGCGTGACAGCCGCGCCGGGTAGGGCTCACCCGGATCGGTGTCACAGCGCCGGTCGGCGCGGTGCAGGCAGTAGTCATACGGGACATACCACAGATGGCCGTCCTCGCTGCCGATGTACACGCCGCTGCGGCCCAGCGCCGGCGAGCTGTTCAGTTGGTGGCGGTCGCGCAGGACCGGGCCCGCGGAGACGGTCGAGAACGACCAGCGCCGGCGTCCAGTCTGGGCGTCCAGCGCGTACAGCGAACCGTCGGAGGATCCGACGTAGAGGATCTGGTGACGGTCACCGTGAGGGCCGGGGCCGGGGCCGAGCACAGGCGAGGAGCGGATCGCCTCGCCGGTGTCGTAGGTCCACAGCAACCGCCCCGAAGGGCTCAGCGCGTAGACCGAGCCGTCGGTGGAGGCGATGTAGATAACGCTCGTCGCCCCGCGGGAGTCGTGGCCGAGCGCGGGCGAACTGTAGATCGAATCGTGGGTGGCGAAGGTCCACTTCGGTACGCCGGTCATGGGGTCAAGCGCGTAGAGGTTTGAATCGAAGGAGCCGACGTAGATCGTGCCGTCGCTGCCGAGCGCCGGCGACGAGGTCACGAACCCGAGCGTCGGCGTACTCCACAGCTGTTGTCCATCAGGTCTCAGCGCGTAGATCGAGCGGTCGACCGAACCCCAGTAGGTGACAGCGCCCGGGCCGAAGGCGGGCATCGTCCAGACCGAGTTGCCGGTCCGAAACGTCCACCGCAGCCGTCCTGACGGCGTGAACGAGTAGACCACCCCACCGGTGTTGCCCGTGAACAGGTTGCCGTCGGGCCCGAAGGCCACGTCCCCCTCCCACCAGTCGACCAGTTGCCCGGCGGCCGGCTTGAGCGTCGCGTGGTAGCGCCAGATCACCCGCCGGCGACGCGACAGCGGGCGGGGATCGGTGCTCAGCTGGTATAGGTTCTCGTCGCCGGAGCCGATCGTCACCGTGCGCTGCGATCGGTCCAGCGCCGCGGCGGCGTCGATGATGTTTGCAGTCGTGAATTTCCAGCGCAGGCGGCCATCGGCGGCGAGCGCGTAGAAGCTGTGGTCGGCTGAGCCGAAGTAGACCGTGCCGTCGCCGCCGATCACCGGCGTGATGAACAGCCCGCGGCCGGTGGCAAATGACCACGGCCGGTCGCCGTGGTAGTCGGCGGGGATGGTGCCGGCACCGGTGTTGTGGCGGTCATGGCGCATCGAGGGCCAGGGCGACGGCGCCCGCGCCTGGGCGTGGGCAGGTGCCGCGCCTCCGCTAACCGCGATCGACGCCAGCACGAGCCACAACAGCTTCGACCAGCTCGAGCGCATCGGCCCTGTGCGATTTACGGCCACCGGTCGATCTCCTCCGTCGACGAGCCGCCAGCATATCGGCGCGCCGATGCGCGGGCGCTCCGCCGCACACGCCGCGATAATCCTGGGCGCATGGTTTCCGAGGCGGAACTTCAGGGCACCGGCGACGGACTGGCCCCGGTTGGGGAGGGCTGGTTCGTCGTCAACGCACGTGACGCGCGGTGGCTGGAGGGCGCCTTTGGCGCCTACACGCGGTTTGAGGGTGAAACCCGATTCCCCCAGATCGGGATCAACATCGGTGTGTTGGAGCCCGGACAGCCCGCGTGCTATTACCACGGCGAGAATGAGCAGGAGGATTTCCTGGTGCTCTCCGGCGAGTGCCTGCTGCTGATCGAGGGAGAGGAGCGCCGGCTCAGAGCCTGGGACTTCGTGCACTGCCCGGCCTGGACGCAGCACGTGTTCGTCGGCGCCGGCGACGGTCCCTGCGCGATCCTCGCCATCGGAGCTCGCTCCAGTGACGAGGTCATCTATCCGGTGTCGGAGCTCGCACAACGCCACCGAGCGGGAGTGCCAACCGAGACCCGCGACCCGCGTGAGGCCTATTCACAGCTGCCTCCCGACGTGGAAACTCGTTATCGCGAGGGCTGGCTGCCGGGCTGACCGCCGCCCGGTGTCGTGAATCACGGCACCGAGCGTAAGTGCTCGTCGAAGAAGCTCAGGATCCGCTTCCACGCGTCTTCGGCCGATGGGTGGTGATAGTCAAGCCCGGCGAGCTTGACCACAGATCCGAGCAGCGGCCCGGCGTTGATCCGGTTCATGAAGCTATGCCCGGCGTCCGGGTACTCCACGACGTCGTGGGTGACCCCAAGCTCGCTCAGCGCCTCCTCCAGCCGCTGCGCGCGCGCCCGCAGCCCTCGGTCGCGACGCCCGTAGCTGGCCACGATCGGGCAGGCCCCGCGCAGCCGCTCCACGGCGTCCGCCGGCACCTCACCGTAGTTGACCGACGCGGCCGCGAATTCGTAGCGCGGCGCGCTGAGCAGCGCGAATCCGCCGCCCATACAGAAGCCGATGATGCCGACCCGGCCACTGCAGTCCTCCCGGGCGATCAACCAGCGGCGCGCCGCCTCGATGTCACCGTAGGCGGGGCCCTCACCCGAGCGTGAGGCGCTCAGAGTCGCGATCACGCATCTGATTCCCCGGCCTGAGTACAGATCGGGGGCGAACGCCAGGTATCCGGCGGCCGCCAGGCGGTCGGCCTGCAGCTTGATGTCGTCGCCGAGCCCGAACGCATCCATGATCACCACCACGCCCGGCCAGGGGCCTGGACCTCGGGGCAGCGCCAGATAGGCCCGGAGCTCGGCAGACGAAGCGGTGTAGGTCAGGTCAGGAATCGGGCACCTCTCAGGCCGGCGTTGGCGGGCGGACGATATGGCATGCCCGCCGACCCGGCGCCGACCGGCGAGCTCAGCGCATCCGGCCAGCACGCCGACCCGGAGCTCAGCGCATCAGGTTCGGCAGCCAGGGCCCTGAGTTCAGCGCATCAGGGTCAGCACGCCGAGGCTCTGCGCGAACTGCAGGCACTGGCGGCGGGCGCCCTTTCCCTGAGCCTCGAACACCACCTGACCGTCCGGTGTCATCAACGAGCAGCGGTCACCGTCAGGACGAAGGCACAGATCCCGAGTGGCGGTGTCGTGGTCATGCGATCTCGCTTGGGCGTCGAGCGCCAACGTCGGTGGGTTGCGAGCGAGTGCGGTCATCTGATCAGCAGTGTGCGCCACGCTCGTAAGAGCTATGTCAACGGACGCTCTTAATTTGCTTAAACGTAAGACTGATTGACCGGCGCCAATCAGCCTTACGAATCGGCCGGCGCCGACTCCTCGGCTGTCCGGCGGTGCTGCGGGTAAAGGCGGCGGGGGCGTTAGGGCGGGTCGGAGGAGCCCGTATTGCGGGGGACATCGCCCACCTGGTGGTCGTCCCGGCGCAGGGCATCGGTGAAGCGCCGCGGCACCGCCACGTCGTCGCCCTCCTCCCAGAGCGTGACCACGATCAGTTCGCGCCCATCAGGCCGGCACACGAACACCAAGTCGCGGCGCTTGATGTCGCGGACCAGCACGACGCCGCGCTCGCCGGCTTGCACGCGGCCGGCGGCGTGCGCCCGGGCCACCCGTGAGGCGATCTCCGTCTTCTCGTCAAGCGTGCCGCGAACCCGCTGGCGGAAGCGCTGTGCCGCGTGATCGGTGACGGCGACAAGCATCTGTGCCGGCCACGATACGCTGGCGCCACTCGCCGGACAAATCTTGATCGTGGAGGCAACTGCATTGGATGCTGTCAATCACCAGTTCCGGCTCGCCGCTCGCCCGGTCGGCCTACCGAAGGCCAGCGACTGGGACCTGACCGAGGAACCGGTCCCCGAGCCCGGCGACGGGCAGGTGCTGGTCAAGGTCAAGTACCTGTCCCTGGATCCGGCGATGCGGGGCTGGATGAACGAGGGCCGGTCCTACATCGCGCCGGTGAAGATCGGCGACGTGATGCGCGCGCTGGGCGCCGGCGAGGTGCTCGCCTCGCGCCACCCCTCCCTCTCCCCCGGCGATCACGTCACCGGGCTGCTGGGCGTGCAGGAGTACGCGCTGGTCGACGGCAATGCAGTGATGAAGGTCGATCCGCAGCTGGCGCCGCTGCCCGTTCATTGCGGCACGCTGGGCATGGCGGGAATGACCGCCTATTTCGGACTGTTGGACATCGGGCGCCCCAGCGAGGGCGAGACGGTCGTGGTGTCAGGCGCCGCGGGCGCCGTCGGCGGGATCGTCGGCCAGATCGCCAAGCTCAAGGGCGCCCGCGCAGTCGGGATCGCCGGCGGGGCGGAGAAGTGCCGGCATGTGGTCGAGCAGCTGGGCTTCGACGCGGCGGTCGACTACAAGAACCAGGACGTCGCGACCGGGCTGCGCGAGCATTGCCCGGATGGGATCGACGTGTACTTCGACAATGTCGGCGGGGAGATCCTCGACGCGGCCCTGGCCCGCCTGGCCCGCCACGCTCGCGTCGTGATCTGCGGCGCGATCTCGCAGTACAACGCCACCGGCGGGATGCGTGGCCCCGCCAACTACATGTCGCTGCTGGTCAACCACGCCAGCATGACCGGCTTCGTCGTTTCCGATTACGGCGATCGCTTCGCCGCAGGGGCCAGTGAGATGGGCGTCTGGCTGTCGCAGGGCAAACTCAAAACCTTCGAGGACGTCGCCGTCGGGTTTGAGACCTTCCCGGACACGCTGCTACGCCTGTTCCGGGGCGAGAACACCGGCAAGCTGGTGCTGCAGGTCCAGGACTGACACCAGGAAACAGCGGCCAGCGGGGTGCGTCGCGAGTAAGTCGGGTGCGTCGCGACTAAGTCGGCCGGGCTGAGTGCCGAACTATCCTGGCATGAGCCGATGGCACCGACGCTCCCGCACCGCTGGATAGAACTCGAAGGCGCCGTCAACGCTCGTGCCGTCGCGCCGGGCGTGCTGTTGCGCGCGGACAACCTCCAGGCTCTTACCGACGCGGATGTTCGTCACCTTCTGGACGAGCATCGTCTGGAGGTCGTAGTCGATCTGCGCACTGATGTTGAGATCGGCTTGGAAGGGCCCGGTCCGCTGACAGAGCAGCCTGGGGTTCGGATCGAGTACCGATCGCTGTATCCAGACTCGGGCGGCCGGACGGACGTGGACGTAAAGCTCATCCGACCTTGGGATTGCGCTTTCGCGGGCGGTTTCCCCGACGAATCTCCGGTAGTGCGTGCGTACATGAGCTATCTCGAGCAGCGGCCAGACTCCATCGTTGGCGCCGCACGCGCGATCGCGTGCGCCGAGGGCGCAGCGCTCGTGCATTGCGCGGCGGGTAAGGACCGAACCGGCGTCGTGGTTGCGCTCACTCTGGATGCGGCGGGCGTTGATCGTCCCAGGATCCTCGGTGACTACGTGGCGACCGGTGAGCGCATCGAGGCGATCATGGACCGACTGGTCCGGTCTCCGACCTACCGGACAGAGCTAGCAGGCCACGATCCCCACCAGCATGCGCCGGAGGCCGGGACGATGCAGCGAGTACTCGAGCTCGTTGGTTCGCACTTCGGAGGATCGGCAGAGTGGCTGACGGCGCACGGTCTCGAGCCTCACGTGCTTGAGCACTTGCATCGTCGAATCACGAAGCTCACGTAGGACGGTGCCGTCCGGAGCGAGCGCAGGCTAACCACCCCGAATCGCGCTGCTTCCGGACTAGCTGAGCGTGATGCAACGACCGGCGGAGCGCCATTGGGAGGGGAGAATCCCACGACGTGCTCCAGCCAGGCCGCGAACAGCGTCCGCGCCAGCCGCAAGGTCTCACGCTCGTGAGCGCGGACCTGCTCGATCAGCGCCGGCACTCCGTTGGGTCCCATCAGAGTCTGCAGGCTGTGGGCGTAGGCGGGGACCTCCGCCCACCGCTCGGCCAGCCAGACTGGAACCTCCAGGTGAAACTGCAGGCCGTAGGCGGCGTCGACGGCGAACGCCTGCTGCTCGTAGGCCGCCGAACGCGCGAGCTGCACGGCGCCGGGGGGCAGGGCATAGGTGTCGGCGTGCCACTGCAGCGCCGAGAACCGGGCGGGCGCGTGCGAAAAGACCGGATCGCGGGCCGCCGCGGCGGTCATGAGCACGGGGAGCAGGCCGACCTCGGGCTCGGCGCCGGTGAATACCTCCGCGCCGAGACTTGCGGCGAGCAGCTGAGCGCCCAGGCACACGCCCCAGTAGGGAGTCCCGGCCCGGACGGCGTCGGCGATCAGCTTCTTCTCGGCCGCCAGCCACGGCAGGCGATCGTCCTCATAGGCGCCCATCGGGCCGCCCATTGCGACGATCCCGGCGAACGCGCGCCAGTCGGGCAGCGGCTCGCCCTCGTCGAGCTGGACCCGATGCAGGCGCACACCCCACGCCAGCAGCTCGTCCTCGTAGGCCGCCGGGGGCTCGCAGGCGATGTGCTGCAGGACGAGCAGCGCCTCCGACTGGGACGTCATGCTCGCCTCACCGATTGGTGCGGTTGCCGGCCGGCATCGACAGAACTCCATCACATCTTCCCCGCGCGACCCAGCGGCGATAGGTTTAGCCGAGTAGGCCGATTTCGTCCCGGCGCAGCTTAGGAGAGTCAGATGACAGCGGCAGGTCGCGTAACCATCCCCGGTAGCGAACGGCAGGTCGATCCCGACCACACCCGCGTGGGCGAGGTCGACGGTACGTCCGAGATCGAGCTCACCGTCTATCTGCGCCCGCGGGCCCCGGTGGACTGGGTCGATCAGGAGGCCGCCCGTCCGCCCGCGCAGCGCCGCCTGCTTTCCCGCGAAGAATGGGCCGGCGCCCACGGCGCCACCGACGAGGACGTCGCCGCAGTGCGGGCGTTCGCGTCCGAGTACGGGCTCACCGTCTCAGGTGTGGACCAGGCACGGCGCACGGTGAGCCTGCGCGTAACGCTCGATCAGGCGGCACAGGCGTTCGGCGCGCAGGGGCTCGGCCTGTTCAAGCCCGCCAGCGGCGTGACGTACCGCGGTCGCCAGGGAACGCTGACGCTCCCTGCGGGGCTCGACGGCGTGGTGACCGGCGTGTTCGGGATCGACAACCGGCCCCAGGCACAGCCCCGCCTGCGACGGCATCCGACTCCCGCCGCGGCCTCCGCCTCCTACACGCCGGTCGAGGTCGCCCAGGCCTATGACTTCCCCTCGGCCTTCACCGGCAAGGGCGAAACGGTGGCGATCCTGGAGCTGGGGGGTGGCTTCTCCACCACCGATCTCGCCACCTACTTTCAGAGCCTCAGCCTGGCGACGCCCACCGTCACTGCGGTCAGCGTCGACGGCGGGATCAACTCGCCGGGGACCGACACCAACGCCGACGGCGAGGTGATGCTCGACATCGAGGTCGTCGGAGCCGTAGCCCCCGACGCGTCGATCGCGGTCTACTTCGCGCCGAACACCGACCAGGGCTTCCTCGATGCACTCTCGACCGCAGTTCACGACAGCACCAACAAGCCCTCGGTGGTCTCGATCAGCTGGGGGCAGTCCGAAGACTCGTGGACCGCGCAGGCCCGCACGCAAATGGAGCAGACCCTCACCGATGCCGCCTCCCTAGGCGTGACGGTGACCGTCGCCGCCGGGGACAACGGATCCGCCGACGGCGTCACCGACGGCCAGCAGCACGTCGATTTCCCGGCCTCCGCGCCGCATGCCCTGGCTTGCGGCGGAACCTCACTGCAGGCGGCCAACGGCCAAATCACGAGCGAGTCCGTCTGGAACGACGGCAGCGGCGGCGGTGCTACCGGTGGCGGCGTAAGCCGCCAGTTCGCCCTGCCCAGTTATCAGTCCGCGGCCCAAGTGCCCGACAACGTCGACTCCAACGCTACCGGACGCGGCGTACCCGACGTCGCGGGCAACGCCGACCCCCAAACCGGCTACCAGATCCTCGTCGACGGCAACCAAGAGACGATCGGCGGCACCAGCGCGGTCGCGCCGCTATGGGCCGGGCTGATCGCGCGGCTCAACCAGTCGCTGGGCAAGCCGGTGGGGTTTCTTCAGCCCCAGCTCTACCCGCTGCTGGGATCAGCCGCTTTCCATGACATCACCAGCGGCAACAACGGCTCCTACAGCGCCGGTCCCGGCTGGGATGCCTGCACCGGCCTCGGCTCCCCGGACGGCTCGGCGCTGAACACGCAGCTGACCGGTTCCAGCGGCTAGTGGTGGTCCCCGTAAGTACGGTCGCACCGAGAGTGGTCACCGGTGGATGCCTGGCCGGGTCTCCCCCGGCTGGTCGTGCACCTTGACGTCGGGGTCGTACTTGGCCCCGACCCGGCGGGCGAAACCGTAGTCGCCGTCGGGCTCGATCCTCGCGCGGCCCCGCACCTCCAGATAGCGGTAGGGGTTGGCCAGATCAAGCACGAACAGGCTGCACTGCGAGCGCGCGACGAGGTTCTTGGTCTTCCGGCGCGACGAATTGAGCGAGATCTTCAGCTCGCCGGCATCGTGAAGAAACCAGATCTCGGTGATCTGGGCAAGCCGTCGCTGGAGGCCCTGACCGCCGCCCGGGTCAGCCTCCGGGAGCCAGCCCGGCGGCGAACTGGGGTGGGTCGGTCGCCGGCTCAGTCTCGCGCTCGTAGCGGCGGATGAATACGTACACGCCGATCAGCACCCCGGCGATCGTCGGCAGTCCCCACGCGATCCCCTGCCCGATCTGAGTTGCGATCGGACCCGGGCAGGCATCCGAGATCCCCCAGCCAAGGCCGAACACCAGGCTGCCGACGACGTGGCGACGGGCCGGGGTCTCACGGGCCCAGCCAACCGGCGCGTCAACCAGCACGGCCCGCGTCCGGGCGCGACGCAGCAGCGCGACGCCGACCGTCCCCACCAGCACCGCCGAGGCGAAGAACTCGAACAGGTAAGGACGCTGGAACAGCAGCGCCGAGCGGATCACGTCGGGGCTGGTCATGCCGCTCCAGGACAGAACGACCCCGAACACCAGCCCGATGCCAAGCCCGGCCAACCGCGAGCGCATTACACCACCGCCTTGACAACGAAGCTGACGACGATTGCGGTCACGAAGAATGTGGCGGTCGCCACCAGGGCGGCCGGCGAAAGCGCCGACGTGCCGCTGAGGCCGTTGCCAGACGTGCAGCCGCCCGCGAGCTTGGCGCCGAAGCCGATCAGCACACCCGCGCCGAGCAGGATCATCCCGATCGCGATCGGTGAGCCGTGCAGATCGGCCGTCAGCCAGCCGTAGCCGTGAAAGTCCGGGCCGCCGGCGACAAGTGCGAACACGGTCCCGCCGAGCAGCACCCCGATCAGCAGCCAGCCCCGCCAGTCGAACACCGCGTGGCCCGCCCGCAGGCGCCCCACCACCTCCGAATAGCCGCCGGTGACGCCCAACCGTCCGTTGAACAGCGCCCGGCAGGCGACGACGCACAGCCCGAGCGCCGGACCTGCGATGTACCAAGCGAGCTGGGAATGAAGCATCTGGCCTCCGTGTTGGTGGGCGAACCCGTTGGGAATGGCCCCGGGGGGGCTATTCCCCGGAAGCATAGTCAACTACTTTGGTGCACTATTGCGCGCCTGGCGTGGCAAAGCAGGCTGGTAGACTAGTGCTTGCCAGCAAGCAACTAATTTATATAGGTCTTGCCCACTCCAGCACCAGCTCTTGACCTTGAGACCGCCGCCCGGCTGCGGGCGGTGATCGGACGGCTCTCACGCCGGCTGCGCCCCACCGAGGCGGGCATGGCCGCGGGCCTTACCCCCACCCGGTTCGCGGTCCTGATGACCGTCTGGCGCGAGGGACCGCTGCGGCTCTCGGAGCTGGCCAGTGCCGAGGGCCTGAACCCGACGATGCTCTCGCGCGTGATCTCCGATCTGGTCGACGCCGGCCTGCTGGAACGCGTCAGCGACGAGCGCGACCGCCGCTCGGCGTGGGTCAAGGCGACCCCCGCCGGGAGTCGCCTGGCGCAGCGCATGCGCCGTGAGCGCACCGATGCGCTGAGTGTCGCGCTCGAAGCGCTGAGCGACGAGGAGCGGCTACAGATCGAGCGTGCGATCGAGGCGCTGGAGGGGCTGGCCGCGCAGTTGAAGGACCGACGGCCGTGACCCGGGTGGTTCGCGCCGGCCGGGTCACCTTCGCCGCTCTCGCCGTTCCCAACTACCGCCGCTACGTCAGCGGCCAGTCGATCTCGCTGATCGGCACCTGGATGCAGATGACCGCCCAATCGTGGCTGGTGCTGACGCTGACACACTCGAGCACGGCGCTCGGCGTGATCGTGGCACTCCAGACGCTCCCGGTGCTGCTGCTGGGACCCTACGGTGGCGTGATCGCCGACCGCGTCGACAAGCGCAAGCTGATGATCGTGCTGCAGGGCGCGATGGGCTTGCAGGCGCTGGCGCTGGGGTTGCTCACCGTGACCGGCAACGTGCGGGTGTGGGAGATCGGGCTGCTGGCGGCGCTGCTGGGCCTCAACAACGCATTCGAGAATCCCTCGCGGCAGTCGTTCATGCTCGAGCTCGTCGGCCCCGAGCACTTGCGCAATGCGGTCAGCCTCAACTCCGTGCTGGTCAACGTCGCCCGGACGATCGGGCCGGCCGTGGCCGGGCTGCTGATCGCCACCGTGGGCGACGGGGTCTGCTTCCTGGTCAACGCCGCCAGCTTCGTCGCGGTCGTGGCCTCGCTGACCACGATGGACAAGCACGCTCTGAACCCGACCGAGCCGACGCCGCGGGACAGCGGACAGCTGCGCGAAGGCCTGGACTACGTACGGTCGAAGCCCGAGCTCCTGGTCCCGCTGCTGATGATGGGCGTCGCCGGCTGCCTCACCTACGAGTTCCAGGTCTCGCTGCCCGTAATGGCCAGCCGGGGCCTGCACGTCGGCGCCAGTGGCTTTGGTTTCATGACCGCCGCGATGGGGGTCGGCGCGGTGGTCGGCGGACTGCTGGTGGCCGCGCGCGGCAAGACCGGCCTGCGACCGCTGGTGATCGCCGCGTTCGGATTCGCCGTCGCGATGACGTTCGCGACGCTCGCCCCCAACCTGCTCCTGGAGCTGATCGCGCTCGGACTGGCGGGCGGCGCCAGCATCTCGTTCATGTCGACCGGCAACTCCACCCTGCAGCTGACCGCCGCGCCGGAGATGCGCGGCCGCGTGATGTCCTTGTGGTTTGTCGCCTTCCAGGGCTCCACGCCGATCGGCGGTCCGCTCATCGGAGGTGTGATGGCGGTCGCCGGTGCGCGCGCGGGACTCGGACTCGGGGCCATCACCTGTCTGCTGGTCGCACTTGCCGGCTGGCTCTCGCTGCGGCGGCTGCCCGGACGCCGCGCTGACGCCGGGCCACCGCTGGCGGCGAGGAGTAGCGTCGCCGCCCACGGGTAATTGAACGGAGTGGTCAGATCCCTGCTTGACACGGTCCTGGACCGCACCGTCGTGGTCGGCTACACCAGTCTGGGCTACCGGCTGCGCAGCAGCGGCTGGAACCCGCAGGAAGTCCAGCCGATGGACGGCAAGGTCGTGCTCGTCACCGGCGCCACGTCCGGCCTGGGGCTGGCCGCGGCCGAGGGCTTCGCGCGGCTGAGCGCCTCGGTCTGGCTGATCGCGCGCGACCAGCAACGGGGCGAGCGCGCACGGGCGCAGGTGGCGCGCAACGCTCGCGGCGGCGAGGTGCAGGTCGGCCATTGCGACCTGGGTGACCTGGCCAGCGTGCGGAAGTTCGCCGAGGGCTTCTGCGGCCAGACCGCCCGCCTGGACGTGCTGGTCAACAACGCCGGCGCGCTGGTCAACCAGCGCAAGCGGTCGGCCGACGGGATCGAGCTGACGTTTGCCACCAATGTGGTCGGGCCGTTCCTGCTCACCAAGCTGCTCGTCCCCGAGCTCGGGCGTAGCGCGCCCTCACGAATCATCAACGTGTCCTCGGGCGGCATGTATGCCCAGAAGCTGAGGGTCGACGACCTGCAGAGCGAGCACGGCGACTTCGACGGCGCCGCCGTCTACGCGCGCTCCAAGCGCGCCGAGGTGGTCCTGACCGAGCTGTGGGCACAGCGCCTGCGCGGCCAGGGCATCGTCGTGCACAGCATGCACCCCGGCTGGGCCGACACGCCTGGGGTCAAGTCCTCGCTGCCCCGCTTCTACAAGCTGACCAAGCCGCTGCTGCGATCGCCCGCCCAGGGCGCCGACACGATCGTCTGGCTCGGCGCCGCCCCGCAGGCCGCCCAGAGCTCAGGCGAGTTCTGGCACGACCGCCGGGCGCGACCCACCCACCTCTTGCCCGGGACCAGGGAGAGCGCCGAGGACCGCCAGCGACTGTGGGACGAGTGCGAGCGCCTGAGCGGCGACCATGGCAACCAGCCTTCCGGTCAAAGCCGGAGCGCTTGACGCCGCCGAGCCCACTCGCCACCGATGAACCGCCCGCGCGCAATCGAGTCTACGATCCCGAACTCGATGGCGAGCGCCATCACGCCACCCCGACACCGGCCCGCGTGCGGACGCTGGCGACGATCGCATCGGCGTCCGGCATGAAGGCGTCCTCCAGCGTCGGGCTGTAGGGAATCGGTGTCTCGTCGGTGGCGATGATCCACGCATCGTCGAGGTCGTGCAGGCCCTGCTCGGCCACCGCACCCAGCACCCCGGTCGCCCAGCCACCGGTGCGGGGCCCCTCCTCCACGGCCAGCAGCCGGTTGGTGCGGCTGACGGATTCCAGCACGGTCTCAAGGTCCAGGGGCCGCAGCGTGCGCAGGTCGATCACCTCGACCGAGACCCCGTCGCCGGCGAGCGTCTGCGCCGCGGCGAGCGCGTCGGGCACGCCCTTGCCGATGGACACGATCGTGAGATCCTCTCCGGACCGGGGGATTCCTGCGCGGCCGAGCGGGATGATCTCCTGCTCCGGCATCGGCCCCTTGACCGAGTACAGCCGCTTGTGCTCCAGGAAGATGACCGGGTTGTCGTCCCTGATCGACGCCTTCAGTAGGCCCTTGGCTTCAGCTGGCGAGGACGGGAAGACGATCTTCAGCCCGGGAATGCCCTGATACCACGTGCCGTGGATCTGGGAGTGACAGGCGCCGAAGCGGCCCCCACCCCCAACCGCGGACCGTACGACCAGCGGCACGCTGCCCTGCTCGCCTGAGATGTACCAGAACTTGGCAGCCTGGTTGACGAGACTGTCCATCGCCAGCGCCATGAAGTCGCCGAACATGACCTCGAACACCGGGCGCAACCCCGTGACGGCGGCGCCGTAGGCCGTCCCCGCCAGGGCCAGCTCGGAGATCGGGGTGTCAAAGACGCGCTCGGGGCCGAACCGCTCGAACAGTCCCGGGGTCACCTTGAAAACCCCTCCGGCGACGGCGACGTCCTCGCCGAAGAAGACGACGGCAGGGTCGCGCTCCAGCTCCTCGGCGATCGCGTCGCGAATCGCGTCACGGAATTCGAGCGTGCTCATGGGCGGAACTCCGTTGCCGCATCGGTCCGGGAATCGGGATACGGCGCCGCGCGGGCACTCAGCACCGCATGCTCCATCAACTCCTTGACGGACTCCTCGACGGCGGTTATCTCACTTTCGCCCAGCCCGTCCTCCAGCAGCCGTGCGCGCGCTATCTTCAGCGGATCTCGCTCCAGCCAATGCTCGACCTCGTCCTTGGGCCGGTAGGGGGCCGGGTCGCTCTTGGAGTGTCCGTAATGCCGGTAGGTCTGGCACTCCAGCAGCGTTGGACCGTCTCCGTGCCGCGCGCGGTCGACGGCCTGCGCGGCGGCGGCGTGCACAGCCCAGACGTCGTTGCCGTCCACCACCGCCGAGGGCAGGTCATAGGCTCGCGCCCGACCGGCGATGTCGGCCCCGGCGGTCGCCGCGGCGAGCGGCGTGAACTCGGCGTAGAAGTTGTTCTCACACACGAACACGACGGGGAGCGAGAGGACCGTGGCCATGTTCAGGCACTCGTGGAAGTAACCCTGGTTGGCTGCCCCGTCGCCGAAGAACGCGACCGAGACGCGCCCCTGGCGCTTGGCCGACAGCCCCGCCCCGAGGGCGGCGGCGATCGATCCGCCGACGATGCCGTAGCAACCGATCAGCCCATGCTCGAGGTCGACCACGTTCATCGACCCGGCGCGGCCGCCGCAAACGCCGCTGGCGCGGCCGAGCATCTCGGCGATCAGCGGGGCCGGCGCCGTGCCCTTGGCGAGCGCATGGCCGTGACCGCGGTAGGTCCCGGCGACGTAATCGTCGGGACGCAGCGCCAGGCAGATCCCAACCGCCACGGCCTCCTGGCCGGCGTAGAGGTGCGTGGTGCCGTGGACCTCGCCCTCCAGGAACAACCGGTGCATCGAGGTCTCGAACAACCTGATCAGCAACATGCGGCCGTATGCCTCGAGGAAGACCCTTGCCGCCTCGGCTTGCCGCTCGGTCTGGACGTTGGCCATTCCCCACCTCCTAGGGCTCGTGGGCCTGTAGCGCTCTACGTTGTTGCTAGGATCGTATCGCAAACGTTTGCAGTCCTAGCGTGAAAGCGAGAACGTGGCCCGCGAAATCGTCATGCCCCGGCTGTCGGACTCGATGGAAGACGGCACGGTCGTGCGCTGGCTGGTCGCCGCTGGCGACCACGTGCAGGAGGGACGGCCGCTTGTCGAAGTCGAGACCGACAAGGCCACCGTCACCTACGAGGCGGATGCCGCAGGGGTGATCCTGGCGCTGAGCGTCGGGGAGGGCGCAAGCGTGCCCGTAGGGGCGCCGATCGCCGTCATCGGCGAGGCCGGCGAGCAGCTGTCCGAACAGGGTTCTCCTGAGGCGCTGGCCGCCCTTCACGGCGTCCAGAAAGCAGGTCTGGGCGCGCACGATGAAGCGCCCGCGGTGGCGCTGCCAGGCGCCACGCCGAGATCCGCGCCACGGCCACCAGCTTTCCCGCCGCCGTCAGCCCCCTCTGATCGTGGGGGCCGCGAGGGCCGCCGAAAGGCCTCTCCCCTGGCCCGCCGGATCGCGGCACAGCTGAATGTCGACCTCGGGGCGCTGGCCGGTTCCGGGCCCCAGGGCCGCGTGATCCGGGCCGACGTCGAGCGTGCTGTCGCCACCGCCAACGGCTCCGCCTCGTCGATCCAGGCCGCGCCGGGCCGGCAAGCGCCGGCCCAAGCAGATCGCGACGAGACAACGGCTAGCAAGGGTGATCTCGCGCGACAGGAGCTCACCCGCCCACAGGCGACGGTGGCCCGGCGGATGGCGCAATCGCGCGCGACGGTGCCTGACATCGAGCTGCGCAGGGAGGTCGACATGGGCGAGGCGGTTGCCCTTCGCCAGCGCCTCCGCGAGCTCTCTGACGAGGCTCCGTCCTACAACGACTTGATCGTCAAGGCAGTGGCGCTGGCGCTGCGCGACTTCCCGCGGGTGAACGGCGCCTACCGCGACGGTCAGTTTGAAACCTACGGGCGCGTGAACGTTGGGATCGCCGTCGCCGGCGAGGACACGCTCGTGGTCCCGACGATCTTCGACGCCGACACCAAGTCACTGGGGGAGATCGGCCGGACCGCTCGTGGGCTGGCCCAGCGAGTGCGCGACGGCTCGATCGCGCCGGGAGACGTGACGGGTGGCACGTTCACCGTCTCGAACCTGGGGATGTACGGCGTCGACAGCTTCTCGGCGGTGATCAACCCGCCGCAGGCCGCGATCCTGGCGGTCGGTTCGCTGCGCCGCCGCCCCGTGGTCGACGACTCAGGCGCTGTCGTGGCGCGGGCAACGGTTCAGCTGACCCTGGCCTGCGATCATCGAATCCTCTACGGAGTCGATGGCGCCCGCTTCCTGGCGCGGGTCAGCGAGCTGCTGGAGCGCCCGCTGTCGCTGCTGATGTGACCCGGCGCGCGCCGCCGAGCCGGCGGCCTGGGGGCACCCCGCCCGCCAAGGTCAAGGTTGAACCGGGGCCGCGGGACACCGCGCCCCGTCGCCGTTATGGCTCGGCTGTAACGGGCTGAGGCCGTCGTCGACCTCGACGTTCTCCGCCTGGAGCTCGAGCCCGGAGGCCCGCGCCGTCAGCTCTAGCAGCGCCGCGAAATCGACCTCGTTGCCGCTGATGCCAACCAGCCCCTGCACGATCTGTTCGGTGGCGGCGGCCAGCGGCATCGCCACCTCCAGCTCACGCGCCGTCTCGAACCCCAGCTGGAAGTCCTTCAACAGCAGCGCCGGGGTGAAGGTCGGCTTGAAGTCCAGGTTGACGTAGGCCGGGCTCTTGTACCGGGTGAACATCGAGCCCATCACGCTGTCGTTGAGGAACTCCAGGAAGTCCGCGCGCGAGACGCCGCCCTTCTCGGCCAGGACGGTGACCTCGGACAGGCACTGGGCGACGACGCCGAGCATCAGGTTGTGGCAGATCTTCACCAGCCGCGCGCGGTCCCCCTCGCCGACGTAGGTGACGCTGCGGGCCAGGAGCTCCAGGTAGGGCCGTGCCTGCTCCCAAGCCTCGGGCGGCCCGGACGCGACGATTGTCAGCCGGCCGCTCTTGACCACCTTGGGATTGCCGCTGACCGGGGCGGCCAGCATCGCCGTGCCGCGCTGCTCCGCCGCCGCACGGACGGCGGCGGCCGCCGCCGGCGAGATCGTGGTCGAGTCGATGATCAGGCCGGGCGCCACGTCGGAGCGTGAGAGCAGCCCCTGTGGGCCGCTCACGACCTCCTCAACGTCGGCCGAGCCCGCGACCATCGTGAAGACGATGTCGCGATCAGCAAGCTCGGCGGGCGAGTCGACGATCGTCGCGCCGATCTCCGCCAGCGGCTCGCACTTGGCCCTGGTGCGGTTGTAGACGCCGACATCGTGACCCGCTTCGAGCAGCCGCGTGGCCAGGGCCAGACCCATGCGTCCGACGCCGATCCAGCCAAGCCGCACGCTTCCCTTGCCGCTCATACGGTCAACTCCTCGTCCTGCAATCGTTTGCAGAAATGTATCCCACGGCTTGAAGGCCGTCAACCCCGACGGTATGCTTTTGCAAACGTTTGCAAGAGGAGGTGGACCGGGTGGGACAGCACAGCTATGGCGTGATGAGCGTGGACTGGGAAGAGCGCGTTCGCTACGACCGGCTGCGGGATGAGCGGCTGGCCCGCATCAGCGGGCTGCTGGCCGCGTCCGAGCTCGGCGCGCTGCTGTGCTTCGACATGACCAACATCCGCTACATCACCGCCACGCACATCGGCACCTGGGCCAACGACAAGCTCAACCGGTTCTGCCTGCTCCCCCAGGGCGACAAACCGATCATGTGGGACTTCGGCTCGGCGGCGCGCCACCACCAGCTGTACAACCCGTGGCTCGGCGATGGCCGCTCGCGGGCCGGCATCTCAACTTTGAGGGGGGCGATGTCGCCGCAGTCCGGGCGCGCCGAGGACGTCGCGCGCAAGATCCGGATCGAACTCGAGGAGCGTGGGCTGCTGGGCGAGCCGGTCGGGATCGACGCGATCGAGCCCCAGGTCCTGTTCGCCCTCCAGCGCGAGGGGATCCAGATCGCCGACGGCCAGGAGCTGATGCAGCAGGCGCGCGTGATCAAGACCCAGGACGAGATCACGCTGCTCAACATGGCCTGTTCGATGGTCGACGCCGCTTACGAGGAGCTCTACCGGACGATGCGCGCGGGGATTCGGGAGAACGACTGCGTCGCCCTGGTCAACAAGGTGCTCTACGAGATGGGCTCGGAGTTCGTCGAGGGCGTGAACGCGATCTCCGGTGAGCGTTGCAGTCCGCACCCGCACGTGTTCACCGACCGAGCGCTGCGACCGGGCGACCCCGCCTACTTCGACATCCTCCACAGCTACATGGGCTACCGCACCTGCTACTACCGCACGTTTGCGGTGGGCAGCGCCTCGCGCCCGCTGATCGATGCCTACAAACGCTGCCGCTACTACCTTGACGCAGCGATCGCGCTGATCCGCCCCGGCGCCACCACGGCCGAGGTCGTCTCGGTGTGGCCTACCGCGCAGGAGTTCGGCTTCCCCGACGAGGAGGCGGCCTTTGCCCTGCAATTCGGGCACGGCGTCGGCCTATCGATCTGGGAGAAGCCGGTGTTCAGCCGGCTGGTCTCGCTCGATCATCCTGAGACGATCAGGGAGGGCATGGTGTTCGCGTTGGAGACGTTCTGGCCCGCCACCGACGGCTGGTCGGCGGCCCGGATCGAAGAGCAACTGGTGGTCACCGCTGACGGGTGCGAGGTGATCACCCGCTTCCCGGCGGAGGATCTGGTGATCGCCGGCAAGCCGTACTACACCGCGGGAGGCAGCCTCCCGCTGGAGCGCGATCCCCAATCCAACCGCAACACCGAGCTCGACCACGACACGCGCGAGGCGACGCCCCGGGGTTCGCCGGGTCTGCCCCACCCGGTACTCGACTGAGCTCAGCCCGCCTCACCGGTCTCGAGCGCTGCGCGCGCCTCGAGCGCGACCGCGGCCACCGCGGCGACGATCCCCTCGTAGCCGGTGCAGCGGCACAGGTTGCCGGCGAGCTGCTCGCGAATCTCCTCCTCACTCGGATCCGCCCGGCAGCGTAGCAGCGCCTCCGCCGAGATCAGGAAGCCGGACGTGCAGAAGCCGCATTGGAGCGCGTGATGCTCGGTGAACGCCCGCTGCAGGGCCGTCAGTTCCCCGTCGGGTCCGGCCAGCCCCTCGACGGTGAGGATCGCGCGCCCGTTGGCCTGCACGGCGAGCATCAGGCACGAGCGGATCGGCTCGCCATCGAGCTGGACCGTGCACGCCCCGCAGACCCCGTGCTCGCAGCCGACGTGCGTCCCGGTCAGCCCGGCCTGATGACGGATGAAATCCGACAGCAGCGTGCGAGGCTCGACCTCGCCGGCGTAGGCGATGCCGTTGATCTGCACCGAGATCCTCATCGGCGCGTGCACGCCAGCGCTCGCTCGACCAGCGCGGCGACGAGCGCACCGCGGTACTCGTCGCGCAGCTCGGCGCCAGCCAGCGCGGCGACCTCGGGATCGGTCGCGCCGGCCAGCAGTGCCCGCTCGGCAGCGGCGGCGCGAACCGGGG
>CALAQT010000422.1 GCA_937888775.1 uncultured Actinomycetes bacterium | reverse complement strand
TCCGTATCGCCTCGCTGGTGGAACCCTGCAGGGTCACGAACACCGTCGACCCCACCACGGCGGCGAGAACCGTGCTGCCGATGCCGTAGATCGAGTCCAGCTGGTTGAAATAGTCGCAGGCCGCGGAATGGCGATCGCACGCCTTCAGCGAATCCGCCTGCCAGTCGTGGAGAACCTTGGTGACTGCCGCCGTGAGCTGCGGCTGGGCAGGCGGCAGCGGCGCAGCCTGCTGGGGCCCGCCGGGCGCCAAGGCCTCGCCCGCCGGCTCAGCGTCGCCGGATCCCGCGTGGGGCATCGTCTCTGGACTGTCCATCTCACTGAAGCGGTCCGCCACCGTCAGCGCAACCTTAGCGGGGATGATCCCCGCGATCCGTCACTCGAAGATCCGCGCGGACTCGGGGATCCAACGCAATAAGCGGGCTTGGCCGGCGAGGTTGCGCGGGGCGGACTCGGCGCGTCAAAACGCTGTGCCGCGGCGCCGCGCCCGCGCCCGCGCCCGGAGCGTCGAGGAGCGCGGCGACACCTGTGGCGGCGAGCGCCTTGACCGCCGTTCGTCTTGAGATCTCGTGCTCCCACATCCCGAAAAGCGAGTCTACGCACGGGACGTCGCGGGGCTCCCCGGCGACCAAGCGGCCGCGATGACCTCGACCATCCCAGACTCAAGTAGGGCACGCTGTGCTCCGAGTTTCCGGGCACCCTCCCGGTCCCGTTCGGACTGGAAAACGAGCAGTCGTCCCGCGACCAGTGAGCGCTCGCCGGCCGGTCTGCGGCGAATTGCGCGCGCGGCTGAGTAGTTGACACGGTCAAGTGCTTGGACGAAATGCCGATAACTTGGGTTCCCATTTGGCCGTCAGCGCTGGAGCATCGTCGGTGCGCTCGCGGGAGGAGTCACCCCGGGATGTTCGATGCCTCACGCACCCCCAAGCAGCCCCAGGACATACCAGCAGACGAGCCGACTCGCCGGGGGATTCTCGCCACCGCTGGTCGTGGCCGGCGCGGTCGTGCGGGAAGGACGGCCGTTGTGAGCAGAGGGTTGAGATTACGCCTGGGGGCAGCGTTCGCGGCCGCGGGAGTCTCTGTGTTGCTGGCGGCGGCGCCGGCCACGGCGGCCGCGACCTCGACGAGCTACGCGGGAAGCACCTCCGATGGCGGTAGCTGGGTTGCCGACGTGCCATCGGCGTGGAACGGCACGCTGTTGCTCTTCAGCCACGGCTTCGGTCCACTGCAGGCAGTCGATGTGCCGAGTCCGCTCGCCAAGCAGCCGCTGTTGGACCTCGGGTACGCGCTGGCTGGCTCCTCGTATGATCCGACCGGGTCGCCGTGGGCGCTAGGCAGCGCGCTACGCGACCAGTTCCAAACGCTCGCCGACGTGCGACGGGACCTGCCCTCCGCACCCAAGCGCGTGGTCGCCTATGGCATCTCAATGGGCGGGCTGATCAGCGCACTCGAAGACGAGCACGCAAACGGTCGCATCGACGGGGCGCTCACCGCCTGCGGCGTCGTCGCCGGCGGGATCCAACTCAACAACTACCAGCTCGACAGCGAGTACACGATCCACCAGCTGCTCGCCCCGAAAGCGTCGATCAGGCTCGTGCGGTTCGCAAGCCCCGCCGCGGGCACGAGCACCGGCAAGAAGCTCGATGCCGCCGCCCAGCGAGCGCAGAAGACCGCGAAAGGCCGCGCTCGCCTCGCGCTGGCGATGGCGCTCCTGAACGTGCCGACGTGGGCGCCGGGCGAGCCGATGCCCGCCCTCCAGGCCTACGACACGCAGGAGAAGGAGCAGTACGACTTCGAATTCACCGGCTCGACCACGACGATGGACGGCGTCGAAAGCTCCCGAGCCTCCGTCGAGCAGGCCGCCGGCGGCAACGGCTCATGGACCGTCGGCGTGAACTTCGCGGGACTGCTGGCCCGCTCGCCCTACGCACCCGAAGTCAAGGCCCTCTACCACCAGGCTGGCCTGAACATCGTCGATGATCTCGCTACGCTCACGCGCGGCTCGAACATCAAGGCCGACCGCAACGCGATCCAGTGGCTGCAGAACACGTCGGTCCCCACAGGTCATCTCCAGGTCCCCGAGCTCGACATGCACACGATCGCAGACCAGCGCGCGCCGGTCCAGCAAGAGAACTACTACGCGCACACAGTCAAGGAAAGCGGCTCCAGCGACCTGCTCCGCCAAGCGTTCGTCCAACGCCAGGTGCACTGCAACTTCACCCTCGCCGAATTCGTCGCCGGTCTGCTCGCGGTCCAACAGCGCCTCACCACCGGCAAATGGGGCTCGGTCGCCGAGCCCAACCAGCTCCAGGCCACAGCAAACAGCCTCGGCGCCGCCTTCGGAGGCGCCGCGTTCATCCCATACCACCCCGGGCAGCTCTCAGGCGACAACGGACCGTTCAACCCACACCTCGACAACCCCAGCGGCTCGGGCTAAAGCTAAAGCGCCTCCCCCAGCACGGGCACAACTGGCGCAGCCCGCCGGACCGGACCGACCGGCGACCACTGCTCTTTCGCATGCTTCCGAGCGTCCCAGAGCCAGCCCGCGGCAGACCGTTCGGAGTTATGCATTCGCGATCCGGGTCGCTCTCGGGGCGCTCCTCCTATGCGACGGATGGGATCACCCGCCTTCCCCAGGGCGGACGATCGCTCATAGGTCAAGCTGCGTTTGCCTCGGCCACCGTCGGGAGAGGGCCACGATCGCTTGCCCTTGTCGGAGGGCCCGCGAACTCACCGCCTACTGCTGAGAGATCGCCACCCGGGCTCCCCATCCCGATCCGATTGCGCCGCCACCCCTGCCGACGGGCGACCCCCTCACACACACAGCCTCGCTCCCACCCAAGCCCACACCAACCACCCCCAAGAGGCTCACCAACTCACACTAACCCCCACCCCACAACAACCCGTTGCGGCTGGCGAGGCGACCCGAGCATCCCGGCTCGCGCACAACAACTCCGCCAAATGTCGCCCGAGCACCGCCCAACCCGCGGCGCGCTCGACCTTAGACAGCCGACGTGCCACGAACCAACGCCTTGGGGTACCCAGCCCCCGAAAACGAGCATCACCCACGTCACGAACCCGCGGACGCCCGGACCGCCCCGCCAGCCGCAACCACATCACCACCCATCACCACCAACCAGACAATGGCCATCAACCCCTACCCCTTGACAACCGCTCCTCCATATGGGCGACATTCCGATCGTATGGGACGAGACGCGCATCTGGCGAGGAGCAGGTCTATGACCATTCGGGGCGCGAGCCCTGCTCAGCTGCGAATGCAGACCTCAGCTACGACGGCGCCGAGTGCTGCTCTCAGCGGCGGGTGCGCTGACGCAAGAGCGCTCGAGCGAATGTGACCGGATGTGCGAGAGTCATCTCAATCTTGCCGCCGATGCTGTTCGGGTCCCTTGCGACGCCGAGCTGGCGCAACAGCGTGCCGAGGTCGAAGTGAGGGCGTCCGGATAACTGTGTAGGCGGGTGATGGGTAGGTTAACGGTTACTC
>CALAQT010000421.1 GCA_937888775.1 uncultured Actinomycetes bacterium | reverse complement strand
GGGCCGCCAAAACGTCACACCGGGTCACACCTGCGCGCCTACTGCACGATCGGGGCTGGTGTCGCCGCGACGATGCTGGGTCGAATCGGGGATCCGGCCGAAGCGGCCGCCGCGATCCTGTGGCTGTGCTCTCCAGCATCTTCCTACGTCACCGGAACATGCCTCGACGTCGACGGCGGTGTGCTCGGCCGCTGGTAACTATCGGCATCGCGCGCCCGGTGCCGCCGAACTATCAAAGTCGCTTCTCCCTTGTCGCCGATTGGGTCGCGCGGGTCCGGCTTCTGCTTCCCGGCGCGGACGGGCCGAAGGAGAAACGGACGGCCGTCGGTCCCACGCTCCCCACGCGCCCGGTGGTTCGTGAAGGCAGTCATCTCAACCATCTGGTCCTGACTGCTCCGTCTAGCCCGATGCAGAAGCGACGAGGTTGTTCTGGACTGCGTGGACCCTCGGTGCTCTGGGGACTTGGCGACGCGCAGAGCTCACGTTATTCGCCCTGGTCTGCCCGGGCCAGATCCAAATGTGTCGTCTAGATACGGCGCAAGGTATTTGGCGGAGATCTTGTCCGGCGGAGACCATTTCGGCTGCACGGTGACCTCCGAGTTGAAGCGGCGTCGGCCGGTGAAGCCAGCGCTCAGGTAGCGCGGGAGAGCGCCGGTCAGCAGCATGCCGTGGATCACCGGGTGAAACAGCTCGGGCTCCACCGGCGCGCCGGCGAGCGCGGCGATCGCCTGCGCCGCGGCGTCGGCCTGCTGCGCGGCGATTCCACCGTGCTTGATCGCGAAGTCGGTCGCGTCTCCGGCGGCGTAGACACGTTCAACACCGCGCACCTGGCAGTGGAAATCGACTGGGATGAATCCGTCCGGCGCCTCGGGCAGACCAGGCACGTCGGGACCGTAGAGCTCAGGAAGCGCGACCACGCGGTCCACCTCGAGCCGGCGATTACCAGACGCAATCTCGACCTGCCCGATCTCCGGCACCTCGCAGTAGGCTGACGCGATCACCTCGATCCCCCGATCGGCGAGCAGCTCGGAGACGCCCCGACTCACGCCATCGCCCAACACTCCAAGCGGGGCGTCCTCGGGCGTCAGCAGCGTGACCGCGAGCTCGACGCGCATCTCACTAGCGCGTTTCGCCGTGAACAGCGCCAGCTCATAGATCGGCAGCGGCCAGGCCATGCGCGGCGGGACAACGAACGCCAGGCGGCGGACGTAACCGCGCTCGACGTCTTCGATCAGACCGCGCAACAGCTCCTTAGAACGGGTATCCTCGAGCGTGATCGCGTGCTCGTACCGGGCTCGGATACGCCCGCCGATGCCGAGCACGAGCGCGTCGTAGCGATGCTCAACCCCCGAATCGGTCTGCACAACGCGTTCTGAGGGCGCGACGGCGGCGAGGCTGATCCTGCAGTAGTTCCGCGCCGATGTCCCCAGCGATCGCCGCCAGCGGGAACCGCTGCACGGGGGGGTATCCAAACGGCTCGATCACCGCCATCGGCCGGTACACGAACTCGGTATCGGATGCGATCAGCTTGAGCGCGATCCGGCCGGCACCGAGCTCGCGTAGCGCGAGCGCGGCCTCAAGCGCGGCGACACCGCCGCCGGCAATCACGACCACGAACGGTTCTGCTGCGGCGGTCACGACCGGGAGGTTAGGTGATTTGCGCCAGCTAGGTTGTCAGCCAGCTGGGTTGCTCACGGACCCACCGCGACACGAGACTCATGGAATTTGACGCGCTTTCGCAATGATCGAGAAGCAGCAGCGGCCGCGAGGACGGGCAGACTCCCGCATTGTCGCCCCACCGGCCACGAGATCGGCCTCTGCTGCTTCAGGTCGCCTGCGGAATGAAGCAGCAGTCAGAAGTCGGCCGATACGGCCGACGCCGCGGCTGGTGGTTCGTGAATGGGGAAGTGAGCGCGACGCCACACGACCTGCCCGGATCTCCTCTGTGCAGGGCGGTGAGCCGTTACTACTGCATTCCCAGGCCGCAGCGGCAGTGCGCCGAGCGCCAATGAAGTCCGCCGGTTCTCGTCCCGGGCGGCATTCTCGATCGCGAGGAACGACGCGCCCGCAATCCTGGCGGAGCGGCAGTCCAAGCGTTTGCTGGTGACCAGCGGGGTGCGAACCGAGCAAGCAGGTCGTGGTCGTCCACGCCGTGGATGCCTTGCACCAGAAGCATTAGCCGACGGACTCAGGGGGAGGGTGACTGCCTTTCGATCGAAGCGACAGCGGAGGCCTTGGGTCGTCAGGCGACCGGGACGTTCGGCGGGTGACCGATCACGCTAATACCGGTCGCTGGCGACCTTCGCCCGCGTCACGGTAGTGCCGAACTGAATTCAGTATTCGCAGCCCACGGTCTGCGGCGGAGTTCGGTCGTCGCTCTCGCGTTGCTGACCTACGGTGAACGTATGGTTCGGGGCGGGCGTATCTTCTGGGTGTGGGCCCGCCTTCTGATCGTCGGCGCCGCGACGGCGGCTGTCGTGGTTGGCGCCCCCGCCCTGGCTCGGGCCGCCGTCCCCAATGCTGTCCCGGGCTCGACCTGGGTTACGAACGGGGCGGTCAATGGGGTTCTGCCCGCGGGCAACGCCGTCTACCTCGGCGGCAGCTTCACCTACCTTGGACCGCCCACCGGCGGAGGTGTCCCCCTGACCGTGCAACGCGGTACCACGGCCGGTCCGTTCCCCCACGTCAACGGGACCGTCCAGGCCGCCGTCTCCGACGGCAGCGGCGGCTGGTATGTCGGCGGCACGTTCACCCGCGTCGGCCGCGCGGCCCGCACGAACCTCGTTCACACTGGCGCCACCGGACGCGTCGACCCGCGCTGGCACCCGCGGACGGATGCAGTGGTCACCACGCTGGCGCTCACGGACGGAACCCTCTTCGCGGGCGGTGACTTCACCACGGCCAACGGCCAGCGCCGCCGGCTGATCGCCGCGTTCAGCGCTGCGACGGGACGGCTTCTCCCATGGAACGCCCGGGCTCGAGGACCGAGCTACGGCACGGTCGATGCGCTGAAGGCGTCGGGCACGACGCTCTACGTCGGCGGCGTGTTCGGCGCGATGGGCGGCCGCACCCGCCACAACATCGCCGCGCTCTCGACGTCGACCGGGCGCGCCACCGCCTGGAACCCCGACTCGAGCGGCTGGGTGCAGGGGCTCGCGGTGACCGGCTCGACGGTGTACGCCACCGGAGTGTTCTACACGATCGGCGGCCAGATTCGCCCGAACCTCGCCGCGCTCGACGCCAGGACCGGGCGGGCCACGCGGTGGAATCCGGACATCCAGGGAGTCTTCGCGCTGGCCGCATCACGCTCGACCGTCTACGTCGGCGGCACATTCGAGTCGGTCGACGCGCAGCCGCGCAGCAACATCGCCGCGCTCTCGGCCCGAACCGGCAGACCAACCGCGTGGAATCCCGGCGCGAGTGACGCCGTACTGACGCTGGCGCTCGCTGGCCGCACCGTCTACGCAGGCGGCTACTTCACCGCCATCGGCGGACGGCCGCGCGCGAACGTCGCCGCGCTCAGCGCCCGCACCGGACGCGTCACGGGCTGGAACCCGGTGGCCGGTGGCGACGTCCTCGCCTTTGCCGTGACCCGTGCCCGGATCTACGTCGGCGGAGACTTCACCTCGATCGGCGGCGTGACCCGCAACCACATCGCCGCGCTCGACGCGCGCACCGGCCGGGCCACGACCTGGAATCCGAATGCCGACGGTGCCGTGCAGACCTTCGCTCTGTCGGGCTCGACCCTGTACGCGGGTGGCTACTTCAGCCACATCGGCGGCCTCGAGCGCCCGCAGCTCGCGGCGCTCGATGTTCGCAGCGGCCTTGCGAGCGGATGGGACGCTCACGCGAACCCGTACGTCAACAACTGCATCACCCCCGGCCACTGCACGCCGAGCTTCGGCGTGAACGCGCTTGCCCTCAGCGGCTCGACCCTCTACGTCGGCGGCTCCTTCACTACGATGGGCGGCGCGCCTCGCGCCGGCCTCGCCGCGCTCCAGGTCGGGACCGGCGCGGCGACGGCTTGGGACCCGAGCCCGCCGCTGCCCGGCCAGACGATCAATGCGCTCGCCGTGTCTGGCTCGACGGTGTACCTCGGCGGCTCGTTCACCGCGATGGGCGGGCAGCCGCGCAGCAATATCGCCGCTGTCGACGCCGCGACCGGAGGCGCAACCGCGTTCGACCCGAACGCCAATGGCCTTGGCGTCGACGCGCTGGCGGTCACGCCCTCCACCGTGTGGGCGGGCGGTTGGTTCTCGACGATCGGCGGCGCGAGCCGGAACGTGCTCGCCGTCCTGGATCCGACGACGGGCGCGGCACTGCAGGAGAACCCGCAGGTTCTGGGTAGCGCCGTCTACGCGCTGGCCAGCGACGGCACGACGCTGTATGTCGGCGGCGAGTTCACCGCGGTCGGCGGGCGGGCCCGTGACAACCTCGCCTCACTCGACGTTCGCAGCGGACGCGTCAGCTCCTGGCATCCCCACCCGGGCGGCGACGTGAACGCCCTGGCGCTCACCCGCTCGGCCATCTACGCTGGCGCGTCGGTCTACCGACTCGGTCACTAGCAGCTCAAGCTCTGCGGCATCGAATGCGCTCCCGCTAGCTGCCGCCGCACTTCCGGTGGATCAATGAGACCACGCGACCACGGGTCATCGCCGTCAATTGGGAACTCCCACAGCCGCGCAATCTCTGCTCTCGATCAGCCACGAGGCTTGCAGTTCCGACATCCCGGTCACCAGGATCCTCATCATTCGGAGGCCAGGCAAAGCGAGCGAGCGCTTCTGCTCCGGGCTACAAGCAGAAGCGCTGCCGCCGATCGCCGCGCTGCCGCAATTGGTGCGGAGCGGTCATGACTTGGCCGTGGCTGCTTGAGGCGTGGACCGGCCACCGCCGCAACGCCGACCCGGTCGCCGAGTGGCTCGCCGAGCGTGCCGCCGAGATCATCGTGACGCGATCGTTTCCATGCTGAGCTCCTCGGCTAGCCCCGGTCGGCCCGGACCGCTGCTCCTGGGCGGTTGCAGAAGGCTGAGACGACCGGCGCCGGTGCTCGCCTTCACGCGAAAGCAACGGCCATGGCGCACCTGATCAAAGCGCAAGCCGGCATCGCCATCGTGGACGCCGGAGACGTGTCTGCAGCGACGTGAATCCTGGCCCTGGATCTCGCCGATAGATGGCATGAACTGCCGGTCGGTTTGACGGGAGGGGCCTCGGCTGAAGGTGGTCGGACCTCCGTGTCGAACGGCGGTGTAGGCGCGCGCGGATGACAGCCGCGCGGCCGGCCAATCGAATCGGAGGTACCGACCGTGTCTGACGTTAGGCGATGGTCCGGGCTGAACGCCGCGCATGCGGCAGTCCTTGGTGTGCTCGAGATCAGGAATGGCGTAGGAAGGAGACGGCGATGACTGTGTTCGCCGGGTTTGATGTGCATCGCGCGCAGATCACGTTCGACGCGTTGGATACCGAGACCGATGAGATCACGCGCGGACGGATCGATTCCACACGGCCGGCGGTCGAGCGGTGGGTCGGTCGGTTCCCGGGTCGCGAGGTCCATGTGGCGGTCGAGGCGTGCACCGGCTGGCTGTTCGTCTGCCAGGCGCTTGAGCGCACCGGCGCGGTCGCGCATCTTGCCGAGCCGGTCGAGACCAGCGCGCTGCGAGGTCGTAGGCGTCGCGCGAAGACTGACCGCGAAGACGCGCGGTGGCTGCGGGAACTGCTCACCGAGGGGCGCCTGCCTGAGTCGTGGGTCCCGCCGGAGCATGTGCGTCAGTGGCGAACGCGAGCGCGGCTGCGTAAGACGCTAGTCGACGAGCGCACGGCGTGGCACCAGCGGATCCGTGCGACGCTCTATCACCACGGCATCAGCGGCTCGCCCGAGCACCTGAGCACGCTTGCTGGCCGCGAGTTCCTCGCCAAGCAAGCGCTTCCGATCGACGCGACCGAGCGGATCACGATCGCGTTGGAGATGATCGATCTGCTCGAGATCCAGATCGCCCGGATCGAGTCGGAGATTCGCAAGCTCGCGCGCCGCCAAACCGGCTGCAAGGCACTGATGACGCTCTACGGGATGGGCGAGCTGACGGCGCTGATCACCTTGACCGAGCTCGGGGACGTGTCCCGGATGCACGCCTCCCGTCAAGCGGCTTCGGTGCGCCGGGATCGATATCGGGGTGCACCGCTCAGACCGCACCGCACGCGTCGGGAAGCTCACCCACCAAGGATCCGCCGAACTGCGCTGGGCGCTCTACGAAGCGGCCCAATCCGCGTGCCGGCCATCCAGTCCCGACCATCAGGACTACCTGGCACTCAAAGCCCGCGGACTGTCACACACCCGTGCGTCGCTGACGATCGCGCGCAAGCTCGCGCGCCGCTCCTACCACGTCCTGCGTGAGCTCGGGCCCGCCGCCCTGGAACCCGTCAGCCAGTAGCTGACACCACGATCTTCCGTCAAGCCCATCCATCACTGATGCCACTCTTCCGGCCAGCTCCCGCAGCCCTGCTGGCTCCCACGCGATCAACGTGGCGGTCCTCGATAGACCGAGCGGCCGGAGTCGCTCCACCGGAACGACCGATCAACCATCTTGTCACCGACCCAACAGCCACGTGGGTCGCGGACCCAGATAAGCCAGGGCGTCTACGGAGAACAAACCCCAGCCACCCCACCTTGGAGGTTGACAGCAGCTCATCGTTCAGATAAGCAGGGCTCCCGCGACGGCCTGCTGGACCCCGGCGGTACCTGCAGCATCCACCGCCTGGCCCGGAGGACCGTCGGCTGTCCGGCGGGCGCCGTCGCGCTCGGTATTGGGCGATAGCGCGAGCGGCCAGGGTCCAACCGGGACCGACATGCTGACGAGCGCTTTCGCAGAAAGCACACGCGCGCCACGCCCGGCGGCTGCCATCGTTCCCGGGCCCAGATGACGGACGCCTGCTTGCCGTTGATTCCGGTCGTCCGCCGTAAGCCGCTGAAATGACGAAAGCGACCGTCAACAACCGCTGAGGCTGACGCTCGGATCCGTGGCAAGGCGCAAGCCCGCGCCGCCCCTGGCAGACATCCCCCGGTGCTAGCTCGCGTGGGGCGGGTCAGCTAACTCTGATCCGATCCGCCGTGGCCGCTTCAGCGGCAGAGCAGTAGCCGGCGGCTTCGCTGAGGAGAGTTCTGCAACCGTTCAGGAGCATCGGTCTGCCCGCCGACCGGGCCGAGACTTGCCGCTTTCTTACGGCGCCCCTTGAGGAGAGCTCTCAACGGCAAGGGCGTCCCAACGTGCGCGCAGGCCTTGCGTTCTACTTGAAAGATCGCCTGCGCCGCGCGTAGGCGAGGCTTCCGGGGCGGACGTTGTAGCCGATCCCCTCGCCGCCGAGCGCGAATACCACGTCGGCGAAGTTCGGCACGCCGTGCTTGCGCATGCACCGCGCGTTGGCAACACTCTTCTTCTGCGCCAGCGAGATCGGTGGCGGCGGACTGCCAGCGCCCGGCCGCAGGGTGGCGCATGCCTGCTGGGCGGCTTGGAACGCGGGCGCCCGCGGGTTGATGCCGGAGGGTAGGTTGACGCTGCCGTTCGCGTTGAGATCGGGGAAGTTTGGGAAGCCGTGGGAGCGCACGCAATCTGAGTACTCAACTCTTTGCGGTGAAGACGTCGAGGCGGCCGTACGGGTGGGCTGGCTCGAGGATCCGCAAGCGGCGATCGCCACCATGCCCGTGACGGCAGCGAGCGCGATCGACAGGCTGCGGCAGGGGCTGCACGGTGGTTTGCTGCTACGCGCGCAACGCTTTTGTCGGGCTCCAACGTACGGTACGGGCGGTAACACGCACGTAACGCCCCTACATCCGCGTCACGTCAGTCAGGCCCATGACGCGCGGCGGGTAGCCAGACCACGACGACAAGTCTGAGCACCGCGAGGATCTTCTGTGTGGTTATGCCGGGCGCCTCGATCCGCTAGAACCGTTCGCCATGAGCGTTGGCGATTGAGACGCACCGGCTCCGAGGTCGCCCGGCAAGGGTCGTCGCGGCGTGTAGGCGACGGCTATATGCCAAGATCGGAAGAGGTTTGCCACTATTCGGGAAACGATCGGCACCGCTCAACGAAGATGAGCGCCAAGCAGCGGCGGTCGATCTTGAGCGCATCGGACGCGGTGGGATCCCGCTGGGAGCGGAACAGCGTCTCAAGGGGATCGCCGCGGCGAGTTCGCCGTTCAGTAGCGATCTGAGCGCGAAAGAGTACGCGCTCGCTCAGGCCTCCGGTCTGACGCCGCTGGCGCAGGTGATGGGCTCGTCGGTAGTCCAACACGGGTGGCAGAACTACGGCTGGTCCTCCTACGCAGGCGGGATCCACGAGATGCCGTCCTTCGCTGTGCCCTGGAACCTTTCGCGTCAGCGCTCGTTCGACCGGCTCCGGCAGGAGGCGCAGTTCGCAGGCGCCGATGCCGTGATCGGCATCGAGATGACTGCCAAGGGCTTTCTCGGGGACCCGGGAAACGTCGAATACGTCGTCTTCGGCACCGCTGTGCGCGAAACCACGCTCACGACGCGTGGTCGCTCGGGGCCGCGGATGTGCGCGTTCTCCGGCCAGGACGTCGACAAGCTGCGCCGCATCGGAGCCGAGACGATGGGCGTCATCGGCCACACCTCCGTTGTGTGCGTGGCGCTCAGCATGCAAGCCAATCAGATGATGAGCTCGTGGTGGGGCAACCAGGAGATGACCGAGCTCACCGAAGGCGTGTACGCAGCCCGTCAACTCGCGATGAATGAGGTACGCCGTCAGGCCAGCGAGGTCGGTGCGAACGACATGGTCATCTCAACGCTCACGCACAACATCGATCACCACGAGTATGAGAGCCCCGGCTATCGGCAGCACTTCTTCATCGTCTCGATGCATGTGCTGGGCACAGCCATTCGTCTCGGCGCACACGAGCCTCATCCGGCCCCGCTCGGAGTACCGGTCCTGTCGATCAACCTCGGCGTCTAGTCCACCACCATTTCAGGAGAGCATCTGATGTCGACCTACGATCCGACGAGTACCGAAGGGCTCGCCGAACACGCGAGCGAGCGTCTGAAGATGAACGCCCGCGGGCTGTTCACCTCCGACCTCTCCGTGAACGAGTACCTGTGCGTGGAGAAGGCCGGCTTTGAGCCGGTCGGCCTAGTGGTGGGCTCGAGCATCTACCACATCGGCTTTCAGCAGTCCAACTGGAAAGCGAGCCAGGAGATGGGCGTCCTCAGCCAGGCGATGTACTCGGCCCGCGAGCTTGCCATGACACGCATGGAGGAAGAGGCCGACCAACTGGGGGCCGACGGAATCGTCGGCGTCCGCTTGGACGTCGGACGCTACGAGTGGGGCGCGGACATGGCCGAGTTCATCGCCATCGGCACCGCGATCAAGCACAAGGGCGGCAAGGTCCACCGCGCACCCAACGGTCGCCCATTTACCAGCGACCTTTCCGGTCAGGCCTTCTGGACCCTGATGCAAACCGGCAAGCGCCCAGTGGGCCTGGTCATGGGCAACTGCGTCTACCACGTCGCGCATCGAGGCATGATGCAATCGATGCGCCAGACAGGTCAGAACGTCGAGCTTGAGCAATACACCCAGGCCCTGTATGACGCGCGCGAGCTCGCCATGGAACGCATGCAGAAGGAGGCCGAGGCGATCGGAGACGGCGTCCTGGGGATCGTGGAGGTCAAGCTCCACGAGAACAGCCACGGCTGGGGCAGCCACGTAATCGAGTTCTTCGCTCTCGGCACGGCCGTCGTGCCCAACGAGCACGCCGAGAAAGGGCAGCAGTTGCCGAACATCACACCGGTGCTCGACATCAACGACTAAGTGTTAGCGGCTTCCCCTGTTCAACGGGAACAGTCGCTCAGACTTGCGGTGGGATCTGAGATCTCACCTGAGCCAGCCTTTGGCCAAAGCCCTGCAATGCAACAAAGGGGAGTCCCCTGCTGTGCTGTCCGCGGCCTGAGTCCCCACGGAGTTCGCCGATTCGTGCTCTCGCACAATCACGGGCCTCAGCGCGCCGTGGCCGTCGACACCTGCTCCGCCGCGAGGCTGTCGCACAAACCAACGTCGTGGTCGACTTTTTGGAGGTTTGCCACAAGGTGACGGTTTTGGGTTGAACCATTTGGTTCGCGAAGGACCCGCTCGTGCCGCCTGGGCGGCTCTCACGAGGTCAGCAAAAACGGCCATTGTCAAATTCGTACAAGCGGTTTGGTTTGTGCGACAGCCTCCCGCTGAAGCGGCCACGGCGGATCGGATCGGAGTTAGCTGACCCGCACGCGAGCTAGCACCGGGGGAGGGATGTCTGCCAGGGGCGGCGCGCGCTTGCGCTTTGCGCCAGATCCGAGCGTCAGCCTCGCCGATTGTTGACGATCGCTTTCGTCATTTCAGCGGCTTACGGCGGACAACCGGAATCAACGGCAAGCAGGCGTCCGTCATCTGGGCCCGGGAACGATGGCAGCCGCCGGGCGTGGCGCGCGTGTGCTTTCTGCGAAAAGGGTCCTCCATCTCAGTGCAGTAGATTGATGGAGTGTCGCCGGGATCGCCGA
>CALAQT010000420.1 GCA_937888775.1 uncultured Actinomycetes bacterium | reverse complement strand
AGCACGTCGGCGTAGTAGGGCTCTGACTTCTTGATCGGCTCGACCGCCCGCGCGGCGACGTCCGCCGGCGCGCCCCACAACGGCTGCCAACGATCGGTATCGGGATCGCGAGGGTCGAACAGCACGAACGGCCGGCCGGCTGCCGCCGCGATCCGTCGTAGCTGCTCCTCGTCCTCGGGGTCGCCCTTCTGGTCGATCAGCAGCGCGGCCGCGCCGTGCGCGAGCGTCCGCGCGGCGAGCAGCCTGCGCGCGGTCGTCGTCTTCCCTGTGCCGGTCCCGCCGCACTCGAACACGTGCTGCCCCTCGCCGAGCGGCAGCCTCGCGCCGCGATCGCCCTGCCCAGTCATCGGCACGTACTCGACGTCGTCGGGCAGGGTCGTTCGTGAACGATCTCGCCCTGAGAGGCGATGTACCTGCGCTCCCCCGGGCGTCTGTCCGGCGCCGGCTGCCACAACCATCGGCGGGAGAGCTCGTGCTGGCGCAGCTCCTCGCCGGCGCCGAGATCCGCCAGGCGCCAGCGACGCCCCGAGAGCGCGCCCGCGAGCGCCGGCGCGGCGATCGATGCTAGTAGCAGCACCACCGGCCAGGCTCGCGCAGCGATGCCGACCCCGAGCGCGAGTCCCGTCAGGCCCGCGGCGAGGTAGAGGTTCTTCACCGACAGAGTCGTCCGGCGACGCAGCAGCCACGCTCCCAGCCATCCGAGTGCTCCAAGCGCGATCACCAACGCGAGATCGAGGAGCACGACGGTCGGACGCCACATCACCGCCAACCATACCGCTACACCCGGCAAACTAATACTACTTATGCTTACGCGGCTCTGTGGCCGTCGTATCGGCACTCCGTGTCGTGCGCGGATCGCCCCCACGCCCCCTGGAGTGCGCGCCCGACCCCCGGACGCTCAGCCAGCGGGCGCCATGGGACGCGCACGCGTCTGTGCTGCGGTCGCCGCCGCGGCGCGGGTTTCCCGCTCTATCCGCTCGAGTAGCTCGACGCGCACGCCGCCGCCGCGATCTGTGGTCAGCCCCCGCTCCGCCGCGATCTCACGCACCCGGTCGGCGCCTGCCTCATCCGCGCATACGTAGATCACCCCGCCGGTCTGACCCGCTGCGCGCCAGCGGGCGTGCAGGCCGACGATCGCCTTTAGCCGTTCAACGGACTTGCGCGCGAGCTCGACCTCGATGCCGAACCGCACGCCATCCAGGATCACCGCCAGGTCGGGCCGATGGCCTGAGCGGTGCGCGCCCTTGCCGTCGTGCCAGCGAATGTTCCCGCGCCACGACGGATCCTCGTCCACTTCGCGGCAGCCTTGCATCACGCGGCCGCGCACGGTCAACCATGCCGCGACCCAGCTGCACGCGTGAAGGTGCGCCCACCACGTCGGCGCCGGCGGTCTCGCCGGGGAGACCGCTACCCCAGCCATCCGGACGCCCGAGCTGGTAGCGACCAGCAGCGAGCCGTTCCCCTTCAGCGTCGGATACCGCTCAAGCCAACCCTCGCGCTCGAGGCGCTTCGCGTGCGAGAAGACGGCGGAGCGACCCCAGCCCATCGCGCAACCCCACGCCTCGCCCGAAGCCGGCCCGACCCGCGCCAACCACGCAAGCCCCGCAAGCGACCCCTGACCCGGACGCAACCCGCCGCTACCCGCCGACCTGGTCCCGCCCGGCGCCTCATCGGTCATCGCCCACCCCAGAAACCCAGGGCCGCCACGATCACGCCAGCTCCCCCAGCACGCGTCGTCTCACCCGTCGTTGCCGTTGACTTTGCCGTTGACTTTGACCCCCCACCCGAACCTCTGAAACCAACCCACCCTCCGACCCCAAGACCCCTGCTGTCCAGCCCCCGCCCCCGCTGCATATCCGAACACCAGGACCCGAGCCAGACTACCCGCAACACACATCGTGGGGGGCGGGTAGTCTGGCTCGGGGACCCCACCAAACCCCATATGCAGCGGGGGCCGGGGCGAGTTCAGGTGTGGACTCACAGTCCATAGATTAGTCCACACTTGAGTCCACACCACACGAAGCTTCCGCTCACCTCGTCGCCGCGGATCTCAAGGCCTCGTTGGGCTGCGCTAGCTCGACGAGGCGGCACAACGCGTTCACAAGTCGCATTTGCTCGATCGTATGCGGTTTGAGCAGCAGGAGCTGCGGGTTGCAGACGAGTATTGCGAGGCAGCGTGCGCGGGACACGGCGACGTTGAGGCGGTTGCGGCTGTAGAGGAACTCGACGTTGCGAGGTACCTCAGCGCCCGAGGACGTTGCCATCGAGAAGAAGACGACGTAGGCCTCCTGGCCTTGGAACTTGTCGACTGTGCCGATCCGCACGCCGGCGGGCAGGCGCTCTGCCAGCCGGCGCACCTGGGCGTTGTAGGGCGTGACGATCATTATGTCCTCGCGCTTGAGCGGGCGCGTGACGTCGTTGGCCGTCGTTACAGAGCCTCGGTCGAGATCGTGGATCGCTGCTGAAATGGCATCGGCCTCTTCGGTCGAGGCGCGCGTGTTTCCGGCGTGGTCGATCTCCAGGAACCGTACGCCGGTTCCAACGAGCGCTCCGGGAGCGTCGACCCTCTGCCGGGCGCATTCGTCGATCGCGCTCAGGCGACTCTCATAGACAACCTCCGAGATGAACCGGCAGACGTCAGGGTGCATGCGCCGCGTTTGGTCGAGGAACACGCCCAGCTCAGGAGGGACCGTGCCGTGCTCGCCCAGCAGGTGCTCGAGGATCGACGCGCCGGCGCCGTCGGGGTGGGTCCCTTGCGAGACCTGCGCGAGCTGTAGTGGGTCCCCAAGCAGAATCAGGTTGCGCGCCGCCGTGCCCATCGCGAGCGCGTCGCCAAGCGAGACCTGTCCCGCCTCGTCAATGACCAAGTAGTCGAGCGCGATGTCCATCGCCTCGGGCGCGAACAGCCAGGCTGTACCAGCCACCAGCCGTACGTCATCCGGTGGCGGGAACGCCTGGATCCTCGGTTCGTTCTCGATCAATGGCTCGTTGAGCTCTGAAGCAAACTTGGACTCGGGGTTATCTTGCGAGCATTTCTTCCAGCCGCGGAAGTTGATGTTCTGCTCGGTCGCCGTGGTCTCAACCTCGTGCAGGAGGTTGTGGATCGCCTTGTGACTGTTGGCGGCCACGCCGACACGGGCGCCGCGGCCAATCAAGTGCGCGACGAGCTGCGCGCCGGTCCAAGTCTTCCCGGACCCGGGCGGCCCCTGGATAAACAGATACGAACTGTCCAAGCTCTCGGCCAGTCGCTTGAGCTCGTCGATGCGCGGAGAGGGGTTCTGAAGGGGAGCGCTCGGATCAAGTCCCACGATTCGAGGCCGGCGCCGGCAGAGCGCGTCGCGCGCGGCGCGGAACTCACCCGGGCCGTCGAGGCCCGAACTGGCGACGACCTTGGCAAGCCGGCGCAGCGCGGCACGCTGTTCGCCGGTGTGGTATGGCCCGCCGGGGATGAGGCCGGTTGGGAGCGCCTCCTGCGCGCGTTGCTGTCCGCGGCGGATACGCACCACCCCGTCGGAGTCGTCGATCTCAACGACGTCCACCGTGCGCTTCGTGGAAACCTCCACGATGCTGCCTCCGGGAGAAAGCTTGTGCTCCTGCTCCGGGTAGCGCAGGGTGTAGATCAACGAGCGCTTGTCGACGACCGGTGGCGCGCTCGGATCCTCAGACAGCCGGCCGATCGCCTCGGGGTCCTCGACGAGCTCGTCGGGCGACATCTCAGCGCGTGAGAAGTAAGCCCACCACGCTGGCTTCTCCTCGCGACGGTGGTAGCTCAACAGTTGTGCCAGGAGCCAGCGCGAGCGTTGATCGTCGGACGCGACAGCCAGATCCTCGGGCACGTCGCGGGTCAGCGCGTGTTCCAGCCGGGCGACCTCGTCCTGGATTTCGGCGGCCTCCGGCGTGGCCTCATATGGCGCTGGCGGTGGGCGCCACGGGATGGGGGCGCCGAATTGCCGCTGCGCTTCGGCGCGGCGCTCGAGCAACCAGAGGTGGAGCTTGACGGTCGAGAGGCAGTCGACCTCGTTGTAGGCCTCGATCGAATCGAGCAGCGCCTGGTCGCCGGTGTCCAGCCACTCTTCGAAGCGCACGATCGAGTCGCCTGCCTCGGTGACCTCCTGCTCGCGCTCCTCCATGTAGAAGGCCTCGATCTGCTTGATCGAATAGCCCGGCTTCGAGGTGCGCAGCGCTTGGCGCGTCACCGCGTACAGGTCCACCAGGACTTGGCCGCGTAGAAGCTGGTCCACCTCGTCCTCGCGGGTGCCGTGGCGGCCCATCAGTCGCTTAAGCGCCGACGCCTCGTATGGCGCGTAGTGGTAGACGTGGATCTGTGAGTCCTCCGCCAGGCCCGCCATCACGAAGTCGATAAACGCCTCGAACGCCACCTTCTCCTGAAGGCGATCGCGCCCCCAGAACGCCCGGAATACCGGCTCGCTGTGGTCCACGCGCGTGACGCCGAAGAGGTACTCGAGCCCCTCGGCCTCGTAGAACGGGTCCCCCTCCATATCGAAGAACAAATCGCCCGCGCGCGGCTCAGGCAGCACGGCAAGCCCGCGACCCTCCTCCGGCGCAAGAAGCTCGTACACCTGCCCGCCGGTCGAGCGCTCGTAGACCTGGAGCCGGGCCTGCTCGCGCAGACGCTCGAACACGTCCCGGCCGATACGTCTCGGACGGTCGTGACGCTGCGCAACCGCGAGCTGCGCACACGTCACAATCCCGGCCTCGCCGAGCCGAACCGTCTGCGCGCGTCCGATGCCCGCGATCAGGCACAAATGATCGTCGGCCTCTCGGCTCGCTTGGCAGTGCTCAGACCAGCGACAGACCGCGCAATGCGGCACCGGGTCGGGATACGTGCCAGAGAACTCTTCGCCGAGACGAGATCGATACCGGCGCACCGGCACCCCGCCCGGCCGCTACCGGCCGCCAGACCGGCTCCTCGCGTTCCTCGAACGCTTGTAACCACCCGAATCGAGGCCATCGAGTAGCAACGGCCGGCGTCTGACCGGGCTTAGAGGCGGCCGACATCCTGCTCGCTTCCGCGCTGAGCGGGTCGCTGCGGCGAGCCAGCCAGATGCTCGCGCGATCGCTAGAGCAGCTCTTTGCCTGGCGTCGCGTTGCCGGCTCGGTCAGACGCTTACGCGGTAGTGGAGGTGAACGACGCCGTTTCGGAA
>CALAQT010000419.1 GCA_937888775.1 uncultured Actinomycetes bacterium | reverse complement strand
TGTGACCGTCAACCGAGGATCGCCGTCGAAGTTCCACGACGATCCGGACATCCTCTCCATGCATATTTGCAGGGCTTCTTCGGGATCGCGCGTCAGTCCGAGATCCTGGTTGTCTGACCAAATCGCTAGGGCGTCGTGGCAGCCGGGATTACGCATGAAGATCGGGCGGAAGCGCGACCCAGGCACTGGAGAGGCACAAGACGCTAGATGCGGCGGCCGTCAAACAAAGCGCGAAGTGGCTCTTGCGCGCCGGGTTTAAAGAACGACATCGGAGCTCCGATCATGGGGATCAGCGACGGGGCGATCGCATCTCGCCCAAGGCGGTGTGTCCAAACAACCGCCCGCGCGTGGGGAGCCTCCTTGATCTCGGGCCGGTATCGGTATCCGCTTACAAATTCGCCTACCAGCACGGCCGCGGTAGAGGCGGTGGGAGTCACAACGAGATCCCCGACTTGGGGCTCATGGACAAAGCGCCTGAGCATCCCCGCGAGACTGAGCGCTCTTGGCCGTGGCATCGCCGCCTCCGCACATATGAGCCCTGCGATCTCGCTCGTCTCTAGATCGCCGACATCGCGCGCAGGGGGCCCTCCCAGCCCAGCTACTGCTGCTTGCTCGAAGAGCTCGGTTAGGTGCGCCCCCAGACCCGCGCGAACGACCCATATGTTGGCGATTGGCTGCGGCATCAGTGGCCCGATCTCTCGGTGGCCTTAGACGTTAGAGGCTGGACGAGCCGCTAGTCGCGAAGATCGCCGAGCAGAGGCGGCTCAGCCACGGTACGCGACGCGTGGGCGCCAACCACAGCTGGACTTCCGCCAGCGGCTAAGCCAGCATCGCCCTCGTTCTGGTTGCGCCAAACGCATACGCGTCGCCTTGTGCGTTCCTCCGCCGCGGGGCGTCGTAATGTACCGCCGTGTTCGAGGCGACCGCCCCCACGCTCGAGCCGATCGGTACTACCGGCATCGTCTTGAGGTCCGGTGTGGCCATCGCTGACACGCGCGGTCCTACGCCGCACTCCACCGCGATCGCAGCAGGCGTGTTCCGTCCGGTCCAGTATCTGGGCGCGAAGGCCCGAGTGCTCGAGGCGCTGCTCAAAGCGGCTGCGCTAGAACTGGATGCCAACGCGCCCGTGGTCGATATCTTCTCAGGTAGCTCCCTGGTTGCTCAGGGGCTCGCGCGGCGCGGGCATCCTGTCGCTGCGTACGACGCCTTAGAGCATTGCACCCACTTCGCGCGCGCTTTGCTCGGCGCTGGTCGCCTTGATGGCGAGACCGCGCCTGAGCCCGACACGCTGCCGCAGGTTCGGTCCGACTGGGTGGCGGCCTGGCAACCCTGGGTTGATACTGAAGACCTCGCACTCGCCGACTCCGACCCCGACAGCCTGATCGCCCTGACTCGCGAGATCCCCCAAGTCTGGAGGCCAAGCGCTGCCGTGGGTTCACTCGCACAGGTACTGTCGCGCATGACGCCCGGTGGCAGTGACGCGGCCGGGCTCATAGCGGCGCACTATGCAGGGACTTACTTTGGCATCAGGCAGGCAGTAGAACTTGATGAACTCCGCTCGCGAATCGCCGCCGCCCGCTCGCAGGGAGCGCTAAGCGCGTGGCAGGAGTCGGTATTGATCACCGCCCTGCTCTCGGCGGCATCCGAATGTGTCTTTTCGGCGGGGAAGCACTATGCTCAACCGCACCGCATTCGCCCCGGGAAGGACTTGTCGTTTATTCGCAAACGCATCCTTTCGGACCGATGCAAGTCCATCGGGACCCTGTTTCACGAGCGCGTCGCGCTGGTTGTAAACAGCGTGGTGCCAGCCGGTGACCACCACGTCGAAACCTCCACTCTTGAGAGACTCGCACGTAGTCCCAATCTGTTAAAGAGGCCGGCCGCGGTTTACGCTGATCCGCCATATACAGCGCAACAGTATTCCCGCTTTTACCACGTGCCCGAGATCATCTCGCGCTATCGGGTGCCGACGCTCGCGACGGTCAATCGCCGCGTGACCCGTGGGCTCTATCCAACTGAGCGCCACAAGTCTCGGTTCTGTTCCCGTCGTCTAGCTCCCGCGGCGTTCGCCGATCTGTGTCGGCTGGTGGTTGCGCAGGATGCCACCTTGCTACTCAGCTACTCCTATAGCCGCAACGGCGAAACGGGTAACAGGCGCGCGATCGACCTCCCGGATCTGCGCAGTCTCCTGCGTAGCTTCTTTACAGATGTCCGCGAGTGCGAGATAGCGCTGACCTACCGCCAGTTCAATTCGCGTGCTGCCGCTGTGGCCGCCCGCTCCGACGTCGAGTTGCTAATCGTCGCGACAAATCATGCTTAAGCGCTATCTCGGGAATAAGACGGTCCTTCTAGAGGACATCTTGCAGAGCGTGCGCGAGCGTGCTGCGCCAGGCGAGTTGGTCTGCGATGTGTTTTCCGGCTCGCTCGCAGTCTCACTCGCCCTAAAGCGCGCCGGGTATCGCGTCGCAGCCAACGACATCAATCTCTTCTCGTCCGTCTTGGGGCGCGCATTCATACTCAATAGTGACATCCCTGAGGTGGCGCTCGAGGACCTAGTGGGAGCCAAAGCCAGGGCGCGCTCGTTTCGCAAGATGGCCGAAGTAGGGGTCGACGGCGAGAACCGGCGTGCGGGTTATAACTATGTGCAGGCGCCCGAGCACAGAGAGCGGGCGGTCGAACTTCTTGCTCTTCTTCTGCACTTGCAGGATGCGACCGGTATGAAGCGCTTGGGAAACCGATTCGCGAGGTCGGACTTCTTTGATCACTACTGCGAGGCGGGTGCGCTAAGCGCCTTTACGAGCTCTAGGGGCCGCACCGGACGCCGACGATTCTTTTCGGCGAGCAATGCTCGCCACATCGACGCCGTTCTCAATCGCATGCGCTACTGGCGGAGCGCCGGGCTTCTAACAGATGCGCTTGAAGCGATGCTGCTGAGCGTCGTGTTGAGAGCTGTCGAGCGGGTAAGCAATACGCAGGGGACATATCACGACTTTCCACGCGATACGTACGACTCGCGGGCGCTACGACCGCTAGGTCTCGCACTCCCGGCCCTCGATGGACTCCTGGGGCCGGACGCCGATCACCTCGTCGGCGTAGAGAGGGACTCACTCGACTTCATCGCAGAGGTGCCGGATCATGCGGTACTCTACGTCGATCCGCCTTATAACTTCCGCCAGTACACGGCCTACTATTTTTTGCCAAACCTCCTGTGCCGATATCCAGCGCTTGAGGATCCGGCGGCTTACTTTGCAGACGTTAGGTACGTACGCGGCCAGAATCCAAATGACGACTTCGTCTCAAGCTTCTGCAAGGCAAAGCAGTTCATTCCCTCGCTCCGGGCATTGATCGAGAATGCGAAGACGAGGACGGTAGTCTTGAGCTACTTTGACGGGCGCAATCATTGGAATGACTTCAAGTCTGACTGCAACGGAGAGGGCTATCGGCGGCTAACGGAGTTCTTTAGCGACGAGGGTATCTTTACTCCGGGTTCCCTCGCAGTGCGACCAGTTACGCGCCTGAACTATCAGAGTTATGGGGGCTACAAGGCGCGCAAGATCAGTGAGTACCTGTTCAGCGCCGACAAGCGCTGATGTCTTGGGAGGAGGCACTCGACTGCCCAGAGTGGGGGCCTTGGCTACTCTCGGTCGGTGGCCCGGGGGTCATTCGGCCCGGCGTTAGGCTCGACCCGTTTGGCACGTCTTGGAGAGTCCTCTCTACCCAAGCGCGTCGCTGGTTGCCCCTCATCGAGTCCGGCGACCCGATACCGGGCAGCAAGCGGCGAAGAGATCAAGCGCTGAGTGACCTCCGGGCGGCCAATCTCGTCACCGAGTCGAGCACGCTCACCGAGCTTGGAAGCCTGGCGCTCAAGCGCTGGAAGCCCCTGTCTGACGCTTGGGAGTATGAGCTGCCGCTCGCCGTGGCGCTGCTTCAAGAGGCGGCCGCCATCGGCGATGCCGGCTTTTGTGAGATGCTTGCGTTTTGGTGGGACGTACGCAACGCGTGTGATGATGATGTGCTCTTGCAAGACGGGGAGGCGGTCTTGTTGCTTCCGTATCTCAATAGGACGGTAGATGGCTTCAACCCGTGGATAGCGCTCCGCGAGGCGGGCGGGCCGATCGGATTGCCGATTCCCTGGGACCAGCTTCGGGAATGCGTCACCAACCGGACAGAACAGACGGACCAAGCCCTCACACGGATCAAGCAGGTTCTCGACCCGAGCAGACGACTCAAGCCACGCGTGGTGTTCTGCCGAGGCATGAGCCTACTTTTCGTTCGCAGAGAGCAACCAGGTGGTGTCCCGCCTTATCTCGATACCCTCGCGTTGCCCGTGAGATCGGAGCGATGACGTGTCGCCGGAGCCGCAACCCATCACTGAGGAGGCACGTGAGGCCGTGAAGTCGCTACTTGACCTGCCGACGGAGGTGAGTGAGGGGGATCTCGAGACTTACGAGATTAGCAGTGACGTCGCGGACGCACCCTTGGACGGAATCGACATCGCGACCCTGAGCACGACGGTGATCGAGCGCATCCATGCCGAGCACCTGGTGTTTCCAGACGCAGCCGCACTCGTCGAACAGGCCGTTGTGGCGCTTGTAGCGGGCAACCTAGTTCTCCACGGCCCGCCGGGCACCGGCAAGACGAGGCTGGCGACGCTCTTAGCTGAGACCTTCCGATGCGAGCTACACATCGAGACGGGAACCCCCGACTGGAGTACCTACGACGTGATCGGTGGCCTCCGACCTGCGCGTGACCAGCAGGGCCGGGAGGTACTTAGGCCATGGCTTGGCCATGTTCCCAGAGCTGCGCTGCGCTGCGCCGTCGTCGTCAAGGACCATCTTGCCAGTGGTACTGGGCCCCAAGCACACTGGCTCGCAATCGACGAGCTCTCGCGCGCTGATATTGACAAGGCTGTCGGGCCGCTCTATACAGCACTCAGCGCGAGGACGGCTGCATACCGGAAGATCAACCTCTGGTTTGAGGATGCTCCGCAACGGGCGGAAGTAACCTTGCCTGAGCGATTTCGGCTTCTTGGCACGATGAACGATGTTGACACGGCGTTTGTTACTCAACTGTCGCAAGGTCTGCAGCGGCGCTTCGACTTTGTCGCCATCAGTGTGCCTGCTGAGAGTCAAATAGACGAAGAGCTTGACCAAGTGAGCCGCCAGGCCGCCAAGTGGTATGGCCAGCTATACGGTCACGTGCCGGAGACGGAGCTCGGCGCTTACGCTGAGGCGTTCGTTGTTCAGCCCCGCATACAGAGCGTACAAGAGCTACTCAAGGACTTCATCCGTTTCTTACGCTGGGGGACACCTGATGGGCCACGCTGGCCGGTGGGCTCGGGGCAGCTGGCCGACGTGATGCGCCGCACTGCGGTAAGGGCCTATGGGAATCCCGCCGAGGAGGATCTCACTGGGGCGATCGATGTCGCTATTTCAAATCAGCTGATCCCACAGACAAGCGCGCTTACCCGTGAGCAGCTTTATGCAATCGAGCAGTATTTGGCCAAAGGTCCACTTCAGCGGGCTCTTACGGCGCTCCGACGCGTTCGTGAGCCTCACGTAACGCACTCCGGCTAGCCGGCTCCGTGGCCTCCGTCGCACAAGAGCAACTCACCGCGGAGGCTGCCGAGCCCGGGCCACCAGATACGGGCGTGGACGAAGGACTATTTGACTCGCTCAGTCGCGCTGAGGCAGTGGCGGCGTGCCTGCCGCTTCTAGCGACGTACTTCGTGTCCGGTGAGAGCTGGGAACTAGAGGCGCGGCCAGCCCTGGCGCCTGATGATGATCAGCTTGACCGACAGCTAGCTCAGGCAGTGCGGTTACGGGTCTTGCTCGCCCTTGGCCGTGAGCTCAAGCCGATCCTCAGCGCTATCGCTGACAAGCCGAGCTTTGAGTACGGTCGCCGCGCTGATGAGTCCGTTGGGGTCGTCGGCGGCCAGCTTGACCTTCCACGCTATGTGCGCGGCCGCGGGGACCTAACGGCCCCGCGTAGGTATCCGATACGGATTGTCGAGCGCCAGGTCGGGACTCCGGAGAATCTACTAGCCGTTGGGGCACTGCACGGACTGATGGCTGCCCTGTACGACGCACCGCTCCATCTGCTTCCATCGACAGGAGGCCCGGAGCGCCGCGAGCTAGGCGAGTTGCGGGCTGAGCTCGGTCGGATCGCGACACTACCGGTGTTTGCGCGGCTACGAGCCGAGGGAGAGCGGCTTGCGCGGCAAGCGAGGCTCGTGCATCTGCGTCACCGCGTGGAGCGCCGGCTTGACCGCCGCGAAATAGCCCACACGGAAGCCTATCGGGAGCTGGTCGCGTGGATCGATCACTTCCTTGCCGGGACTTGCACCAACCCGGGCGACGAGATGTGGGCATTCTACGACAATCGGTTTGACGCACGCCTATTCGAGATCTGGTCCCTCGCCCTGCTCGCCGCCGCGCTTGGCAGACGCTATGGGACGCCGACGGAGGGCAGCATCAAGCCGCTTTGGCAACGCGACGGTACGCCGCGCGCGACCTGGGCGACGCAATTCGGCACCATCGAGCTGTTCTTCCAGCGGGACGCGAGTGCACTCGGCCTCAAGCCACGGTGGCGTCTGCGTGCTAGGCAGCATCGGCTGGGGGCGTTCCCAGACATAACTGTCCGCCTGTCGACAGTTGACATGCAGCAATGGTTCCTCGTCGACGCGAAGTTGAGACGCCACACAGCCCTGCCTGCAGGGCCCGACAGCAAGCTAGATCTGCCTTCCGAGGAGATCTACAAGATGCTCGGCTATTTTGAGCACCTCGCGCCGGGTCCTTATCCGTTCGGGGCACTCGTGTACTACACGCCGGGTACGTGCAGAAGTGCACGTCTCGAGCGCGACGGTGAGGGGCCGAATCAAGCCACGGCCACAGGGGAGCTCTTGCTGGCCGGCCTAGACCCAGGTGACACTGAGGGCAGCAAGACAACATTTGACGTCTTGGCGGAGATGACCGGGGAACGACTTGGCGAACCCGGCAAGGTGGCAAGTCGGGATGCGCGGGAGTTGGCGCTCGCGGCGGCAGCCGCCGGCGCGGATGCGCTCGAGGTAGCAGCTGTCGGCAAGGGACGGCTGTTCAGAGACGTCGCTGAAAGTTACGCAAACCGCCATCCGAGGGAGCGCGAGACGGTCGCGAGCACGGTGCGGGCGTCGTTCCCCGAGAGCGTATGGGACAAGCTAGCGGCCGACACCCAACTCATGTTGGTATCGGCCGAGATGTACGCGATCAATCAACCGAACGAGATGGACTTCTCTGGCCCGCTCCTTGTACTCTGCGCCGCAGCCGAAGCAGAGCTAAACGCTCGCTTCTTTCGGCCGCTCGCCGAGATGCATGAGACACGCACTGACGCCCAAGGACAAGCGCTCGTCGCGGCACACCCGACACTCGGCCAGGCCCTTTACGCGCTACGCCACGCGACGGCGTTGGCGACCGCGCGCGAGCGCCGTCGCGACGAGGAGGTCACAAAGATTCGCGAGACCGCCGAGTCCGAGAGCGATGTAACCCGCTGGGAACTAGTGGGTGAGTCCCTGGACGCACTAAACGTGGATCTACCACGGCTGCGAAAACTGCTCGACAGGCTCGCGGCTCTCAACAAGCGGTATCGACGTCGCGCGGCCCACGATAATCCGGTTTCGCGGGAGGCGTGGGTGCTCGGACGAGGTCTGCTCCTCGGGCCAGAGCAGCTTGTCAGCGAGATCGTGTCGACCCTCTCGGGTGGTGAGCAGCAAGCGTCCTAGCCTAGCGCCCACGGCTAACGCTCTGAGCGGTCAACCTGTGACCGGTAGGGCCATCACGTGACCTCGTGGGAGAAGTCGATGTACCGAACGTACGCGAGTTCGCAGTCCCAGCATCCGCGGGGTGCACCGACTTCTGTAAGTGTTATGCCACCTGAGCATAAGAGCCCGTCCGGAAGGCGTGCGAGCAAGCGACGCTCGCTGGTGTCGGGTGGTCCATACTGAGCCATCCTGGGTTTGACGGAGCCTGTGATCTCCCCCGGGTTCTCATGGCGGAGGGAGGAGTCTTCGCGCATGCCAAGAGCGAGGAAGTATTCACAGGAGCTGCTGGACTGAAGCGCTCCGGGAAAGTTGGAGGCCTGATCGCTTGAGAGGATTGGGCGATGAC
>CALAQT010000418.1 GCA_937888775.1 uncultured Actinomycetes bacterium | reverse complement strand
CGGCCTGGGAGCTGCCAGCCCAGTTTGAGGAGCCCTGGCGCAGCGGCGACGTGCTGCGCATCGCGCTGCAGGCCGCCGGTCGCGCGACTGCAGCGGCCACACTCCGTCCAGATATCGCTCTCAACTCGATCGCCGGCCAGGTGCGCTCGATCGCGATCGACATCGTCCGGGCCTCCGAGGCCGGCGAGACCGACCGTGGGGCACTCACCGAGGCCTCCACCGAGGAGCTGCTGGCCGCCCTCCCGCTCCCTGAGCCGACCGCGCCCTGACCACAAGATCGGACGGTGTGCGGTGTTCGGCGGGAGCCGCCGATCAGCGATGCTCGCCGGCTAGAGGTCCCATTCCTAGAGTAATCGGCGATGGCTTGAAGAGCGCCCTGCGGGCGCTTCGGTCTCAGGTAGCGGCTCCGTGGCACGCATCGGTGCGCCGGCGGCGGCGTAGGCGTCGATCGCGTCGAGCGTCTCGGCTTCGAGCAGTGCGTGGGTGAGGTTGTCGAGCTGGTCGCGGTGCTCGGTGAGCAGTTGTGTGACCTGGGCGTGGGCGTCGTCGACCAGGCGGCGGACCTCTTCGTCGAGGAGCCATTGGGTCTGGGGAGAGGTTTCGCTGACGCCCGGCAGAAACGGCCCCATGCTCTCGCCTGGCAGCATGCTGATCGGTCCGAGCTTGTCGCTCATGCCCCAACGGCCGATCATCTGGCGTGCGATCTGGGTGAGCTGCTGGATGTCTGATTCGGCTCCGGTGGTGATCTTGCCGTAGACGATCTCTTCTGCCACGCGACCGCCGAGCGCGACGCGGATCTTGGCCTCGAGGTCCTCACGCGAGTAGGACACCCGGTCAGCGTCGGGGGTTGAAAGCGTCACCCCGAGCGCCATCCCGCGTGGAATGATCGAGACCTTGCGCACGGGGTCAGCCTCTGCGGTCAGCATCCCCACCAGGGCGTGACCGGACTCGTGGTAGGCGGTCCGCTCACGATCCGCGGCGCTGAGGATGATCCCGCGCGGCGCACCGAGCATGATCTTCTCAAGCGCGTCCGTGAAGTCGGCCATCTGCACCGTATGGTGATCGCGCCGGGTCCCGAGCAGCGCGGCTTCGTTGGCGAGGTTGGCCAGATCGGCGCCGACCATCCCCGGCGTCGAGGCCGCGATCGCGTCCAGATCAACATCGTCGCCCAGCGGTATCGAGCGGGTGTGAACCTGGAGGATCTTCTTGCGGCCGGTGCGGTCGGGCGGCGCAACGGCGACGCGGCGGTCAAAGCGCCCTGGGCGCAGCAGCGCGGGATCGAGGATCTCGGGGCGGTTGGTAGCGCCGAGCACGACGACCGCTTCGTCGCTGTCAAAGCCGTCCATCTCGGTCAGGATCTGATCGAGCGTCTGCTCGCGCTCATCGTTGGCGCCGGTTACTGACGCCGAGCCCTGGCGTGAGCGGCCGATCGCGTCGAGCTCGTCGATGAAGATGATCGCCGGCGCGGCCTCCTTGGCCTTGGCGAACAGGTCACGCACCCGCGAGGCGCCGACCCCGACGATCGCCTCGATGAACTCTGATGCGGCGATCGAGAAGAAAGCCGCATGCGCCTCCCCGGCGACCGCGCGCGCCAACAACGTCTTGCCGGTTCCGGGCGGGCCGAACAACAGTACCCCGTGCGGCATCCGGCCACCCAGACGCGAGTAGCGCTCTGGGGTGCGCAGGAAGTCGACGATCTCGGTCAGCTCGGCTTTCGCCTCGTCAATCCCGGCGACGTCGCCAAAAGTGACCCGGATCTTGGCGGGATCGACCCGCCGCGCTTGGGAGCGACCGAAGTTCCCCAGCGCACTCATCCCTCCACCCGCCTGCGCGCGCCGCGCCAACAGCACGAACACCCCCACGATCAACAACGTCGGACCGAATCCGAGCAGAATCTCGGCCAGAATCGACGTGCTCGTAGCAGTCGACTGGGCATTGACCTGAACGCCCTTGGTTCGAAGCAGGTCCGTCAGCTCCGCGTTGCTCCAAAATGTCGGCACCTGGGTCGAGAACAGCGTCGTTGCCGTCGCCTTGGCGTCGCTGGACGGATATCGCAACTTGGTCTTGAACGTGCCCTGGATCGTGTCGCCCTTCGACGAGATCGACTTGACCTCGCCGGCCTGCACCTGCCCCAGGAAATAGGGGCTGAACGGCACCTTCACTCGCGGCTGCCCCGCCGGCGCAAACGCCAGCACCGAGATCCAGTTGATCGCCAGCAGCACGAGCAATACCATCCAGAAGCTGCGCAGCCGATGCGGCGGAGTGGGCTTGTGCTGCTCAGGCATCCCGCGACCATCCGGCGCCGGCGCCACCCGCCAACCTTGCTTGTCGCGCGGCATCGGCGACGGCGGAACGGCCTTCTGAGCTCCCGCCGGACCGTCGCGGTCAGGGCGCGCCGTGAACCCCGGTCTACCGTCAGGGTTCATGTTGGCCGGGCGGGGTTGGTCATGACGAGCTCCTGGCGTCGGTGCCATCGAGCAGAGCAAGGTACACCCCCGGGCGGCTTGTCTCGAACGGGAATCGCGCGCGATCGAGCGCGCCGTCACCGTGCAGCTCGTGCACATCCGTGCAGGTGCACGCTGATCGCTGGCTCGGCCGCTTGGGCAAGAGCCCGCATGACCACAACACCAACTCAGCCCTCGCCCATGACCACGAGGCCAGCTGATCGAACGTGGGCGTCCAGATCCGCCCGGCGCGCTCCAGACCGGCTACCAGGTCTCGCCGCGGGGTACACCAAGGTTGGGGAACTCCCCGCGAAGGCGATCAGCTCGACCGGCACATGCCAGAGTCATTCGGCATCCAGGGGATGAACGAGCGCGTCCGCGCACGCTCATCCCCACCGACGGAGGGTCAATTTTCGACCGGCGCCACGGGGGTCAACCTTCGATCGGCCTTGACAGGAGGCGCGTCACTCAGGTCAGGGTCTTGTTGGGTGAGGAGCAGGACCGTGCTCGCCCTTTGTGGAGGATCTTCGCTTGGACCGGTGTTATTGCTGATCAGTCGGACGCGGGCTAAAGTCATTGACTTTTCGAGCCGATGTCTGACCCTATGACACGCTCGCTCCGCGGGAAGGTTTGCCACCGGGGCGGTGCACGCTTCCCGGCAACGGATCGGCCATGATCTCAACCGCAGCTGTGCGGATTCCTGGTTCCCGTTGGCGGGCACGCGCGGAGTCGCGTGGTCGCTGGATGCCGATGGCTGCGGGAATGGGTGCGCTGCTGCTCGTCTACGCCGGCTGGCAACTGTTCCGATGGCCGGCCGTGGACCGGAGGCTGATCGGTGATGCGTTCTTCTACCCCGTGGGACTGGCCGCGGGCTGCGCGGCTGTGGGAGCTTCACGACGCTGTGCCGACCAGCCGAGGCTGCGGTCGGCGTGGCGACTGCTGGCGGTGGCGGCGATCGTCTACCTGGCGGGCGACATCGCGCAAACGATCTATGAGCTTGAGGGACCGCTGCCTTTCCCGTCGGTTGCGGATGCGCTCTACCTGTCGTTCTATCCGTTGATGCTGTGGGGCCTGCTGCGTTTCCCTGCGGGCCGACGCGATCGTCGCGCGCGGGTGCGCCTGATGTTGGATCTTACGGTCGTGGCAATCGGCGGCGCGATGGTCGTGACGTACGTGGTGCTCGGGCCCACACTGCGCCAGAGCGGCCCCAACGCGCTGTCGAACGCCGTCTCGATCGCATATCCGGTCGGGGACATGATCCTGCTCGTCGGACTGGGATCTGTCCTGCTGCGTTGGACGGCGGTATCGAGCGCACGCGCGCTGCAGTTCATGGTCGCGGGACTGCTCTTCTTCGTCGCCGCGGACCTGGTCTACGGCTACATCCAGCTCCACTCGACCTACCAGGGCGGGGACCCGGTTGACTCGCTGTGGATGATCGCGATCGCGTTGTTCGCGGTCGCGGGAGCTGCGCAGACTGACCCGGAATCGACGGCCGTCGTGGCCGAGGTCAAGCGACGTACCGCCAGCTGGACGCCGTACGTCGCCGTCGCGGTCGGCTTCGGGCTCCTGATCGTCGATCACCGCGACCTCAGCCTGGTGATCGCCGGTGCGCTGCTGGCAACGCTCGTCTCTGTCCGCCAGCTCCTGGCCCAAAAGGACCTCCTTAAGTTGCAACGGCTAGCCAGCTACGAGTCTCAGATCTCCGGTAGTGGGCTGGCGGGCGATGTCAAGGCTGGGAGGTGCTGTAGGTGATTTTCCGGCTCTCCTCGTCGTTTGGGGGTGACTCATCGGTGAGGTAGGGCGATCTGGATG
>CALAQT010000417.1 GCA_937888775.1 uncultured Actinomycetes bacterium | reverse complement strand
CAGTCTTGGCCCTCTCCCGGCGGCGGTCGAGACAACAACAGGATGGCCTATGAGCAGTGTCGGCACCGCGGACGATACTGCCGCTGCTGGTGCTTTCCAGCAGCCAGGTGGAGACGCCTGGTCTTGAGCAACTGCGGCACCGTCGGCCGATCCGGACGTACCCGGATTGCAACGAAACCAGGGCGGACCAGCGCTGGAATCGACGGCATGGTCCGACGACTCTTGAGCCTGACTCCGATGCCGCCCTTTGTTCGATATTGATAATCCGCGGTCGGCTGCAATTCAAAGCGGAAGCCGACGCTGACGCCGACTTGGTGCCTGCTTCTGAGGACAGGGGGCACGCTCGGCCGGGGCATATCACCCTCCTGCTTTTCGCTGAAGCAGTCATATTTCGCCCTTCCCAACGAAGCCGGGACGGCCGGGCCGAACAGGTGCGTCGTGCGAGGCGATGACGATGCGCTTGGTGTGGACTGAACTATGGACTTAACTATGGACTGTGAGTCCGCACCAGAACTCGCCCCCGCCCCCGCTGCATATGGGTTTTGGTGGGGTCCCCGAGCCAGACTACCCGCCCCCCACGATGTGTGGTTCGGGTAGTCTGGCTCGGGTCCTGGTGTTCGAATCTGCAGCAGGGGCGGGGGCGGATTAGTTGCGGTGGGAGCGGGGCCGATAGCGGAGTCGGGGTGGGGGGACAGGTGTCGATGGTTGTCGGAGAGGAGGCGTAGTTCGGTAAGCGCCGAGCTGAAGCGCCGGCTAGATGTGCGGTCTGGCTTGGCGCTGGTTTGGCGCGTGCGGGACGAGTTGGAACGGCGCTGGGGAAGGGGGATGTGGCCGGGAGGGGCTGGTGGTTCGCGCGTGAGGTCGAGGCTCATCTCGGCGCTGCGCGCCGAGATGAGGTCACGCGCGGCGTGCAGGCCGCCGGCTCGCTGTCTATCCGGCTCGGCGGCGGGAGATCGGGAGCGCGTCGACCCGTTCGATCTCGTCGGCGAGCTCGCGGGTCACGTCGGCGAGCTCTGCGAATGCTCGCGCGATAGCGCTCAGCGCGACCCCTTCGAGCGCGGCGCCGAGCGTCGCGACCGCGCCGTCGAAGCGTTCCCACACCTTCGGGTCGCCGCGACGGTTGCCGTCGCGGCGGAGCTCGTAGGAGAGGTTCATGTTGCGGGCGCCCGTTCGCGAGCGCCATCCAAGGCCGAGCGAGTCAGCGAACCGGAACGCCGCGGCCTCCTGCTCGCTCGCGTCCGCGACCGCGCGAACCCGAGCCGCGAATTCGGGGTCCGGCGGCGCGAACGAGCTCGCCTCGAGAGCCTGCTCCCAGCGGCCGTCGGCGATCTGCAGCTGCTCGATCGCCAGTCGAGCGTCGTCGGTCATGACCCCTCCTGCGGCTTGCCTGCGGTGGTGTCGATGACCCATGCGCCGGGTCGCTTGATCGGCGGCGCGAACGGATCGACGGCCGGTGACGGAGAAGCGCGCGGCGAGGCATGCTGCGCGTAGCCGGGGGAGACGTCTGAGCTCAGCATCCGGTCGACCTCAGAGCGGCGCACACGCCACTTGCGCCCGCCGGCGCGAACCGCCGCGAGGCGACCGTTCGCCACCCACAGCCGCACGGTCGAGGGATGCACGCGGAGCTCCGCGCTGACCTCTGGCAGCGTCAGCCACGGGTCCTCATCAGCCCCCGTTCTGCTCAAATTCCTATCGGTCATGGCATCGCTCCCAAACACTCCGCACCATCATCACCGCATAGCGCGATTGGTGACAAGTACAGCGATGCTACATGATGCGGGTGTCGTCGCGTGACGGCCGCGGTCTGGCAGCGTTCAGTCGAGGAGTTCGAGGAAGGTGCACGGTGTGAGGACCGGCGGCTGAGAGTCGATGAGCTCGGTGAGGTGCGCGTCCCCGGAGATCAGGTAGTCGGCCTCGACGGCGCGGGCAAGCGCGACCAGGTAGTCGTCTTTGGCGTCGGGCGTGACGCCGGGCAACGCTGGCGCCTCGGGTTGCAGTTCGACGAGCTGGGTGATCTCCGCGACGATCTGGCGAGCCTCGCGCTCGGTCAGGTAACGGCGGAATTTTGGGCGCATGAGGACGCGCGCGAGCTCGCCCAACAACATTGGTGACGCGACGATCACGAAGCGGTCCTCGAGCGCAGCGTCCAACAGCCTGCCGCAGATGCCGCGCGGAGCGATCGCAGCCGCGACCAGAACCCCGGCGTCCAGGACGACGCGCGGCAACTACTCGCCGCGGCGCATCGCGTGCAGCTCCTCGTTGGCCAGCTGCAGCGCTGCTTCGTCGCTCAAGTCCGAGCGCTCGGCCACTCGATCGAGCAGTGCGCGCAGCTGGCGGCGGCTCTCTGCCGCCTCCTCGCCGCGCATGTACGCGCGCAGCGCGTCCTCGATGACCTCGTACTCACGGCGTCCCGAGCTGGCCGCGAGTGTCTTAGTCGCCCGCAGGAGGTCGGGCTCGAGGTAGATCGTCGTTTTCTGTCGAGCCATTGCCCAATCATGCCTTCTTGAAGGTCATGCGTCAAGAAGGCAGCTGAGCAGGCCCTACCAGGAAGGGGAACGGCGGCGGAGACCTGGCCACTCATTGATTTATGAATAGCGCGAATAGCGCGATATCAGTATTGTAGGAGCTGATGATGCTATTCTTGCGGGCCCAATCCAATCTCTCGATGTCCACGTCCGCCCGATTCGTCGCCCGCGTGTCCGGCCGCTCCCAGCAGGTGAGCGCGCCGGAGCCTGAGCCGCTGGTGGCGTGTCGCAGGAGACTCCTAGCGCTTGAGGTCGAGCGCACCGACACGATCGGCGCGCCCCTCCCCAAGTCCGCGGCGCGCGGGAAATGAACGGGCTCCTGAAACCGACCGAGGTCGCGAACATGCTCGGCGTGTCACGCACGTGGCTATACGACGCGGCGAAAGCCGGCCGGATTCCATCGGTGCGCCTCGGTGGCCCCGACGGACCGCTCCGGTTCATCGAACAGGACCTCGACGAATGGCTCGAGCGCGCCCGGCAGGCCTGGCGCCCCGGCGACAGCAGCCTGCGAACTCTACGGCGCGCGATGCCGGGCTAACGGCGCACCCCGTTCCGCCGAGCCTGGCTATCACCCGCCGCCCCAGATGGCAGCCTCCGTCTCGTTGGCGGCCGTCTGCTGGAAGGTCTGCTCGAGATGTCCGTAGTAGTGCTCAGTGATTGTGATCGAGCTGTGGCCCAGCTGGCGCTGCACGTAGATCAGCGGTTGGCCAGCGAGCAGCCACGAAGCGGCGGCCGTGTGGCGCAGGGCGTGCAGCGGCATGTCGCGAAGCCCTGCGTCCTCGAGTGCCGCCTTGTGCCAGTCCCGGGAGACCGTCGTGCGATCCATCGGGCGGCCGGCGCCCCGTGCCTCCCAGCGCCCGTGGTCGGTCTTGCTGCGCCGCACCGGCATTACGAACACGTGAGTGCGGCTCAGGTCTGACGCGCGAAGCTCGGACTGGCGAGCCTGGAGGTCGCGCAACAGGCCCACCAGGCGATCGCCGACTGACACCGCTCGGAAGCGCTGGCTCTTCGTGTGGTCATCGCCGCCGTCGGCGGTGCGCTGGCGGTACACGCGGATCACCTTGTTTGCGAAGTCGACATCGTCCCAGCGCAGCGCGAGCGCCTCGCTGATCCGCAACCCGGTCGCGATCAGGAGCTCGGCGAGCGGGCGATAGGCGTCGGAGGATGCGTCGAGGTAGAGCGGGATCTCGTGGCGGCGCAGCCAGTCGCGCTCGATGTGCCGGTCGGGCAGGTGCGCGACGTGGTCGCAGGGGTTCGACGGGATCTTGCCGAGCGCGACGGCGTCCTTCAGGCAGGTGCTCAGGCAGCTCAAGGCGTTGTTGACCGTCTTCGGCGCCAGCGATCCGGCTTCGACCTGCTCGACCATCTCCGAGACGAAGTCCCGGACAGTCTGCACGCCGATCGCCGATAACCGCATCGCCCCGAAGTACGGCTTGAGGCGTCGCTCTCCGTGGCCGCGGTAGTCGGCGCGCGAGCCCTTTCCGATGCTGTGGTGGCCGCGTAGCCACTGGTCGAAGTGCTCGCCGAACGCCTCCCGCGTCATGCGGAGTTCGCCGCGGTCGGCCCGCTCCACCATCTTCGCCCGGTGTTTCGATGCGGCGGTCGGGCTGGTGAACCCGCGCTTCTGCCTCAGGCGTCCCGCGCTGTCGCGGAAAACCGCTCGGTAGAGCGTCCTGCCGTCCCCCAGGGCGTAGGGGTAGACCCCCGGGTATTCACGGCGCGCCACGGTGCTCGAACCCTCCCAAAGTTGTTGCCATTTGTTGCCAAATGTTGCCACAGGAGCCGGACAGACGCGCCGAACGTGACGAGCCGAGCAACAAAAAACCCCGCATATAGCGGGGCTTTCCCAGTGCGCCCGAGAGGACTCGAACCTCCACGGACCAATCAGTCCACAAGGCCCTCAACCTTGCGCGTCTACCAATTCCGCCACAGGCGCGTGGGCGGGGAGTATAGCCCTGGCGGCCTGGCTTGAGTCCGTCCGTGAGCCGCGCTACATTTACGAACACATGTTCGAGGTACGGCCCCCGTCAGGGCTGACCGATCAAGGAGCGGACGCATGGATCTGACCAAGCGCCAGCAGGAAATCTTCGACTTCATCAAGCGTTACTCGGCCAAGTACGGGTACCCGCCGACGGTGCGCGACATCGGCAAAGCCGTCGGACTGGCTTCATCCTCCACCGTTCACGCGCATCTCGCCAACCTGGAGCGGATCGGCATGCTGCGCCGCGATCCGACCAAGCCGCGGGCGATCGAGCTGCTCGATCGGGCCGCCGCCGGCGTCAAGAGCTTCGTCAAGCCGGGGCTTCCCCTGGTCGGCCAGGTAGCCGCGGGCCAGCCGGTGCTGGCCGAGGAGAACATCGAGGATTACATCCAGACGCCGGCATTCGCCGGCGGCGAGGACGGCGAGTATCTGCTGCGCGTTCGCGGTGAATCGATGAAGGACGCCGGGATCCTCGAGGACGATCTGGTCGTGGTCAGGCCGCAGGACACGGCTAACGACGGCGACATCGTCGTCGCGCTGATCGGCGAGGAGGCGACCGTCAAACGCTTCTTCCAGGAGGCCGATCATGTGCGCCTTCAGCCTGAGAACGCGACGATGGATCCGATCCGCAGCCGCGACGTGCGCGTGCTGGGCCGGGTGGTCGGGCTGATGAGGAACATCTCGTGACCAGTGCAACGCTGATGCCTTGGCCATCGCTGTTGGATGGCGTGGGCGGCGAGCCGACCCTCGACGAGCTGCTTGTCGGGGTATGGGAGGGGCTCGCCGTCCACCGGACTGTCTGCTGTCCGGCCTGCGGAGAAGATATGCGCCCCGAATATGGCGCCCACGCACTGCCGATCGGTGGGCGCTGCTCGGGCTGCGGTGCCCAGCTCAGTTAGTATCGATAGCGCAGGCTGAGCAGCCGCGGAGGCTAAATGCCTTCGAGGAAAGTCCGGACATCAAAGGGAAGGGTGGTCGGTAACGCCGACCCGGGGAAACCCGCGGGAAAGTGCCACAGAAAAGACACCGCCTAAGCCTGGAGCCGCTGCAGCGCTCCAGGCCGGTAAGGGTGAAATGGTGCGGTAAGAGCGCACCGGCGTCGCGGTGACGCGGCGGCCAGGTAAACCCCACCCGATGCTAGGCCAAGCAGGACCGTTTGTAGGTGACCCGCCAAGGTCCGGGTAGGCCGCTCAGATGGATGGTTGCTCTAGACAAGATCCGGCTTACAGGCCTGCTACGGAAAAGCCCCGCTTCGGCGGGGCTTTTCTATTGGCCCTGGCTCTCCTGTTGCACCGGCTCGTGACGGGCCGCGATCGGCTAGGGTGCCGGTCCAAGCGAGGAGGAGACGTATTCAGATGGGACGCAAGCTCGTGCTGCAGGCTGCGCTGTTGGGGGCGCTGGCGCTCTGGCCGGTCTCGGCTTCGGCGAAGGATTATTCGATCATCGCGCGGGACATCGTCCCGTCGGGTCAATACGGGTCCTACCCGCCGCCTGCCAACGCTACCCAGCAGGCGCAGATGTACAACGCGCTCACGCCCCTGTTCGGCAACGTCACGCAGAGCGACCTGCTCGCCGACTTCAAGCCCGACAAGCTGGGCAGCGCTGCCGTCGGTCCGCTGAACCCCGAGACCGTCCCACACGCTGGCCTGACGATCACGCGCGACCCTTATGACGTGCCCCAGATCCGAGGCAAGACGCGTGACGACGTCACCTGGGGAGCTGGCTGGGTGGAGGCCGAGGACCGCGGCCTGCTGCTGCAAGAAGCCCGTTACGACGCGCTCGTAGCCGCGATCGACGCTCCCGGCCTCGACGCGTTGAACCTGATCTCCAATCTGGAAACTTTCAAGCCCTCCGCCCAGACCGAGCGCGAGGTGGCCAAGCAGACCGGCGCGCTGCTCGCCGCTGGCGCCAATGGGCGTGGGGTGCTGCACGACCTTAAGGTCTACCTGCAGGGCATCAACGCCTACTTCAGGATCCACGATCCGAAGACGGCGCCATTCACGCTGATCGACATCTACGCCTTCAACGCGCTCAAGGATCAGTTCGTCGGCGAAGGGGGAGGCGACGAGGCGGTGCGCTCGGAGTTCCTCTCGGCGGCGCGGCAGCGTCTCGGGGTCAGGCGCGGCACCGCGGTCTGGAACGATCTGCGTGAGGCCAACGACCCCGAGGCGCCCAACAGCGTCCCCGGCCAGGTCGAGTTGCAGCCGCCACCCACGAGCACGACCGGCAACGTGCTCCTGGACCCCAACAGCCTGTCGGCATCGGCGACGAAGGCGTTCGATGTGCAGCGCGAGTTCCGCGGTCACGCCAGCAACGCGCTGCTGGTCTCCGGCAAGCGCTCGGCCACGCATCATCCAATCATGGTCGCCGGACCGCAGATCGGCTACTTCTATCCCGGTCTGACGCTCGAGATGGACCTGGAGGGGCCGGGGATCAACCAGCGCGGAGTGACCGCACCACCGTTCCCGGGCTATGTCTTCATCGGGCGAAACCAGGACTCGGCGTGGTCGCTGACCTCGGCCGGGCTCGATGAGATCGACACCTACGTCGAGACGCTCTGCGGACACAGCACGCGTCGCTACGTGTTCGACGGCAAGTGCCGGGCGATGCAGTTCTTCAACGCGGGCACGCTGAACCCGGGCACCAAGAAGGCGCGGCAGGTCACCTTCTACCGGACCGTCCACGGTCCCGTGTTCGGCTACGCGCGCGTCCACGGCAGGCTGGTGGCGCTGTCGCACAAGCGCTCGAGCTACGGGAAGGACGCGCTTGACCTGCTCTTCTACCGCAAGCTCGCCGACGATCAGGTCCACAACGTGCATCAGTTCTTCCGGGCCGCGAGCCTGACCCCCCAAACGTTCAACTCGTTCTACGTCGACGATAAAGACATCGGCATGTTCACCAGCGGGCTGGTGCCGATCCGCCCCCGCAACGTCGACCCCGACCTGCCGATCAACGGCACCGGTCACGAGGAGTGGCACGGCGACGTTTCGTTCGCCAACCACCCCCAGGGGATCAATCCGCCCAGCGGCGAGATCGTCAATTGGAACAACCGCTCACAGGCAGGCTACGAAGCGCCAGATGACAACTGGTCGCTGGGCGCGCTGCAGCGCGTCGACCTGCTGCTCAACAACCTCGGCAAGGGCGGGAACCTGACCCCGGCCCGCGTCGTCTCGGCGATGAACAAGGCAGCCACCCAGGATGTGCGCGCGATGACCGTGGAGCCGGTGATCTCCAAGGTGCTGCACGGCGGTCGGGCGCCGAACGCCCGTGACGCCAAGATGCTCTCGCTGCTCGACCTCTGGCATCGGCAGGGCGGGAGCCGCCTGGATCGCACCGATTCCAGCGGCATCGGCCAGATCACCGCATCGGGAGCGGCGATCATGGACACCGCGTGGCCGCTGCTGTCCAACGCCTGGGCATCGACTGTGCTCGGGCCACAGCTGACCAACGAGCTGGCGTCGTTCGACAGCCGCTTCGATCAGCCGCCGAGCGGCCAGTACACCGGCTGGTACATGTACATGGACAAGGATCTGAGGACGATCCTGGGCGAGCCCGTGCGCGGCAAGTACCAGGTGCGCTACTGCGGGGGCGGCAACCTCAAGCGCTGTCGGGTGCTGCTGTGGTCAGCGATCGACCGGGCCGGGCGCCAGCTGGCGGCCAAGCAGGGTCCGAACCCCTCCGACTGGCATTCCAGCGCCACGGCCGAGCGGATCTCGTTCGTGCCGGGTCTGCTGACCATCCCGGGGACGTCTACGCCATACACGATGCGCTACACCAACCGACCCAGCGGGATCCAACAGGTGCTGAGCTTTTATGGCCACGCGCCGCAGGGACACGGGCCGGTGATGCCGTACCCCAACGCGAGTCCGGGAGGAGGTTCGTGAACAGTCCAATTCGCCGCGTCCGATGTGTCGTTCAGTTGCGCCGCGCGGCTACGGCGGCCGGTTTGACCGCTGCTCTGGTCGGCGGTGGCACCGGAGTCGCATCCGCGGCGGCGATCATCCGGGCCGCCACCCGCAAGCCGGCCACGAGCGCGCTCAATCAGGTCAGCATCACGCGTGACAGCGCCGGCATTCCGCACATCCGCGCCAAGAACTTCACCCTGCTGGGGATCGGCGAGGGCTACGCCT
>CALAQT010000416.1 GCA_937888775.1 uncultured Actinomycetes bacterium | reverse complement strand
TCGGCCCGGACGGACGGCTGCAGGTGGTTCCGGTGTCGTGGAGCAGTACGGCGCAGTTCCGGATGCCCATCGCCGCGTGGCGGGAGATGATCGCCGAGCACTATCCCGGCGGCGGCTGGATCCGTGTGCAGGCGGACACGCTGGCCGCGCTGCACCGCCGCCGCGGGGCGCGCGGGCTGCCAAGCTTCGATGCATGCGTCGCCGAGCTACTGGAGCACGATGAACCCAATCCTTGACGAGCTCGTCAGCTCGCTGCTGTACGAGGGATACGCGCTGTATCCCTACACCCCCGGTGCGCTAAAGAACGCCACTCCGACGCCGTTTGGAATCGTCTACCCGCCGGCGTATGCGGCGCAGTGCGCCGGCGCGTTTGACCACGCGCGGCTGGAATCCGTTGCCGAGGCGGACGGCGGCGCGATGTTGACCGCGACGCTGCGCTATCTGGCCCCCAGCGGTGAGCGTCATCAGGCGCAGGAGCGTCGCGTCGAGCTCGGCCCCACGGCGCTCGGCGACCGCCGGACGGTCGAGTTTCCCGGCGGGCGGCTGACCTTGCGCTCCGAGGCGCTGGACGGCGAGCGGACCCTGGTCCGCGCCTGCGTCCACAACACGCGCCGGGTCGGAGCCGGACTCGACCGCCGGGCCGCACTGGCGCAGTCGCTGATCTCGACCCATGTGGTGCTGACGATCTCGGCCGGTCGATTCATCTCGCCGCTGGACAGCGGGCGTGAGAGCGTCAACATCTGGCCCGTGCTGGCGACCGACGACGATGATGCGGTGCTCGGCGCGGCGATCGTGCTCCCCGACCATCCCCAAATTGCGGCCCAGAGCCGCGGCAACCTGTTCGACAACACCGAGATCGAGGAGGCGCTGGTGCTCCACGTCCATGCGCTCAGCGATTCAGAGCGTGACCAAGCCGCCGGCCAGGACCCCGTCGTAGCGGCGATGCTGGAACGGGCGCTGGCCACCACGCCGGATCAGATCATCGGCCTGCACAGCGGACTCAAGGAGGTCTCCGATGGCTAGCGGCCCGCGACCGAGCGCATTTCCCGGCGGTGCCGACGACGTCCCGGGCGAGGAGCGTGCGACCGTCGACGGCGTCACCTTCGAGCGCGGCGCGACGCTCGTGCTGCGTCCGGGCACCGATCGCGATCCCTACGACCGGATGCTCGACGGCCGTCGCGCCACGATCGAGCGCATCTACCTCGACTACGACGACCGCGTCTACTTGGCCGTGACAGTCGACGACGATCCCGGCCAGGAGCTGATGCGCGAGACCGGCCGCTACCTGTTCTTCTTCGCCAACGAGGTGGAAGCGACATGACCCAAACCGCGGAGCGCACCAGGCAGATCCTCGTGGCCGGGATCGGGAACGCGTGGCTGCGCGACGACGGCTTCGGCGGCGCAGTGGCCAAGCTGCTGTCCGAGCGCGAGCTACCGGCTGGGGTCCACGTGGCCGATTTCGGCTCCGGCGGACTCGATCTGGCCTACGAGGTGATGCGCGGTTACGACGCGCTGGTGCTGATCGACGTCAGCCGCCAGGGCGGGACCGCCGGCACCCTGTACGTGATGGAGGTGGAGTCCGACGACGTCGACGGTCAGATCGAGGATGGCCAGATGCTTGACCCTCACGACATGAACCCCCAGACCGTCCTGCGGTTCGTCAAATACGTCGGCGGCTGGCCCGGTCGGGTGTTCGTGGTCGCCTGCGAGCCGGAGGTCGTGGAGGACGTCGGCTTTGGACTCAGCGATGCGGTGAGTGGGTCGGTGGCCCGGGCCGCCGACGTCGTGCTCGAGACGATCGCCGAGCTGGGGTCCGATCCCGGCAGGTGTGCACGCCCGTGATCGCAAGCGTGATCGGAGCTTGAGATGCATGAGCTGTCGGTCGCCAGCGCGGTACTGAACACCGCCGTCAGGCACGCCGTAGAGCGCCCGGTCAGCGTCGTCAGCCTCCGCGTCGGGCGCCTGCGCCAGGTTGTTCCCGACTCGCTGCGGTTCTACTTCGAGATCGTGGCGCGCGATACGGTCTGCGAGCACGCCGAGCTGCGGATCGCCGAGATCGAGGCGCGTCTGCACTGCTCGGAGTGCGGGCGTGAGTGGCAGCCGAGCATCCCCGCCTTTCGCTGCCCGGACTGCGGCTCGGGCGACGTGGCGGTGACCGCCGGTGAGGAGCTTGAGGTGGATTACATCGAAGTGCAAGAACAGGAGCCCGCATGCATCGGACAAGAGTGAGGGTGGTCGAGGACGCGCTTGACGCCAACAATACGATCGCCCGCGCCAACCGCGAGGACTTCGACCGCCATGGCGTAACGGTGCTCAACTTGATGAGTGCTCCCGGTGCCGGCAAGACGACGCTGCTGGAGCGCGCGCTGCACGAGCCGCTGGACGACGTCCGCGTCGGGGTGCTGGAAGGGGATGTTCAGGGGTCGATGGACGCCGACCGGATCGCCAGCCTGCACGTCCCGGTCACCCAACTGAACACCGACAACGGATTCGGCGGCGAATGTCACCTGGACGCCAACATGGTCCGCTCCGCGCTGCCCGAGCTGCCCCTGCCCGAGATCGACCTGCTGGTGATCGAGAACGTCGGCAACCTGGTGTGCCCCGCCGAATTCAAAGTCGGCGAGGATGCCCGGGCGATGGTCTGCTCGGTCACCGAGGGCGAGGACAAGCCGCTGAAGTACCCGCTGATGTTCCGCAGCTGCGAGCTGGTGGTGGTCAACAAGCTTGACCTGCTCCCCCACCTGGAGATCGACCTCGACAAGCTGCTTTACAACATCGACGTGGTCAATCCAGGAGTCGCCCGGATGCTGGTCAGCGCCCGCACCGGCGAGGGCGTCGAGGAGTGGCGTCAGTGGCTGGTGGAGTTGGCGCACCGGCGGGTCAGCGCGCCGGCATGAGTGTTGTCGGGTCCGGCGAGGCGGTGTGCGAGCTGCTTGACGCGCGCCTGGAGCAGCGCCGGCGCGCGAGCGAGCGGTTCTTTGACGCCGAGGCGGAGCCGATCGCACGGCTGTGCCACCGGATGGCCGAGCGGTTCGCGCGCGGCGGCCGTCTGATCGCCGTGGGCCTGTCCCCCGCCGCGCGTTCGGACGTCCGCCACGTGGCGGTGGAGTTCGTCCACCCGGTGATCGTCGGCAAGCGCGCGCTGCCGGCGCTGGGATTCGTCGGCGAGTCAAGCCGCATCTCCGACGAGCTGGCGCTGGTGGCCGAGGCCGACGACATCGTGATCGCGTTCGGCGAGCCCGGAGAGGGACCCGAGCTGGGTGCGGCGATCGCCACCGCCCGATCCCGCGGCGCGCTGACGATCGCCTTCGCCCAGCTGCCGGCCGAGTGGGTGCTGGAGCCCGCCGCCGACGATCCGTTCGTCCGCCAGGAGCTGGTGGAGACGACCTACCACATCCTGTGGGAGCTGGTGCACGTGTTCTTCGAACATCGCGGGCTGCTGGAGGGCCGCAGCGAGCGTCGCTCGCATGACGCCGGCGCGTCGAGCTTCCTGTACCCATTCCTGGCCGAGCGTGAGCATGATCTCGACGCCGTGCTCGCCGACGTGCGTGAGTCGGCGCGGATGAAGGCCCACGAGGTCCAGCAGCTGCGCGTCAGGACGCTCGCCGACGGGGCCGGCACGCTGCAGTCAGCGGCCGCCGCGCTGCGATCCTGCTTTGACGCCGGCGGGCGACTGCTGGCGCTGGGCAACGGCGGCTCGGCGACCGACGCGACCGACGTGGTCGCCGACTTCATCGGCCCCCCCGCCGGCCAGGGCTGGCCGTCACGCGCGGCGCTCGACCTGACCAGCGACACGGCGATCATCACGGCGATCGCCAACGACATCGGCACCGAGGCGATCTTCGCGCGCCAGATCATCGCCCACGGCCGCGCCGGCGACGAGCTGGTCGCCCTGTCGACCAGCGGCAGCTCGCTGAGCGTGCTCGACGCCCTCTCCCAGGGCCGCCGCCAAGGGCTGGTCACGATCGGCCTGGTCGGCTACGACGGGGGCCGGATCGCCTCCGAGCAGCTGGCCGACCACATTGTGATCACGCCCTCCCAGCACATCCCGCGGATCCAGGAGGCGCAGGCGACCGCCTACCACCTCCTCAGGGAGCTGGTGGAGGTCGCATGAGAGATGGCCGCCGCCCCCGCTGAGGACCGAACCGTTCGCACCCGTGCGCGGGTGCAGGGCACGGTCCAGGGCGTCGGCTTTCGCCCGTTCGTCTACCGCCTGGCGCTGGAGGAGGGCCTGGCCGGCTACGTGCTCAACGACGAGCAGGGCGTGCTGCTCGAAGTCCAGGGGTCCGCGGCCGCCGTGGAGCGCTTCATGTCCAGGCTGCAGCGTGAGACGCCGCCACTGGCTGTGATCGACCACGTCCTGACCGACGCCGTTGAGCCCGGGAGCGGCTCGGCGTTTGAAATCCTCACCAGCCGCCAGGCGGGCCGGCCCGACGCGCTCATCACCCCCGACACGGCGACCTGCGCCGACTGCCTGGCCGAGCTGCTTGACCCCGCCGACCGCCGCTACCGCTACCCGTTCATCAACTGCACCAACTGCGGTCCGCGGCTGACGATCGTGCTCGGCGTGCCGTATGACCGTGCCCTGACGACCATGTCGCGGTTTGCAATGTGCGAGGACTGCCGGCGGGAATACGAGGATCCCTCTGACCGGCGCTTTCATGCCCAGCCCAACGCCTGCCCGCGTTGCGGGCCGCGCGCGCGGCTGACCGACGCGGCCGGCCTGCCGCTGGACCTGGCCGGCGCCCGCGATCCAGTCCAGGCGGCGGCGATCCGGCTTGCCGCCGGCGAGATCGTCGCACTCAAGGGGCTCGGTGGCTTTCATCTCGCCTGCGATGCTGCCAGCCCAGACGCCGTGCAGGCCCTGCGAGCTCGCAAGCATCGCGAGGACAAGCCGTTCGCACTGATGCTGGCCGGCCCCGCGGCCGCCCTGCACTTCGTCTCGTTGCCCGGCGAGGAGGAGCGGCTGCTGTCCTGCCTCCAGCGCCCAATCGTGCTCGCCGCACGCCGGGTTCACGCGCCCGTGGCCGCGGCAGTGGCCCCGCGAGCGCCGGAGCTGGGGGTGATGCTCCCCTACACCCCGCTTCACCACCTGCTGCTGGCCGACTTCGTCGCCGCCTCGGGCGGATCGGTGGCGCTGGTGATGACCAGCGGCAACGTTTCCGACGAGCCGATCGCCTACCGCGATCAGGACGCCCGTGAGCGCTTAGCGGCGATCGCCGACGCGTTCCTGGTCCATGACCGTGAGATCGAGACCCGCGTCGACGACTCTGTCATGCGTGTGGTGGCTACCGGGGGCCGGCGAAGGCCGCTGACCCTGCGGCGCTCACGTGGATATGTCCCCGCCCCGCTCAAGCTGCCGGTTGCCGCCGAGCTGGCGCTGCTGGCCTGCGGCGCGGAACAGAAGAGCACCTTTTGCCTGGCCAACGGCCGTCGCGCCTGGGTGAGCCATCACGTCGGCGACCTGGAGCATTACTCCACGCTGCGCGCGTTCCAGGAGGGGATCGCCCATTTCGAGCGGCTGTTCTCGATCACGCCCGCCGTCGTCGCCCACGACCTGCACCCCGACTATCTCTCGACCGCCTACGCGCTCGCGTGCGATGACGTGCAGCTGATCGGCGTCCAGCACCACCACGCCCACCTCGCTGCGGGGCTGGCCGAGCACGGCCTCCGCGGGCCCGCCGTCGGCGCGATCTTCGACGGGACCGGCTACGGGTCAGACGCCACCGTCTGGGGCGGCGAACTGCTGGTCGGTGGGCTGGACGGCTTTGAGCGTGTTGGCTCGCTGCATCCGGTCCGTATGCCGGGTGGCGCGGCGGCGGTCCGCCAGCCGTGGCGGATGGCGGCCAGTTGGCTGACCGAGGCGTTCGGTGCGTCGCAGCCGGTGCCGGCGCGTCTGGCCGCTCAGGTGCCGCCACACCGGTGGGACGCGATCGCCGGGGTCGCCGCCAGCGCCGCGCTGTCGCCGCTGACGACGAGCATGGGCCGGCTGTTTGACGCCGTCGGCGCACTGTGCGGGCTGCGCGCCGACGTTACATACGAGGGTCAGGCCGCGGTCGAGCTGGAGGCGGCCGCCGCTCGAGCACCGGGCCAGGGTGCGTATCCGCTGGCCGTTACCGACGGCACGGGACCGGCGGTGGGACGGTTGGTGCTCGACCCGCGGGAAGCGATCCGCACGCTCATTGCTGATCTGGAGGCGGGCGCGGCCGTCTCGGTCGTCGCATCGCGCTTTCACGGCGCGGTCACGCAGGCCACGGTCGCCGCGGTGCTTAGGGTCGCCGCCGAGCGCGGTCTGGAGACGGTGGTGCTGAGCGGTGGCGTGTTCCAGAACCGGCTGCTGCTGGAGGCCGTTGCCGACGGGCTGGAGCGGAGGTCGCTGCGGGTGATCGTTCCTGAGCGCCTTCCGCCCAACGATGGCGGAATCTCCTTCGGCCAGGCCGCGGTGGCCGCCGCGGCACTGGAGCGCGGAGCGCCCTAGCTCGTGTGCGCTAGTCGCGCTCGATCGGCTGGAGGCGTTCCAGCGACTGGGTCAGCCGTTCGATCGGCTCGATGATGTCGTCACGGTCGGCCTTCTGCTCCAGCGCGAGCCTGACCGCGGCAATCTCACGGGCCAGGTACTCGGTCTCGGCCAGCGAGCGCGAGTTCATGTCACGGTCGCGCTCGATCTCGTCGCGCTCGCGGTCGGCCTGGCGGTTCTGGGCCAGCAGGATCAGCGGCGCGGCGTAGGCGGCCTGAGTCGAGAAGACCAGGTTGAGCAGGATGAACGGGTACGGGTCCCAGCCTTTGGCGATCACCAGCCCGTTGACCGCGATCCAGACCAGGACGATGACCGTCTGGGCGACGAGATAGCGACCGGTGCCGAGAAAGCGGGCCAGACGCTCGGCCAGGCGACCGAACGAGTCGGGGTCATAGACCGGACCGCCGGGAGACCCGCGCGGAGTGCTCAGATCGTCGTGGCGGGCCATCAGCGCTCGGTCAACGTAATCCGCCAATTGGCCGGCAGCACGCGGTCAAGGACGTCGTCGATTGTGACCGCGCCGACCAGTCGCCCGACCTCGTCGACCACGCCGAGCGCGACCACGTCATAGGCGGCGAGCCGCCCGGCCACGTTACGATCGCTGAGTCCCCCGTCAAGCGGTTCGACGTCCTCCTCCACGCAGCGTCCGAGCGGCTTGCTCGGCGCCTCGCGCAGCAGCCGCTGCACGCCGACCATGCCCAGGTAGCGCCCGGTCGGCGTCTCCAGCGGCGGCTGGCAGATGAACACCTGCGCGGCCAGCGGGACCGGCAGGTCGGGGTCACGGATCCGCGCCAACGCCTCGGCGACCGTCGCCTGCGGACCGAGGATCACCGGCTCGGGGGTCATCAGACCTCCGGCGGTGTCAGGCTGGTAGGACAGCAGCCGGCGCACCGGCTCGGCCTCCTCGGGATCCATCGCGCGCAGCAGCTCGGCCTGATGGCTGGCGGAGAACTCCCCCAGCAGATCGGCGGCGTCGTCGGCCTCCATCTCGTCCAGCACTCGCGCCAGGCGCGTCGGGTCAAGATTCTGCACCAATCCCACCTGCTCGTCTTCTGAGAGCTCCTCCAGCAGGTCGGCGAAGCGGTCATCCTCAAGCGCTTCGGCCAGCACGCGACGGCGGCTGAGCGGCAGCCGCCGGATCGCCGCCGCCATCTCGGCCGGGTGAAGTCCACCCAGCTCGGCGGCGAGCCGGTCCACGGTCCGATCGGTCGCGAACAGCTCACCCGCCTCACTCCAATCGATCACCTCAGGCGCCCGGCGCAGCCCGGGCACCCGCCGGCCGGCGAGCGCGACCGTGGCCACCTCCCAGGAAAACGGCTCCGGCGCCGGAGTGAGCCCGATGTCCACCACCTTGCGATCGCGGACCCGCGAGCCGATCAGCTCCCCGGCCAGCAGCCGCTCACCGGCGCGCAGTTCGAACTGGCGCAGGTTGACCGAGCCACGGCGCAACCGCGCGCCCTCGGTGCCGATCTCCCCGATCCGCCCCATGCCGACGAACACGCGTCGCCGCTGGACGGCGACGACGAGACCGTTGACCCGGGGCGGCCGGGCCCCCAATCCGAGCACGCCGTCGACCACACGTCCGATGTCGGCTCCATCGGACCCCAGCAGCGGCAAACGCGTCAGCCTGGAGACGTATGCAACACGCTGCGACACTCGTCGCATCCTAGGGCTCGCGACGGAATCAGTGGCGGAATTGGACGGTCGACCGTGGAGGAGCTGCGTCGCGCGCCGTTCGCGTGCAAAGATCGTGTCATGGCGCGACCCAACGTGTTCGGCGGCGAGTTCGAATACGACGAGGCAGATCCTGACGGCTACCGCTGCGGAGTGACGCAGGTGGGGAGTCAGGCGGGCGGCCAGGCGATCATCGTAAAGGTCTATGAGATACCACCCGGTCAGAGCATCTGTCCATACCAGTACGGGCTTATCGGCACGTGGGTCGCCTGCCGCTTCTAGCCCGATGCACCCGTCTGGTGAATCCGGGTGGGAGTGCCCCTATTCGCGCCG
>CALAQT010000415.1 GCA_937888775.1 uncultured Actinomycetes bacterium | reverse complement strand
CAGGACTTTCCTATGGGCGATCCAGGACTCGAACCTGGGACCTCTTCCTTATCAGAGAAGATCCGGTGTCGTGTCCAGTCGTGTCCAGTAGCGAACAAACCTGCAAATCCGCTGAAAACAACCTCCGCGAGACGACTGGAGACGACTGCAGACGACAACCTGATGCACCCCTCATGCACCCCGGGGCCGGCGCATCGGTCGCTAGCGTTGGTCATCGCCCGGTGACGATAGGAGCGCGCGCAGACAGAAGCGGATGACCACCGGCCCGATCAGGACGCGAGCGCGTCGCGCGCCTTCGCGCCCGAGCGACGAAACGCCCAGCCGGTCAAGCGCGGCGAACAGACCGTCAATCGGCTGGCGGCCGCCCCACACGGCGGCCTCGCACACAGGGGACCGCTTGGGCCGGTCAGAGGCCCCACGCTCAGGACGAGGCGTGCGATGTGGGCGCCGGGTGAATACTGACCCACTTGCGCCGGTCGAAAGTGACCCACCTGGCGCGGGGTCGGGTTCGTCCGACCGGGTCTGGACCCTCGCTTGATCGGTGTGATCGGTGTGATCGGGCGAGGAGGAAGGCGTGTGGTCGGCGTGGAGGAGTGGGCGGAGATCAGGCGGATGCATTGGGTCGATCAATTGTCACACGGGACAAAGCCAGATCACGGCCGCGAATTGAGTCAAACGCCGACGCCAGCCGAGTGCAGAGCCGGAAAGCAGTGCTCGCCGATGATTGAGACGAAGCCGTGACCAACCGTACACCCCCGAAGCGGGTCGTGGGCAATCAAACGCTTTACCCCGTTTTTGGACTCGTCCCGTGGATCCGCCCGCGGACCGTGAGACCGAGCATCTTGGGTCCTGATCGCCAACGAGGGCAAAGACCGCCTCGCGCTCGTCGCCCCGAGCGCGCCGTCCTACGCCTCCAACGCACCCTAACCCGATACCCGCAGACGCTTTAACCCCGGCTTAGCGGCTAGAAGCAGAGTTTTGGGGCGTGGCTCTTTTCGGCGCGGGAGGGGATCGCAGGCTCATTGCGCGGTGCCGCCGAGCGTGCCGAGTGGACCGCAAGACAAGGCGCTCATGCGAGAGAACTTTCTGATCTTCGGGAGTCCGGTGATCGGCGAGGAGGAGATCGCCGAAGTCGTGGACTCCCTACGCTCGGGGTGGGTCGGCACCGGCCCGAAGGTGCACCGCTTCGAGCAGATGCTGTCCGATTACGTCGGGGCGCCCCATGTGCGCTGCGTGTCTTCGTGCACGGCCGCGTTGATCCTCGCGTTGCAGGTGCTCGGGATCGGGGCGGGCGATGAGGTACTGGTGCCGGCGATGACGTTCGTCGCCTCGGCGAACGCCATCGAGCATGCGGGCGCAAGGCCGGTCCTGATCGATGCCGTGCCGGGCACGGGTTTGATCGACCTCGACGCCGCCGAGGCCACGATCACCCCGCGCACTCGAGCCATCATGCCGGTGCATCTCGCCGGGCGGCCCGTCGACATGGACCGTCTAAACGGGTTACGGGACCGCCACGGACTGCTTGTGATCGAAGACGCCGCACATGCGATCGGAAGCGAATGGCGAGGCCGGCGGATCGGCGCGTTCGGGAACGTTGCGGCCTTCTCGTTCTACGTCACAAAGAACATCTCAACGATCGAAGGCGGGGCGCTGGTTACCGAGGACGCCGAGATCGCGGCCCGGGTTGAGCGGCTGGCGCTTCACGGTCTCAGCCTCGGCGCGTGGCAGCGATTCTCCGACACGGGCTTTCGTCACTACGAGGTGGTCGAGCCGGGCTATAAGTACAACATGACCGACGTCCAGGCGGCGCTCGGCGTGCACCAGCTTCCGCGCCTGGACGGGTGGATCGATCGCCGATCCGAGCTGTGGGATCGCTACGACGAGCTGCTGACCGGGCTGCCGCTGCAGACGCCGCCACCACCGGAGCCCGGCACCCGCCATGCCCGCCACCTATACCAGGTGCTCGTCGAGCCCGGTGCGCCGCTCATGCGTGATCAGCTGCTCGATGCTCTGGCCGCCCGTCGGATCGGGACCGGCGTTCACTACCGGGGCGTCCACCTGCACCCTTTCTACCGCGACACGTACGGCCTTGACCCGGCTGACTTCCCGGTTGCGACGGACATCTCTGAGCGAACGTTGAGCCTGCCGCTGAGCCCGAAGGTGACCGAAGCTGACCAGGACGACGTCGTCAGCGCCCTGATAGACGTTCTGGGGTGAGCGCCAGCGAACATCCGGCGCCGCGCGTGCGCGGTCCGCGAGCGTTGGCCCGCGTGAACGCGCGGTCGGTAGACGAGGTCTGGGTGCTGATCGCTCTTGTCGTGCTCGCGACGGTGATCCGGATCCTCACGATCGACAACCAGAGCTTCTGGACCGACGAGGCGCTGACCGCCTATGAAGCCCACCTTCCGTTCGGCGCGATGCTGAACACCGTCGTCCATGTCGAGACGACGCCGCCGCTGTACTTTGTGTTGGTCTGGGGCTGGGCGCACGTGTTCGGCACGAGTGAGGTCGCGCTCCGTTCGATCTCGACGCTGGCTGGTATCGCGATCGTGCCGATCGCCTACCTGTCGGCGCGCGAGCTCGTCTCACGCTGGGCGGGCGTGCTCGCCGCCGCGTTTGTCGCGGTCAACCCGTTCATGATCTGGTACTCGCAGGAGGCGCGGGCGTACATGCTGCTGGCCGCGCTCACCGGCGCGTCGTTCCTGTGGTTCATGCGGGCGCGGCGAGATGCCTCGCGGCGAAACCTGATTTGGTGGGTCGTGTTCTCCGCGCTCGCGTTGATGACCCACTTCTTCGCGGGCTTTGCGGTCGCGCCCGAGGCCGTCTGGCTGCTGTGGATATCGCGCAATCGCACCGTCGTCTGCGCGGTCGCGGTGACGGCGGTGGTGCAGGCGGCGATGGCTCCGTTCGCGTTCATCGACACCTCCCATGGCGTCGGCTGGATCGCAGCGGTGCCGAGAACCCGTCGGATCGCGGACACGGCGCTCGAATGGGCGGTGAGCCTGCTCTTGCGGCGGGCGACGATCCCTGAGGGGCTGATCGGCGCGGCCGTGTTTCTGTCCGTTGTCGCGCTGCTGCTTGCGTTCGCGGGCGATCGCCGGACTCGGGAGGGGGCGGGTGTGGCGGCGGTGATCGCCGGATCGGTGATCCTCGTGCCCCTGGCGCTCGGCTTTATTGGCCAGGACTACTTCTTCTCGCGCAACGTGATTCCCGCGTTCATCCCACTTGTGACGGTCGCGGCGGCCGCCTGCGTCGTGCCCCGGGCCCGTCTTCTCGGCGGCGCGTTCGCGGTCGTCCTGCTCGCGGTCTTCTCGGTCGCGGCGGCCCAAGTTCAGACGCACGCGTATCTTCAGCGCCCGGACTGGCGTGCCGTCGCTCGCGCGCTCGGCCCCGCGACCGTTCCCCGCGCGATCCTGGCGGCGGAGGGGACGACCGCCGATCCGCTCAAGATCTACCTACCGAACGTCACCTGGGTCCAGCTCCACGATCGCCGCGTGCGGATCGGCGAAGTCGACGTGGTCGGCGCATCGAAGCGATTAAGGCTGGCGTCAGGCGGGGCGTTGGATGCGACCGCGTTGACGCCGCGACGGTTCGGATCATCCCCGCCGCGCAGCATCTCCCCGCGGGGAGCGCGGCTCCTGACCCGCCTCCGCGTCGACAACTGGATCATCGCCCGGTTCGCGCTAGATCACCCCGTCCCGATCAGCATCAACGGTCTGACCGCGATCGCGCCGAGGTTCTTCAGGCGGACACCTCGAAAGCTGTTGGTGTTCGTGCAACAACCCGGTCGTTGACGCTTTCCTGACACGCTCCGCTAACCTTGGGCGCTTGGCCAAGAGATGGCCGATGATTCACGCTTGAACGCTTGCCTCGCGGGCGCTGCCGCCGGCGGCCGCCTACCTCTTGACCCGGAACATCAACCCGTTTCGCCCAACAAGGTGACCTCTGATCGCACTGTGCGTTCCAGATAGCTCGTCGGGCCCGCTGGACGAGCTCGCGGTACGGTCGTCCGTCGCCAAACCAGTCGGGCGAAATCCTGCCGATGATCTGGGCCGACGACGGAAACAAGTACACGAGGATCGGCGGCGGCGGGACCGACATCAAGACGCCCGGGGTGTTGTGCGCCAGTGGCTGGCGGTGATCACCGGGACGCCGCCGCGCATCAACTTCAAGCACGTCGGCGATCCGAACTTGACCCCACCTCGTGTTCCGTTCTGCCAGAACGCCGGCGGCGAGCCGGCGTACGAGTAGGTGAAGGCCAGCAGGTAGCGATGACGACATCACGAAGTCATCACCGACTTTAACGCCGGATCATGGACAATACCGGCGGGATGAGCGTAGACACCACAGACGCAAAGAGGGCTGGTCAGGTTCAACTGAGCGTGGTCGTGCCTGTCTATGGCTGCGCGGACTGCCTCGGCACTTTGCACGACCGCCTCACCCACAGCGTCTCGCGGGTGACCGAAAACTACGAGCTCGTGTTCGTCGATGACCGAAGCGAGGACGAAGGCTGGAGAGTCCTGCAGCGGCTCGCGCGATGCGACCCACACGTGCGCGCGTTCCGCCTCAGCCGAAACTTCGGCCAGGACGCCGCGATCACCGCCGGACTGACGCAGGCCCGCGGTGAGCGGGCGGTCGTGATCGACTGCGATCTACAGGAGGCTCCCGAGGAGATCCCACGGCTTTGGGCCGCCGCCGGGGAGGGCTATGACATCGTTCGGACGACGCGCCGCGGGTGGCGGCACTCGTGGTTCCGGCGCTCGACCAGCCGCCTCTACAGGCGGCTCACGCTCGAGACCGAAGTCAGGGCCGACTACAGCAACCTCAGCCTCCTGTCCCGACCCGTGATCGACGCATTCCTGCGACTGCGCGACCGCGACCGGGAGTACATGATCGCGCTCGACTGGCTCGGGTTCGATTCGACCACGGTCGAGATCGAGCACTACCCGCGCCACGCGGGCGAGAGCGGCTACACGCTCCAGCGGTTGATCCGGGTCGCGCTCGACGGGATGTTCTTCCGCAGCACCTTGCTGCTGCGCCTGGTGGTGTTGGTCGGCTTCGTCGTCGCGCTGATCGGGATTGTGCTGGCGGGATTCGAGGTGGGCGACTACTTCGTCGAGTCCGGCCAGACGGTGCCCGGCTACACAAGCCTCGCGGTGCTGCTGCTCGTGCTCGCCGGCTTCATCATCGTCAGCGTCGGCGTCGTCGGGCTGTACGTCGGGCGAATCTTCGAACAAGTCAAGGACCGGCCGCTGTTCCTGATCGACAGCCAGGCGGACGGTCCGGAAGCCGAATGGTCGTTCGCACCTGCGCAGGTCGAGCCGAGGGCCGGCCTTCAGCCACCACCGGCGAGGACGTAGACCTTCTCGCGCCCGCCCGGGATCGCGAACGCTGCGATGATCCGCTCGCGGTAGGCCGCCATCAGCGCGTCCAGCGTCTGCTCAGTGAAGCGTTGAGCATGGCCCCCGACACCGGGATCCGCGGCCTGCCGGCCGAGCCGGCCCACGAGCGGAAGGTCGCTCGTGGAGAGGTTGCGGATCGGCTCGGACAGGATCACCCGCTCGCGCGCGGCCGCGACCATCAGATCGACGATCTGCCCGGCGTCGGGCAGGAAGTGGTAGAGACTCGCCTGGATGATCGCGACGTCAGCAGCCGGCAACGGCTCGGCCGCCGCGGCGAGATCGACCTGGCGGGCGTCAATGCCCTCGCGCCTGAGACGGGCCACGAAACGGCCGTTGACGTCGAGCCCGATGTAGCTGCTGGTGCGCGCCTGAAGATAGCGCCGGTAGAGCGTCCCGGGCCCGCAGCACAGCTCGACCACCGAGGCTCCGGCCGGAACCTGCTCCGCGACGGCGCTCATCCTGGCGGCGTAATGGCGCCCGTAGAGCGAGCGCATCAGAACCTCGTAGACGTGGGCGCTCCGATAGATGATGCCCGTGCTCATTGGCCCGCCCGACGGTACCTTGAGCGGGCCCGAGACGTCCCCGTGGGCCCTGGACGACCTGAAGCAATCAAATCAGTGGATGATTGATCGCGGCGCGCGCCTGGGGAAGTTCGAGCGCAATTCAGCGCGTGAGCTGTCGCGACCGTTGAGAACAGGGATGCTGGTCCCGCCGGCGGCCGGAGTCTCACCGAATGACCTAGCTGCCGATACTTTGCGTTGTGCTTGGAGTTATGGGTGGGGATGCCTAGATTGCATTACTGGATCGTGGCCGCGCTGCTGGCGGCGATGGTCGCTCCCGGCTTCGCCGACGGCCGGCTCATGCGGAGCAACAACACGCCCTTTCCCACCAGCCCGCTGATCACCGGCGCGAGCTGGATCAGTCCCCGCGATGGGCCCCCCCGCAATCAGTCGGGGGACATCCTGCCCACGGTCTGGGCGGATGACGGCAACCAGTACACGATGATGGACGACGGCGGCACCGGCGAGCCCAAGGGCGAGCTCTGGAAGCAGTCAATGGCTCAGATCACCGGCACGCCGCCCCAGATCAAGTTCAACTACGTCGGCAACGCCGCGGCCCCTCCGCCGGCTTCCTTCGCCCAGATCAGGCACAACCGCTCCCTGTGGAGCGGGCCTCTGGGCCCGTATTACTCCAGCGGCCTGGTCGAGGCCGACCACGTGCTGTTCGCTACCCAGCAGAACGACTGGTCCTGGGGCACCAACGGGCTGTTCGCCGGTCTGGCCGGGATCGCCTACTCAACTGATCTCGGCCAGCAATGGCGCACTCCGGCCAAGGCCTTCCCGGCTCCGCTGAGCAATCTCAGCTGGGTGCTGCGCGGTCGCGGCGGCAACTACCTCGATGGTTACGTCTATGCGATCGCCACCGAGCGCGAGTTCAACGCGAGCAACCTGATCATGGGGCGCAGCCGTCCGGATGTGGCCGACATGACCGATCCAGCCAAGTGGCAGTGGGTGTCCGGCTGGCGGCGCCATGAGGGGCTGCCGTGGCCGGTGTACTCGACCTCTCCCGCCGCTGCGGTGCCGATCGCTAGCTGGGCCTCGCACATCACCTATCCGCAGATGTCCTACGACGCGCCCCTGCACCACTACCTGCTCGCCTTCACCCACTCCTACGCCGCCCAGCCACCCGAGATCTGGCGCGCTGGCTCGGAGCTGGACGTCCTCGTCGCGCCGCATCCGTGGGGCCCGTTCTCGTTCGTGGTCCGTGAGATGAACTTCGGCCCCTCCAATGGCTATGACCCCGGCTTCCCGCTCAGCTGGATCAGCCGCAACGGCCGCCAGCTGTGGCTGAAGTGGGCAGCCAACTTCGACGGCTGCGACGCTCACCTGGACTGCTCGGGTGGTTACGGCTTCAATTACCGTCAGTTGCAACTGACGGTGGCCGGCCAACCGGCCGCCGCGACGGCGAGCATTCAAAGCCGACAGCGCGCTCGCGCGATGTACGCGCGGGGATCGGACAATCGGCGCCAGTGGCCGGTCTCTCCGAAAGCCCTTCTCCGGCAGGCCGGCTCGAACTGAGCGTCGTCGCGCCGATGTACGCGGCGCCGGCTGCCTGATCGCGCTGCACGAGCAGCTGACCCGCAGCGTGGCCGCGATCACCGATCGATACGAGCTGGTGTTCATTGACGACCGCAGCCTGGATCATGCCTGGGGCGTGCTACAGCGGCTGGCCCGGGCCGACGGCCACGTCCGCACCGACTCTTCTCATATCCCGCGAGTGGGCTATCCGCTTCCGTCCCCCTCGACGGGTAGCTTGCCCACGTGGCTAGTGAGCATCCCCGGGCGGGCGTGGAGTGCCCGCGCGACTGGCATGAGCTGCTGGAGTGGTTCCCCGACGACGCTGGGATGCCTGCGCTTCTTGGAGCGGTTGCGTTGGGGTGACGGTTTTAGCTGCCGCTTCTGCGGGGCGGTCGATGGCGGCTGGTTGAAGGGAGCCGCCGGCGCCGTTGCCGTCGAGACAGCCGCTTTGCCGCGAGGCTGTCGCATAAACCCCGGGCCACTGGATCGGATCACAATCGCCAATTTGACCGACGCCATGTAAGCCCATCTCGCGGTCATCGAGGGCATCGCCCAACTGATTCGACTCGACGGGAAATCGCGTCGTTGTCATCGGTGCACAAGAAAACTCACCCCGCTGGGGTTTATGCGACAGCGTCTCGGGGCCGGCGCGCCGGCCAACCTCTGAGGGATGAGAATCGCGATCCGGGCAGGGCAAGCCCACCCCTTGGTCTTTGGCGCTGCCGCGAAGGGGGTTGACTTCGCGCGGACCGCGATAGCGAAGTGGGACCGTTGCGGGCATTCTGACACCGATCAGTCCCGACCTCCGCAGATTCACAGGACAGCCTCCCGCTGAACCGGTCGTCTGATGCGAACGGCGGTTCAGCCGCGGTTGCGTAGGCACGAGCTCGCCGCCGGCCTGGACCTCGCGCTCATGCCTTTGCGTTACGGCGAGCGGCCGGACGAGCCGGCGGGTCAACGCCGGAACCTCGCAAGTCGCCGAATCCAGGGCCCACGTCGCGCGGTGCAGAACCTGGCGCCTGCCTAGGTAATCGTCGCTTTGGCGGGACTGAATCGTCGACCCACTTGGCCCCCGGTTGAAAGTGCCGGCAGGACGAACAGCCAGCAAATCGACCTCGCGTCGGACTTGCGCTTGCCGTTGAATCGCATGTGGGCGTCGACGAGGCTGGCGGGGCAAAGTGAAAGTCCGCGCCGGCCGCGAGCCGCCCCTGTCCAGCGCGGCGGGCGGATGGAACCCGCCCGCCGCACATGCGCCTACGCCTTAGTTGATCGCAACAAAGAAGGCTTTGTCCGCGAAGTCCCCATTGGACGCCGGCATGCCCACGTCACCCGTGGCGATGTCGATCTGGCTTCCGGCCGGGCAACCGCTGGCCACCGCCGAGGCGTTGATCGTTCCAGCGACGAAGGCCGAACGCGGGTCGGCACCCGAGTTGTCGATCATGGCGGTCACGTTCTGCGGCGTGCCGGTGGTGAGCTTCAGGCAGTACACGCCTGAGGCTGCGATATGGCTCACTAGCTGAACATTCTTGCTGTTGGTGATGGTGCCGTCAGGAGCGATGTCGGCGAAGCCCACAGCCGACCCCGCTGGCCCAGGTGCTCCCGCCGGGCCTGTCGCTCCGGTAGCACCTTTCTGTCCAGCTGGTCCGGTGTCGCCCTTCGCGCCCTTCGGTCCGCCTGCGGGGCCTCGGAATCCTCGGGGGCCGCGTGGTCCGCGGGGTCCTTGATTCGGACTGGCGTTGTTGTGGCTCGTCCGGTGACTGGTGGTGGATGAGGCGATGGCGACGGCACCGCCGCCGCCGACTGCGAGGAACAGCGCCACGGTCGCGATGACGTTGGCGTAGCTCATCGAGCTGAGGATGCGTCGCAATCTAAAACCCTCCTGGTCGGTCTGTGATCGGGCGCGAGCAATCTACAGCAACGGCAAAAGTTTGTGCAGAAATTGTTGCATCGGATCTGTGGTCGCGGACGCGGCCTTCAGCAGTCCCAGTTTGGGCGAGATGGAGCCACGTCGCGACGATCGCGTCGTCGCGACATTCCAGCCGCAACAGCCCGAGCCACCAGGGAGCGCCGAGCAAGGTCTCCGCGCAGGAACGGCCGAAGGAAGTTTGCAGATACGTGGCGTCTGCGTAGGTGCGGCTGACCCTGAATAAGCGGGACTCCTCGTCATTTGGGGGTGAATCCGAGCGGTCGCGAGAGCCTGACGTGCTGTTG
>CALAQT010000414.1 GCA_937888775.1 uncultured Actinomycetes bacterium | reverse complement strand
ACGGTCTTGCCGCCCGCGGGTGACGCAGTTGAACCTCAAGGGGGAGGTGTGGCTACTAGCGTCCACACGCTCCTTGTGACGGATGGCCCTGTTCGCTCCGGGCGCCGGACGTGATGCTGAGCCGCAGCGCCGTCCGCGCACCAATCGCAGCGTAGTCGTCCCGGAGGTGGACCATGACCCCGGCAGCGGTCGCAGCCCCGTCCCCAACCGAGCGCGACATCCTCATGGGAACGTTACGCGAACGCACCCTCGTCGAACTGTTCCGCCGTCAGGCCGAGCTGCACGCGGATGACCCGGCCCTGCTGCATCGCACGGCCGCCGGCTGGCAGACGAGGACGTGGCGGCAGTACGCGACCGAGGCGCGCCACCTCGCCGCCTGGTACCTCCGGGAGCGCCTCGAGACCGGCGGCCATGTGGCCATCTGGTCCTTCAACCGTCCCGAGTTCGTCATCGCGAGCACGGCGACGCTGCTCGTCCGCGCGTGCACGGCGCCGCTGTACCAGACGCTGAGCACCGACGAGGCGGCGTACATCCTCGGCCACGCCGGGGCGTCGATCGCCGTCGTCGAGAACCGCGCGCTCCTCGCCAAGATCCTCGAGGTGCGCGGCCGGCTCCCTGGACTCGAGCGGGTCATCCTGGTCGAGGGAGAGGCGACCGACGATGAGCGACCGTTCGTGATCGGGTGGCATGAAGCCCTCCGCCAGGGGGCTCTCGCGCTCGCGGAGGTCGGCCATGAGCTCGACGTGCGCAGCGAGTCCGCCGCGGCCGACGACATCGCCACCCTCATCTACACGAGCGGCACCACCGGGCCACCCAAGGCCGTCATGGCCACGCACCGCAACCTCGTCGCGGCGCTCGACGCGCTGGGGCCGCTGGTGAACATGTCACCGCACGACCGGGTGGTCAGCTACCTGCCCCTGGCCCACATCCTCGAACGCCTCAACAGCGAGGGGCGCCTGTACCTCATCGGCAGCCCGCTGTGGTTCACCTCGGCGATGGCCGACCTGCCCCGTGACCTTGCCGACGTGCGCCCCACGTGTTTCGTAGGCGTCCCGCGCGTGTGGGAGAAGATGGCCGTCCGCATCAACGCTGAGATCGACGCCATGCCGACGGCCCGCCGGCGCCTGGCGCGCTGGGCGATCAGCATCGGCGAGCAGGTCGTGGCCCGCCGGCAGCGGTCGCTACCGGTCCCGATGACGCTGAAGGCCCGCCACACGGTCGCTGACGCGCTGGTGCTGCGCCGGGTGCGGCGCGCCACCGGGCTCGACCAGACGCACACCCTGATCTCGGGAGCGGCGCCGATCTCGCCCGAGCTGCTCCGCTTCTTCCACGCCCTCGGCCTCGAGATCCTCGAGGGGTACGGAATGACGGAGGACATGTCGGCGGCGACGGTGAACCGCCACGGACACTCGCGGATCGGCACCGTCGGGCAGGCAGTGCCCGGAGTCGAGCTGCGCATCGCACACGACGGGGAAATCCTGACCCGGGGCGAGGTCGTCTTCACCGGGTACTACCACGACGCCGAGGCGACAGCGGAGACCCTGGGCGGCGGCTGGCTGCACACCGGCGACGTCGGGGTGCTCGACGCTGACGGCTACCTCACCATCACTGACCGCAAGAAGGACCTCATCATCACCGCCGGTGGCAAGAACATCTCGCCCACCAATATCGAGAACGCATTGCGCGGCGACCTGATCGCCAACGCCGTGATCATCGGTGACCGCCACTCGTACCTCAGTGCCCTGCTCACCATCGACACCTCAGCCCTCGCCGACCTGGCGGCGCGGCGCGGGATTCGCGAGAGCGTCGCCGCCCTCCTCGACCACGACATCGTGCGCGACGCGGTGCGCAGCCACGTCGAGGCGGTCAACCGGGGTCTAGCGGCGGTCGAGCAGGTGCGACGCTGGGTCGTCCTCCCCGCCGAGTTCACGGTCGGCGTCGAGCTCACGCCGACGTTCAAGGTGCGTCGCAAGGTCGTCGCCGAGCGGTACGCAGACCAGATCGAGCGGCTCTACGCACCGCCCTCGTCGTGAGCTGTCGTGGATTGAGTGCAGCGAGCGTGCACCCCGTCGCGGCTACTCGCCGTCGTCCTCACGACCTCCTGACGCGCCCCCCAGCCTGACCAGCGCACGCAGCTCGGCGGTGATGTCACGGGCGATGGCAGCCGGTTCGGGGACGAGCCCGGCGTCGGCGATCACGCCGACCTGGATGTCACCGGCGTACGTCATGACGCTGATCCCGATGCCGAGCATCGCCGATTGCGGCACGAAGAAGGTGAGGTTGACGAGCCTCTCCCCGGCCAGGTACAGACGCCGAGCCGGACCGCGGACATTGGTGACGACGGCCGTTCCCTTCGCCCCGAAGAAGCGCACCACCTGGCGTTGGATGGCCTGCGGGACCAGCCCCAGCGCGCCGAGCACCTCGAATGCCACCGACGGCTGCGGTGAGTGCCGCGCCAGTTGCATCATCGCATGGACGGAGTCGAGCCGCTGCCGCCGTCCGGGCATCCCGACCGGCATGTCCAGGAACACGAGGCCGAACTGGTTGCCGAGCCTGCCGTCGTCATCCTGCGGACGCATGTCGACGGGGACGAGTGCGCGGACGTGGCTCGGCAGCTTCTCGCCCCCGTTGCGGAGGTGCGACCGCAGCGCGCCCGTAACGGCCGTGACGAGGACGTCGTTGACGGTGTAGCCACCCTCCTCACGCAGCGGGCGTAGGTCCTCGAGTGCGAACGGCTTCGTCCAGGCCACCCGCTTGGCCCGCACCAGGCCACCGCGGAGCGATGTGGAGGCGTCAGGCCACAGCGCGGTGAGCCGCGCGAGGGTGAACGCCTGCGCACTGACCTGGACGATGTCGCCGACGGCCCGGCGCGGGTCGAGGTGCGCGAGCAGGTGATGGTGCGCGCCGTTCGGGGCTGGGGCGCCGGCCGTGCGGGGCGCTCGCAGCGACGCCGCGGCGGTTGTCGCCGTGAGCCCGAGCAGGAGCCGCACCAGCGCGGTGCCGTCGGCGATGGCATGGTGGATGCGGGTGAGCAGCACCGAGCCGTGGCCGTGGTTCTCGATCATGTGCACGTCCCACAGCGGTCGGGTCATGTCGAGCGGGGTGCTCATCAGGTCGGCGACGAGGAGGCGCAGCTCGGCGTCGCCACCGGGTGCGGGCAGCGCGACGCGGTGCACGTGGGCCGCGAGGTCGAACAGGGGATCCACCTCCCAGCTGGGAGGCCCGATCACCGCCGGGTGGATGCGTTCGCGGAACCGCGGGTGGTTGAGAAGGCGCCGCTCAAGGACCCTGACGAGTCGGTCGCGGTCCAGCGGCGCGTCGAAGAAGGCGAGGCTGCCGACCATCATCAGGTTGGTCGGCATCTCCATGTGCAGCCATGCGGTGTCCACCAGGGACATCCGTTCGGCCTCGATCGTGGACCGCGTCGCTGTGGCCATCGCCATCTCCTCTGCCGTTCGCTCGCTGACAGCGTGGCGCCCACGGGCCTCGATGGCTAGTGCCGGAGGTCCCAACCGACAGAGCGGGGCGCCCGGCGCCATGGGTCAAGCCGGCTGGTGGTGCTACGCCGGCAGCAATCCGCCGTCGACGATGACGAGATCGCCGGCCATGTAGCCGGCGGCGGACGATGCCAGAAGACGGCCACCTTGGCGATGTCGTCCGGTTCTCCCATCTGAGCCCGCTGAGCCCGCGCCTCACGCTCGAGACCGCACATCCGGTGGTAGGTCAGTTGCGCCGCGACCCAACGCACGGGTGGCGCTGATAGGCAACCATGAGCAGGGATTGTGACCTTGTGCCCAGGCTGTCGATGTCCATGGCCTCTGCCCGTTGCATCGCCAGGGGGTCACAATAGACTGCGCACGTCAGACGCCATCGTGAGAGTGCTCCCATGCTTCATCAATCGCCAACCGCCGCAATCGAAGCCCGCCCCAACCTCTGGGGCCCATTCTCGGTCGCCGGCCACAATGCACTCGTCACCGGTGCGGGGAAGGGTATCGGTCGGGGCATCGCCGATCGGCTTGCTGAGGGCGGCGCAAATGTCCTTATCGCCGACATAGACCTTGCCGCGGCACAGCATGCTGCCGAACATATGGCTCGGGACGAGGGACGCCCCGTGGCGATGCGCGTCGATGTCAGCAACGAAGCCGACTGCGAAGCTGCCGTTCAGCGCTGCATCGAGGAGTTCGGTTCTCTTGACCTCCTCGTCAACGACGCCGGGATCTTCCCGACCAGCCCCGTGCTGGAGATGAGTCCGCAGTTCTTCGACCGAGTTCTCGACATCAATCTGCGCGGTCTGGTCTTCATGTCGAAGGCGGCCGGTCTGCAGATGGTGAAGCAGGGTCGTGGCGGCAAGATCGTCAACATCGCCTCCATTGACTCGGTCCATCCATCCTTCCCCGGCCTGGCCGCGTACGATGCGAGTAAGGGCGCCGTCCTCAGCTTCACCAAGAGCTTCGCCCTGGAGATGGCACCACATAATGTCACCGTCAACGCGATCGCACCTGGCGACATCACCACCGAAGGCACAGCGCAACCACTGGCTGGTATGAGCAAGGAGCAGACCGACGCGATGATGGCAGGGTTCACACAGCGCATTCCCATGAAGCGCATGGGTGTTCCTGACGATATCGCCAAGGTGACCGTATTCCTGGCTTCGTCTGCGGCCGATTACATGACGGGCGCACTCATCGTCGTCGACGGTGGCATGCTGCTGTCGTAGGCATCGTCGTGACAAGGTCGGCGTGGAGGAAGGGCAGCAGCACGTAGCCGCTGCCGAACGCCAGTGCGCCGATCTTGAGGAAGACCAGCGCCACCAGCGCCGAGACGTCAATGGCGGCCCTGGCCACGATCCCGACGACCGCCGCATCGACGCCCGCCCAGGACGAGCTGGACGTGATGATCGGCTCCGACTAGGAGGTACAGCTCTGCGAGCCCGATCATCACGGGAACCGCGGGCCCGATGAACAGAACGCCCGCGAGCAGCATCCCGGGCACGCCCGCCCGGCGACTACCGTGGAGCAGCGCCAGCTCGGTGGATCCGGCCCGGGGAGCAGGTTGCACGGTACGGCAGACTAGGAATCCGTCCACGCCGCTGCGTGTTCGGGCTAGTAAATGTGCCCGTCAAACCGGGGGACCCACTACCGAATCCCAGGCGACCCGTCCGCGAGGAGCCCTCTGAGATTGATGGTCCAGCCGACACCGAAGACCGTGGGGACGAAAACGCGGTGATCCGCGCGGTTCCACAGGCGCTCATGCACTCGGGCCAGCGTCGGCAGCCGAAGATCGTATGGGACCCTCCCCGCCATCCTGCCGTGCCACGTACGTTCCCCAGCCGGCTTACGCAGCTCGGTGGCCAGCGCGGCACCAAGGAGGGCCGTCCCCAATCCGAGGCCGAGCCACCGCCGTCGCGACCTGCCTGCCGCTCGAAGAGTGTTCACCACTGCATTGTCGACCACCGGGATCACCTCGGGAAGGGCCATTTGTCACATCACGCGCGTCTTGTGAGCAGCGTTGGGGATCCCGGTTGAGCTGGGCCAAGAGCTTGTCGGCTCCGTACACGCGTCGGTGCTCCTTGCAGACGCGACCGACGGCGGCTTGGAGCGCCTCGTCGCGGAGGCTCCGGGCGGAGGGCGGCCACGGCCAGCTCCTCCGCGGGCAGAACTCCTGCCCCGGGGCGGTAGGTTGGGCCTCCATCGGGGTGGACAACTCACAGGCTCGGACATTGGAGTGATCAAGGCAACTGATGCGCGAGCTGACCTTCGTAGCGAGGCGCACTGTCGAATGGCGCGAACGGCCTGGTCCACGTGTGCAGTCGCGGGTTGACGCGATCGTCAGGCCGGTGGTCGCCACGACATGTGACGTCGATCTGGCGATTCTCATCGGTCGCTCTTCAGTGCCGCCACCTTTTGCGATCGGCCATGAGTGCATCGCGGAGGTTGTCGAGACGGGCGACGCGGTGACACACGTCGCCGCCGGCGACCTGGTGGTGGTGCCATGGCACATCGCGTGCGGCAAGTGTGACCGCTGCGGCGCCGGGCTCTACGCGCACTGTCTTGCCGTCCCGGAGCTGGCCATGTTCGGTGCGCCGCTCGGCGGCGACTGGGGCGGACTGTTCTCGGACCTCGTTCGGGTTCCGTTCGCCGACAGGATGCTCGTGCCGTTTCCAGCCGGGCTCGACCCGATCGCCCTCGCGTCCGCGGGAGACAACTTGCAGTAAGTTGAAATAACCTGCAGCTTCGGGCCGGGATGCGGCCTGATCAACGTGTCCGCAACAAGCAGATCGGGGCGAGGCTTCGTGCGACTGATGCGGCGCAACGGCGCCGGCTAGCGAATGCGCCGGCCGCGCCCCATACCCCCGCTGAACAGGCGGAGCACGAGGAGCAGGATGGCAGCGCCGATGAAAGCGATGATGATCTCGCTGATGATCGGGTGATCCGCAACATTGATGGAGATGTTGAGGACGTTGGCGAGGATGGTCCCGAGGATGGCGCCGAGGACGCCCACCACGATGTCGGCCAGGAGGCCCATGCCGTGGCCGGTCGTAACCTTGCTCGCCAGGAAGCCGGCCACGAGGCCGACGAACAGCCAGACGAGGATCGACTCTATGGTGAGGTTGATGACGATCGCTGCGAGCACGATCTCGCGACTATAGCCCTCCGAACGACGTTTGTTCGGTCACACCAGAAAGCGTGGTCACAGCTCACCGCCTTCTGCATACGTCCGGACCGTCGCGTACGGATCTGAACTTGCTCACAGCGCCGGTCGACGAGGCTGGTTGCCCTAGCGCGTCGACAAATCAGTCGCGTGTCGTCAGCGAGGGTGGAGATGCTCCTGTGTCATATACCAGCGGGAGTCGGGGCGGCCGGACTCGAACCGGCGACCTCCTGGTCCCAAACCAGGTCGGTGCCCTTGGATCTCACGGGCGCCAGTCGATACCCTGTTGGTGGCGGAGCTGGAAGCACAGGCGGGGGGGGGTGGTGGGAAAGCGGGCGGCAAGGCCCGCGATGTTGCCGCGACGGACCGCGATGGGACGGTCGGGTTGGCCGCCAGCGAAGGTGCGGCGACACGCAGGGTCCACTTGTGGTACTGCACCGTCTGTCTGCAGTCGGGGTAGTTCGCACATCCCCAAAACGCACCCGGCTTGCTGTGATAGGTCAACGCAACGCGACACGTTGGACAGGTGGGTGCGGTGGCCTTCCTGCGCGGAGCGATCGCGGTGGTGTGGAGCAGGTTCGCCAGGTCCTCATGATCCAAGAGCGTCACGTCATGAGCTTCCGCCAGTCTCCGGGCCTCCGGCTTGAAGATGGAATTGGTAATGACCATCGCGTCGCTGCAGCCATACGCGACGGCACCTTTAAAGGCTTGTGTTACGGCGGTCTCGTCAACTCGGTCGTCCCACCTCTTGACCTGGATGGAGGTTCGACGACCGCTTCGAGTGGCCACGAGGTCGGCTCCTCTATCGTAGTGCTCCGTCAGCTCGACGTAGTCGTAGCCGAACTTGAGCAAGGCAACAGCGATTAGAGCCTCAAACGTATCGCCGTCCATCTCATGTACATCCTCGCCGGCATGGGCGGACAGCCAAAGATCCGGGTCGGGTGGCTTCCGAAGGACGACGGTCACAGCCCACTAGGATGCCTACCCCCTGTCGCGATCCGGTGGCGATGGGAGTGACGATCTTGTGCTCATTCCCGAGCGTGTACTCAGGAAACGGACGTCAATCGTGGCGCACAGCGTTCAGCTCGTCGATTGTCGGGCCCTTCCACGGCGACACCTTGTCGTGGCTCGAGAGACACCGCTGCGTGATCCGTGCGAAGAGTCGATCGTCGAGGCGATAAAGAGCGTCCACCCAAAGAACCAGATGGCTCGGGTCGCCGCGTTGATCACGTTTCAGAGTCGAATGCCACCGCTGCATCGCGCAGAGCACTTCGACCAACCCGTCGTGCAGGTACCAACATTCCGGGAAACGGTCACCGAGCCTGTATGAGTTGACCAGCCACTCGACCCAGACTGCGACGTTCACGAGGCTATCGCCGTCAATCGCGGCCTCGACGCTACCAGGGCGGGCTGTCGTTGACGTCGCGGGTGATCCAGCTGCGAGGAGCGTGCGCAAGTCTGCAACCTCCTCAGTTATAGAGGCACACGCAATATCGAGCCGCGCCACCCACTTGGTTAACTCTTGGATCCGGCCCGAAATGCTGGTGCGCTTTGCCCTCATGGCGAGATCGCTGGACCGATGGACGGTGTGATGTCGAACAGCTCCTCGCGCAACCTGTGCTCGGGAGCCAGCATCTGGGTCACATACGCTTCGGTCTGCAGAACCTGCGCCAGGAGGCAGCCGATCACGGGATGGAGGTGCAGGCCGAGCGCGCATCGGCTGATGGCAGGCGGGAAGAGGCAGAACGCCGCGCCAATGCGACGCGTGAGCGAGCGCAACATCTTGAGCAACTGCGAACCCGTTACAACGCCATGGTTGCAAGAGACGAGGACCCCCAGATGCGAGGCTACGGTCTTCAGGATCTCCTCAAGGAGCTGTTCACGCTGCACGGCCTCACCTACCGGCCTCCCTTTCGCACCACCACAGATGAAATTGACGGGAGCTTCGACTATCAGTCTCTCGACTATCTGGTGGAGGTCCGGTGGCGGATCGGTACCCCAACGCAGGCCGACATCTCAGCCTTCAAAGACAAGGTGGCGATGCGGCTAACGAGCACTCGCGGCCTCTTCATTTCGATGCCCGGCTTTCGGCAGGAGGTTGTTGATCGATTCGGGGGAAGGGAGTCAAGTGTCCTTTGGCCATCGAGGGCGGCCAGCCGTTACAGGCCGTGGCTCGGATGCTGGGCCACTCGGTGGTCACGACGACGATGAAGCTCTACGTCCACGCCACCGATGCGAGCACGGAGGCGCTGGCCGACTTCATCGACTTTCAATATGGCCCTGAGCTGCGGGTCGTGCCGGGAACTGAATTGGACGCGAATTGGACGCCCAAGAGCAAGAACATTGATATCTCAACGAACGAGGAGTGCCGAGGAAGGGAGTCGAACCCTTACGCCCTTGCGGACACAGCGCCCTGAACGCTGCGTGTCTACCAGTTCCACCACCCCGGCGTGCGACGGCGGTCACCGATCCTAGCAGGCGGCCCGCTCAGCCCCTGTGCCAGCTGGCGATGTCGTCGAAGCGGTTGGCGCTGGTCCCCACCGGCGGAATGGTGACGGTGATCCCGGGGCGCAGCACCAGCGACACTTCCGGGGTCTCGAGGAACACCGCGGGCAGGTCGTCGGCGAGCTGGCTCGACACCGACGTTGCGGCGGCCGCGCGAGCGGCGGGGTCGGAGAGCGTTGCCAGCCGGTCGAGGGCCTGGTCGAGGAAGGGGTCGACGGTGCCCCCGGAGACGTTGAACCCGGCCGGCGGCACCGCCGTCGAGCGCCAGAACGAGCTGACGTCGGGGTCCGGGCCGTTGTCCCAGTCGGCGACCGCCATGTCGAATTCCCCGCCGCTGACCAGCATCTGGCGGAGCGCCGACGCGGGCCTGGTCGCGACTTGGACGTCGATGCCGATGGCCGAGAGCTGTGAGGCGATCGCGGTGGCCACGTCGGGAAGCGGCGCGACGTCCGCGACGGCGAGGCGCAGTTGGAGGCGGGTGGTGCCACGCACCCTCACCCCGTCGGCGGCCAGCGCCCACCCGGCCGCGTCCAGGG